>NZ_JBARGP010000045.1:0-9187 GCF_049798375.1 Bradyrhizobium sp.
AAGATCAAGCTGAAGGTCATCCGCAAGGGCGTCGACAATCCGCTCGACATCACCTTGATGCGCGACAACATCCGTGTCCGCTCGGTGCGTTCGCGCGTCGAGGCCGATGACGTCGCCTACATCCGCATCACCACCTTCAACGAGCAGACCACCGAAGGCCTGAAGAAGAGCATCGCCGACCTGCAAGGCCAGATCGGCGACAAGCTGAAGGGCTACGTCATCGACCTGCGCAACAATCCGGGCGGCCTGCTGGAAGAGGCGGTGACCGTCTCCGACACCTTCCTGGACCGCGGCGAGATCGTCTCTACCCGCGGCCGCAACGCCGAGGAAACCCAGCGCCGCGTTGCGCATCCGGGCGACCTCACCAAGGGCAAGCCGGTGATCGTGCTGGTCAATGGCGGCTCGGCTTCGGCGTCCGAGATCGTGGCCGGCGCCCTGCAGGACCATAAGCGGGCGACGCTGGTCGGCACCCGCTCGTTCGGCAAGGGCTCGGTGCAGACCATCATTCCGCTCGGCGCCGGCAACGGCGCGCTGCGGCTCACCACCGCGCGCTACTACACGCCGTCGGGCAAGTCGATCCAGGCCAAGGGCATCGTGCCGGACATCGAAGTGCTGCAGGACGTGCCGGATGAGCTGAAGTCGCGCACCGACACTAAGGGCGAGGCGTCGCTGCGCGGCCATCTGAAGAACGACGGCGACGAGAAGACCGGCTCGCAATCCTACGTGCCGCCGGATGCGAAGGACGACAAGGCGCTGAAGATGGCCGACGACCTGCTGCACGGCATCAAGAGCAGCTCCAATGCGGTCCCCGGCGCTCCCGCCGCGACCGACACCGCGACGACCGACAAGGCTTCCGCGGACAAGCCGGCCGCGAACGACAACAAGCCGGCTGCGACCGACCAGCCGACGTCGAAGCGGAACTGATTCGCACCTCGCACCAGTCTGATCGATTCGATCGAAAAGGGCGGCCCTCAGGCCGCCCTTTTTGCTGCACGCGCTGTGCGTCCGCGGCGTCCGCCCTGCTACGGTGATTGGGTATGGGCTCTGCCGCGGCGGCGGCCTGCCGTGGTATCGTAGGCCCGACTGATTCGGGAAAATCGATGACAGAAACGGCTGACGAGCTGAGCACTCCGCTCGGACAGACTGAGCCACGTCGCAAGCGCCGGTTTCGGCTTCCCTTCACCGCCCCGCAGGCGCTCGCGGTGATGCTCGGCCTGTTTCTGGTGACGTTCGCGGGCTTTGCCATCTTCGGCGACAATCCGCTTGGCGGCGAACCGGTCGCGCGCGTCGCCATCAATGAAGGCACCAAGCCGGCCGACGCTAAGGCCAAGGCGGCCGGCAAGGCCGCCAAGCCCGATGCCGCAGGCGAGCATGGCAACGAACGCGGCGCGGCGCCGGCGGCAAAGCAGGACGCCGGTGCCGAGCGCAAAACCGTGACCATCATCGACGGCTCCAGCGGCACCCGCCAGGAGGTTCCGATCGGCGCGGGCAGCGCTGACAATGCCGAGCCCGGCGCCGCCGCTCCCGCAACTCCTTCCGCCGCCATGCCCGGCATCAATCCGAAGCTGCTGGAACAGTCGCGCTACGGCATGATCCCGGTCGCCGTCGACGGATTGAAACCGTTCGCCGCCTATGCGGCCGATGCCGATCGTGCCAAGGCCGCGAAGATGCCGGTGGTTGCGATCGTGATCGGCGGGCTCGGCGTCGGCGCCGCCAAGACCACAGACGCCATCGTGAAGCTGCCGCCGGCGGTGACGCTGGCCTTCACGCCTTATGGGTCTGATCCTTCAAAACTTGCCGAGCGGGCGCGCAGCCAGCGCCATGAGATCCTGCTGCAGGTCCCGATGGAGCCCTACGACTATCCGGACAATGATCCGGGCCCGCAGACCCTGCTCGCGACGCTCGGCCCCGACCAGAATCTTGATCGGCTATACTGGCATATGAGCCGCCTGCAGGGTTACGTCGGCGTCGCCAACTTCATGGGTGCGCGCTTCGTCGCCACCGAGAACGCGATGCAGCCAATTGTCAGCGAAGCGGCGAAGCGCGGCCTCGCTTTCTTTGACGACGGCTCAGCGCCGCGCAGCGTCGCGAGCTCGCTCGCGACGGGCCAGGCGATGCCGTTCGCCAAGGGCGACGTGGCGATCGACGCCGTGCCGACTGCGGTCGAGATCGACCATGCGCTGGCCAAGCTCGAAAGCCTCGCCAAGGAGCGCGGCACCGCGATCGGGACGGCTTCGGCGCTGCCGGTGTCGATCGAGCGCGTCGGGGCCTGGATCAAGGGGCTGGACGCCAAGGGTATAATGCTTGTGCCATTGACAACGGCGATGCTGAAATCAAAATCGAACTGAGCACGGTCGGTCACATGCCGGCGCGGCGTGGTCGGGCCTGACAGACCGTGGGCTATCGACCGCAGGAAGGCTTTGACGGAATGACACGCTACGAGGACCTGCCCTACCGAACCTGCGTTGGCCTGATGTTGATCAACAAGGAGGGACTGGTCTTCATCGGGCGACGTGCCGGCGGCATCGAGCATGTCGACGAGTCCCATGTCTGGCAGATGCCGCAGGGGGGCGTCGATCCCGGCGAGGACGCCTGGGAAGCCGCCCAACGCGAGCTCTACGAAGAGACCAGCGTCCGCTCGGTCGAGAAGCTCGGCGAGATCGAGGACTGGCTGACCTACGACATTCCGCGCACCGTGGCGGGCCGCGCCTGGAAAGGCCGCTATCGCGGCCAGCGCCAGAAATGGTTCGCGCTGCGCTTCACCGGAAAGGACGCCGAGATCAATGTCGCGAATCCCGGCGGCGGCCACAAGGCCGAGTTCATCAACTGGCGCTGGGAGCCGATGAAGAATCTCCCTCACCTGATCGTGCCATTCAAGCGTCCCGTCTATGAACGGGTGGTCGAGGAATTCGCCTCGCTCGCGGGCGCATCGCGTTGAGCGACCGGCTCTATCGTCCGAATGTCGGTATCGCGTTGTTCAACGCCTCGGGCGAGGTGCTGATCGGGCGCCGCTTCCGCGATGACGGTCCGGAGATCGTCCTGCCAGGGCTGGAATGGCAGATGCCGCAGGGTGGCGTCGATCCCGGCGAGGATCTGCGCGAAGCCGCGCGGCGCGAATTGTGGGAGGAAACCAATGTCAGGGATGCCGATTTCCTCGGCGAGACCGACTGGTTGACTTACGAATTCCCGGCCTATGACGGACCGCCGCACCGGTTCGACAAATTCCGTGGCCAGCGCCAGAAATGGTTCGCGCTGCGCTTCACGGGCAATGAGGCTGACATCGATCCGCTGACGCCACGCAATGGCCAACCGGCCGAGTTCGATGCCTGGCGCTGGGAGCGCCTCGCGCGCGTCCCGGACATCGTGGTGCCGTTCCGCCGCGAGGTCTATCGTGAGGTGGCGCAACAATTCTCGGGGTTTGCGAGACCACTGTAACCTGGCTTCGCTTGTGCCGCCTAACAGCAAAAATGGCCGGGCGATGCCCGGCCATTCGACAATTGATGTCTCGCGAGTTCTCGGGCTCGCCGCCGGCTTAATGAAGCGCTGTGGTGTTGACCTGATGCTGGATGGTTTTGAAGTGATCCAGCCGCTCGATGGCGCGATCGAGCTCGTTGCCTTCTTTCTCGGCGAGCTTGGCCTCCATGGCGGAGATCTGCTCGGAGAAGGCTTCGCGATCGAGCTCGGCCATCGAGGTGGCGACCTCGGCCAACACCGTCAGCCCCTTCTCGGAGATTTCGGCGAGGCCGCCGAGCACGATGATCTTCTGATGCGTGGAGCCCGTCGTCACGGTCAGGATGCCCGGCCGGATCGCGGCGACGAACGGCGCGTGTCCGGCGAGCACGCCGAAATCACCCTCGAGGCCGGGAACGTCGACTTGGTCGACCTCGCCCGAGAACGCGATCTTTTCCGGCGAGACGAGATCGAAATGGAAAGTGGCCATGAGTTACCTGCGAATAGCGCGTGGCGAATAGCGAATGGCGGGACGTGAAGAGGAAGCAGCGAACAGTCAGTTCTATTCGCTACTCCCTATTCGCCATTCGCCCTGTTAGGCCGCTTCAGCCGCCAGCTTCTTGCCCTTCTCGACCGCCTCGTCGATGTTGCCGACCATGTAGAAGGCGGCCTCCGGCAGGTGGTCATACTTGCCTTCACACAGGCCCTTGAAGCCCTTGATGGTATCGGCGAGGTCGACGAACTTGCCCGGCGAGCCGGTGAAGATTTCAGCGACGTGGAACGGCTGCGACAGGAAGCGCTCGATCTTGCGGGCGCGCGCGACGGTGAGCTTGTCCTCTTCCGACAGCTCGTCCATGCCGAGAATGGCGATGATGTCCTGCAGCGACTTGTAGCGCTGCAGGATCTGCTGGACCTGACGCGCGGTGGCGTAGTGCTCTTCACCGACGACCAGCGGCGACAGCATGCGCGAGGTCGAGTCGAGCGGGTCCACCGCCGGATAGATGCCCTTTTCCGAGATCGCGCGGTTCAACACCGTAGTCGCGTCCAAGTGGGCGAACGAGGTGGCCGGCGCCGGGTCGGTCAAGTCGTCGGCCGGCACGTAGATGGCCTGCACCGAGGTGATCGAACCCTTGGTCGTGGTGGTGATGCGCTCCTGCAGCGCGCCCATGTCGGTGGCGAGCGTTGGCTGATAGCCCACCGCCGACGGGATGCGGCCGAGCAGCGCCGACACTTCCGAGCCGGCCTGGGTGAAGCGGAAGATGTTGTCGACGAAGAACAGCACGTCCTGGCCCTGGTCGCGGAAATGCTCGGCGACGGTGAGGCCCGTGAGGCCGACGCGGGCGCGCGCACCCGGCGGCTCGTTCATCTGACCGAACACCAGCGCACACTTCGACTTGACGCTCGGATCCGGGTTGTGCGGATCGGCGTTGACCTTGGACTCGATGAACTCGTGATAGAGGTCGTTGCCTTCGCGGGTGCGCTCGCCGACGCCGGCGAACACCGAGTAGCCGCCGTGCGCCTTGGCGACGTTGTTGATCAGCTCCTGGATCAGCACGGTCTTGCCGACGCCGGCGCCGCCGAACAGCCCGATCTTGCCGCCCTTGGCGTAAGGCGCGAGCAAGTCGACGACCTTGATGCCGGTGACGAGGATTTCAGCCTCGGTGGACTGTTCGGTATAGGAAGGCGCGTCCGCATGGATCGGGCGCAGGCCTTCCGCCTGCACCGGGCCGGCTTCGTCGATCGGCTCGCCGATCACGTTCATGATGCGACCGAGCGTGCCGGCGCCGACCGGCACCCGGATCGGTGCGCCGGTGTCGCTGACTTCCTGGCCGCGCACGAGGCCTTCGGTGGTGTCCATCGCGATGGTGCGCACGGTGGATTCACCGAGATGCTGGGCGACTTCGAGCACCAGGCGGTTGCCGCCGTTCTTGGTCTCGATGGCGTTGAGAATGGCCGGCAGATAGCCTTCGAACTGCACGTCGACGACGGCGCCGATGACCTGGGTAATGCGACCGATCTGGTTGGCTGCGGTAGCCATGAATATCTCTCCTTACGATCCGAACTCTTGGGACGCGGTCTGTCCGACCGGAAAACTTTGTTTGGCTGCCCTGAAGCAGAGGGCAGATGGTGTGAGCGTCAGATCGCCTCGGCGCCCGAGATGATCTCGATCAGCTCCTTGGTAATCATGGCCTGGCGGGTACGGTTGTAGATCAGCGTCTGCTTGCGGATCATGTCGCCCGCATTGCGGGTGGCGTTGTCCATCGCTGACATCTGGGCACCGTAGAACGAGGCGTTGTTCTCGAGCAGGGCGCGGAAGATCTGCATGGCGAGATTGCGCGGTAAAAGTCCGGCGAGGATCTCGTCCTCCTCCGGCTCGTATTCGTAGAGCGCCGTCGGGCCGGCGTTGGCGGCCGGGGCTTCGATCACGAGCGGAATGATCTGCTGCGCGGTCGGGATCTGCGCGATCACCGACTTGAATTGCGCATAGAACAGCGTGCAGACGTCGAACTCGCCGGCCTGGAAGCGGGCGATCACCTTCTTGGCGATATCGTTGGCGTTGGTAAAGCCGAGCTGACGCACCGAACGCAGCTCGACATGCTCGACGATCTGCTTGTCGAACTGGCGGCGCAGCTGCTCGTAGCCCTTGCGGCCGACGCAGAAGAATTTGACCTCTTTACCCTGGCTCATCAGGGACAGCGCGCGCTCGCGCGCCAGGCGCACGATCGACGAGTTGAACGCGCCGGAGAGGCCGCGCTCGCCGGTGCACACCAGCAGCAGGTGCACCCGATCCTGGCCAGTGCCCGAGAGCAGCCTGGGCGCCGTCGACGAACCGGCCGCGGCGCTCGCGATATTCGCGATCACCGCATCCATCTTCTCGGCATAGGGACGCGCGGCCTCGGCCGCGGTCTGCGCGCGGCGCAGCTTGGAGGCCGCGACCATCTGCATCGCCTTGGTGATCTTCTGCGTCGCCTTGGTCGAGGCGATGCGGACCCGCATGTCTTTCAGTGACGCCATTGTTCGTCTCTAGCCCAACCCGGTGATCGGCCTGTCGGCTCCAACCACTCGACCTCACCTTCGTCATGCCCGGCCTTGTGCCGGGCATCCACGTCTAAATCCTTACCACGCCTAGGGCGCGGATGGCCGGGACAAACTCAGCAAAGACGCGCTTGGCGCTTTTGCCCGGCCATGACAGCTTGGCTTACGAGAACGTCTTCGCGAAGCCTTCGACCACCGCCTTCAACTTGTCGGCACTGTCGTTGGAGAGGTCCTTGCTGTCGCGGATGGCGTTGAGCAGGTCGGCGTTCTTGCCACGCAGCACCGACAACAGGCCGTCCTCGAAAGCTTTGACCTTGTTGAGCGGCAGCGCGTCCAGATAGCCGTTGGTGCCGGCCCAGATCACGCACACCTGCTCTTCCATCTTCAGCGGCGAGAACTGCGGCTGCTTCAGGAGCTCGGTGAGGCGCGAACCGCGGTTCAACAGGCGCTGGGTCGCGGCGTCGAGATCGGAGCCGAACTGCGCGAAGGCCGCCATTTCGCGGTACTGCGCCAGCTCGCCCTTGATCTTGCCGGCGACCTTCTTCATCGCCTTGGTCTGCGCCGAGGAGCCGACGCGCGACACCGACAGGCCGACGTTCACCGCGGGACGGATGCCCTGGAAAAACAGGTCGGTCTCCAGGAAGATCTGGCCGTCGGTGATCGAGATGACGTTGGTCGGAATGTAGGCCGACACGTCGTTGGCCTGGGTTTCGATGACCGGCAGCGCGGTCAGCGATCCGGCACCCAGAGTGTCGTTCAGCTTCGCCGCACGCTCGAGCAGGCGGGAGTGCAGATAGAACACGTCGCCCGGATAGGCTTCACGGCCCGGCGGGCGGCGCAGCAGCAGCGACATCTGGCGGTAGGCGACGGCCTGCTTGGACAGATCGTCATAGATGATGACCGCGTGCATGCCGTTGTCGCGGAAATACTCGCCCATGGTGCAGCCGGTGAACGGCGCCAGATACTGCATCGGCGCCGGATCGGACGCGGTGGCCGCGACCACGATGGAGTATTCCAGCGCGCCCTGCTCTTCCAGCACCTTGACGAACTGGGCCACGGTCGAACGCTTCTGGCCGATCGCGACATAGACGCAATACAGCTTCTGGCTTTCCGGCGCGCCCGCGACGTTGAGCGGCTTCTGATTCAGGATGGTGTCGAGCGCGATCGCAGTCTTGCCTGTCTGGCGGTCGCCGATGATCAGCTCGCGCTGGCCGCGGCCGACCGGGATCAGGGCGTCGATGGCCTTGAGGCCGGTCGACATCGGTTCGTTCACCGACTTGCGCGGAATGATGCCGGGCGCCTTGACGTCGACGCGCTTGCGTTCGGTGGCCTGGATCGGGCCCTTGCCGTCGATCGGATTGCCAAGCGCGTCGACGACGCGACCGAGCAGACCCTTACCGATCGGCGTGTCGACGATTGCGCGGGTGCGCTTGACGGTCTGGCCTTCCTTGATCTCGCGGTCGGCACCGAAGATGACGATGCCGACATTGTCGGTCTCGAGGTTCAGCGCCATGCCGCGGGTGCCGTTCTCGAACTCGACCATCTCACCGGCCTGGACGTTGTCCAGACCGTAGACGCGGGCGATACCGTCACCGACGGACAGCACCTGTCCGACTTCGGAGACTTCGGCTTCCTGGCCGAAATTCTTGATCTGGTCCTTGAGGATCGCGGAAATTTCCGCGGCGCGGATGTCCATCAGCCTGCCTCTTTCATCGCGTGCTTAATCGAATTGAGTTTGGTGCGAAGCGAGCTATCGATCATGCGGCTGCCGAGCTTAACGACAACACCGCCAATGATCGCAGGATCGATCTTCACGTTGAGCATGACATCCTTGCCGGCCACCGACTTCACGGCGTCCTTGAGAGCGTCGAGATTCTTGTCAGACAGGGCCTCGGCGACGGTAACGTCGGCCATGACCTCGCCCTTGAACTTAGCGACCAGCGCATTGAAAGCGCGGATCACGTCGGCAACTGCAAACAGGCGGCGGTTGGCAGTGAGCACCTTCAGGACGTTGGCAGCGGCGCCGGTGATGCCGGCCTTGTCGAGCACAGCGGCCAACGCCCTCTGCTGCGTGTCGGCACCGAACACCGGGCTGCGGACCAGCCGCTTCAGGTCGGCGCTCTCCGCCAGCATGGCATTGAACTTGTCGAGATCGGCCTTGACCGCGTCGACGGATTTCTCGTCGCGCGCCAGCTCAAACAGAGCCGTCGCATAACGACCGGACACACCGGATACGGATGGATCTTCAGCAGCCACAGGCGCGCTCTTTTTGCAGATG
The DNA here is from genome assembly GCF_049798375.1 of Bradyrhizobium sp. GTDB lineage: Bacteria > Pseudomonadota > Alphaproteobacteria > Rhizobiales > Xanthobacteraceae > Bradyrhizobium. Next base: position 8,765 of record NZ_JBARGP010000045.1, read on the forward strand.
TCAAACCCACAAGGAAAAACCGTCGCACAGTGCATGTGCGAAATGGTCAAGCCCTTGGAATTCAAGCAGGACTTTGATTTCCGACCGCTGCGTGAGGTGCGCGATCACGAAAAACGGCGCTTTGCTAACATAGCGAAAGCGCAGCCGCAACAAGACGGGGCCCCTCATTGGCGCCTTATCGCCGTGCGTGTTGCTGCGGCCGACGAAAGTCCTCCTGACGCCGGCGAGCCCGCGACCAAGCCCTTCGGTGTTATTGCACCTGCAACGCTAAGCGGGGGTTCCTTGCTCTGTTGCATGGCGGCCATGACGTCAGAGGGATTGCACGCTTTTGGGCACTGGAACGCGGCCCGGCCGGTTTACTTGACGAAAACTTACCCACCCCCGTCAAAACTTACATTCCGAGTAATTCGAAGTATTCGGTTA
>NZ_JBARGP010000046.1:0-1669 GCF_049798375.1 Bradyrhizobium sp.
GTGCGGTTGATGGCAGAGAACGGCAGCGCAAGCGCGCGCAGCGCGCGGGTGCGCCTGAACAAATCGAGCATCCACGAAGTTGGCGGATCGCCCGACGCGGTCTGCTCGAAGCGGAATTTGTCGGCCCAGGCCACGATCGGGCGAAACAGCAGTTGGTCGTAGACGATGATCACCAGCAGCATGGTGAAGATGGCGAGGCCGATCGCGACGAGGTTCTTCTGCTGGATCGCGATCGCGACATAGGAGCCGATGCCGGGCAGGGTGACGGTGGTGTTGCCGACGGTGATGGCTTCCGAAGCCACCACGAAGAACCAGCCGCCGGACATCGACATCATCGTGTTCCAGATCAGGCCGGGCATCGCGAAGGGAACATCGAGTCGCCAGAAGCGCTGCCATCCCGAAAGGTGGAAGCTCTGCGTCGCCTCCTCCAGATCCTTCGGCACGTTGCGCATCGACTGATACATGCTGAACGTCATGTTCCAGGCCTGGCTGGTGAAGATCGCGAACACGCAGGCGAGCTCGGCGCCCAGCACCTTGCCGGGAAACAGGTTCATGAAGAACACGACGGTAAAGGTGAGAAAGCCGAGAATCGGCACCGACTGCAGGATGTCCAGCAGCGGAATCAGCACCATCTCGGCGCGCCGGCTCTTGGCGGCGAGCGCCGCATAGAGAAAGGTAAAAACGAGCGAACAGATGATCGCGAGCAGCATCCGCAAGGTGGTGCGCAGCGCATAGAGCGGCAGATGCGAGGGATTGAGTGTAACAGGTGTGTTGTCGAGCGCCGACAGCGGCAGCGTGGTCTGCTCACCGCCATAGACGATCAGCACCATGGCACCGATCACGATGATCAGCGCGACGATGTCCCAGATGTTGGGCCGGACCGCGTGGCCAAGCGTACTGCTGCGGATGTCTTGCAGGAACATGGAGGCGGTCTCATTCGGTTGTCCCGCGGAGAGCGTCTCCTTGTCACAAGGTGATGGGTCTGTTCAAGCGCTGCGGTGGTTGTTTGTCACGCTCGGTGTTCTATGAAGGTTTTGTGATGGCCTTGCTCAGACGCCCGCGACTTGTGACCAGACATCCGTGAGCTTGCGCCTGAACGAATGGGCGCGCGTCGGCGGCGGCGCAGCCTCCTCATCGTCCTCCGGTAGCCGCAGGCCGACGACATTGACCCGGCCGCCGGAGATCGAGCGCGCCACCAGCACGATCGTATCGAGCGCCACCGTGGCGCCCTCACCCGGCGCGCGATCGAGATGGACGTCGAAATAATCTGATAGCGTCAACGCGCGCTCCTCGTCCGCGACGCTGACGCCATAGATCGCGGCCAGTTCATCCAGCGTGCGCTCGCCAGATACCATGAAGTCGCCGAGCAGATGCGGATCAGGTGCGGACGATGGCTGCATGTCGACGAAGAAGCGGTCGAGCGACTCGGCCTTCTTCGGCGGTGCCAGCAGATAGAGATAGTCGCCCGGGGCGATCGGCTCGGCCTCGGCCGGCGAAAGGATCTGCTCGTTGCGGATCACCAAAGTCGGCTTCGACCAGGAGGGGATCAGGCCGCGGCGATAGTACAGGCTCTTCGGCCGCACCGGGTAGCCGACCAATTGCTGCTCGAGCTGGCCCGGCAGATCGAGCTCGACCCGCCGCGGGCCGCGATCGGTGCGCGGCAGCGCCA
>NZ_JBARGP010000047.1:0-11702 GCF_049798375.1 Bradyrhizobium sp.
GCATTGGTGGGCGGTGCGGCCACGGGTGCCGCGACGGGGATGAAGGCATTCGCGAGCGGCACCTCCGGAGCGTTCGGCGCGGGCGGACTTTCGGGCGCGGCCGATGCAGGAGCCCCGGCTGCGACAAGCGCGTTGCGCCCGCTGGCCGGGCGTCAAGGCACCAGCCATGTGCACTCAGGCGACGTTGACAACGCGTCCTCCTCCGTGCCGGAAAGCGCGCCCGCATGGGTTCGCCGCATGAAGCGGGCGAGGGTCATCAGTCAGGGCGCGTCGGCCGCGACCCAAGCGCTCCGCTCGGGCGATCGCGGCGGGAGCGGCGGGTCTGTCGATCTCTCGCAAGAGAAACACTGAGGCTCGCCGGCCCATATGCTGTTGCCGGCCATCTCATGAGGTCAGTCCATGTTCAGAAGATCGGCGGTTCATTACGGGCGCACGCCACAGCCAATCACGCCCTATCAACGCGCCGCGCAGGTCTGGGACGACCGTATCGGCTCGGCGCGGGTCCAGGCCCGGAATTGGCGGCTCATGGCTTTTGGCTGTCTTGTCCTGTCCGCGGGCTTTGCTGGAGGCTTGGTCTGGCAGTCTGCGCGCGGAACGGTCACGCCATGGGTGGTGGAGGTCGACCAATTCGGCGAGGCCAGGACACTCGCGCCCGCGGATGCCGACTATCAACCCAACGATCCGCAGATCGCGTTTCACCTCGCCCGATTCATCGAGGACGTGCGGGGCCTGCCGATGGACGCGATCGTGCTGCGTCAGGACTGGCTGCGGGCCTATGACTTCACGACCGACCGTGGCGCCGCCGTGCTCAACGACTACGCCCGCAACAGCAACCCGTTCGACCAGGTCGGCAAGATCCAGGTCGCAGTCGAGATGTCGAGCGTCATTCGCGCCTCACCCGACAGTTTTCGCGTGGCCTGGACCGAGCGTCGCTACGAAAACGGTCAGCTCGCCGCAACCGAGCGGTGGAGCGGCATCCTCACCATCGTGGTGCAGATGCCGCGCGACCTCGATCGCCTGCGAAAAAATCCCCTTGGCATCTACGTCAACGCGATCAATTGGTCGAAGGAGCTGTCCTAGCAATGCCGTCAGATCCCATCGTTGCGTCGCAAGGAATTTGGCCGAGCTTGACTGTGGCTCTCCTGATCTGTGGGTCCGCTTTAGGAGGCTGCGCGGCGGTCAAGCCTCCACAGATCAGCTATGATTCCGAACTGCGAGCGCCATCGGATCCGCCGCCGCTTGCGGACGATGATCGCCGGCCGCTGCATATTCCGCCGGCCTGGCAGCCCGCTCGCGGGGGCAGAAGCGCCGAAGCCAGCGAGCCGGCCGGGCGGATCGAAAGCGCAAACGATGCCGCTCGGGTGCAACCGCGCAAGGCCGGCTATTTCAATGCGGTGCAGGTATTTTCCTATAGTCCGGGCGCGCTCTACCAGATCTATGCCGCGCCCGGCCAGATCACGGATATTGCGCTGGAGCCCGGCGAGCAACTGACCGGCTCGGGACCGGTCGCCGCCGGCGACACCGTGCGCTGGGTGGTCGGCGATACCGAGAGCGGCAGCGGCGATAACCGGCAGGTGCATATCCTGGTCAAGCCGACCCGGCCGGCGATCGAGACCAACCTCGTCATCAATACCGATCGGCGCACCTACCTGATGGAGCTGCGGTCCCGCGGACAACTCTACATGCCTTCGGTCAGTTGGTTCTATCCGCAGGACCGGGCCGCGCGTGGTCGCGCGGTGCCGCCGGCCATCATTCCGGAGCAGAAGCTGCGTCGCTATCGCTACGTCATCGATGGCGACAGCCCGCCGTGGCGCCCGCTCAGCGCCTATGACGACGGGCAGAAGGTCTATATCGAATTCTCCGCCGGAATCGGCCAAGGCGAGATGCCGCCACTCTTCGTGATCGGCCCTGACGGCAAGCCCGAACTCGTCAACTACCGCGTCTACGGCCATGTGCTGATCGTCGATCGGCTGTTTGCCGCAGCAGAACTGAGGCTCGGTGGGGAAAACCAGCAGAAGGTGCGGATCACCCGAACCGACGGGAAGTCCGCATGACCAGCTCCGAGCAAGCGCGTGAGCAGGATACGGCCGTTTCGGGGCCCTCCCAGCAGCAACAGATCAGGCAAGCGCAGCGGCTGAACGCGCACCCTTTCCAGGTCGTGCGGCTCTCGCGGAAAGTGCTGGCCGGCGGTACCGCCCTGGCGCTTGCGATGATCGGTGGTGCGGTGCTGTGGGCTCTGCAGGACAGATCGAAGCGGGCTCCCGACCGTGAACGATCGTACTCCATCGACCATCATGAGGTCGCCGATGAACTCGCGAGCCTGCCCAAGGATTACGGGGCGATCCGGCGCGATGCACCGCTTCTCGGTAAGCCTTTGCCGGGAGGTCTCGGCCATCTTGTCGTCGCCGCACAAGGTTCATCCCAATCCGGCTCGCCCGTCATCGATGCTGAACAGCAGCGCGCAGACCAGGAAACCGAGGCCGCCCGCACCAGCAAGGTGTTTGCCAGCACGAATGTTCGCCCCTCAGTCGCCGCTACGCCGGCATCGAGCGAGACCACCTCCAACGCAGGCGCGTCCTCCGACGAGACATTTGCCCAAAATGGGCAGGACCGGAAAATCGCCTTCGTCAATTCACCCGTCGATCGGAGAACAACGAGTGCCGATCGCCTGGCGAGGCCTGCGTCGGCGTTTGTTGTCCAGGCCGGAACAGTGATTCCGGCGGCGCTGATAACAGGGATCCGGTCCGATCTGCCCGGGCAGATCACCGCACAAGTGACAGAACGGGTCTATGACACGCCGACCGGTCGGGCCCTGCTAATCCCGCAGGGGGCGCGATTGATCGGAACGTATGACAGCCAGGTGGCGTTCGGACAGTCGCGCGTTCTGCTTGTCTGGACCCGGTTGATCATGCCGAACGGGCGCTCGATCGTGCTGGAGCGGCAGCCCGGTGCTGACGCCGCCGGATATTCCGGACTGGAGGATGAGGTGGACAACCACTGGAAGGAGCTTCTCGGTGCAGCTGCGCTTTCGACGCTATTATCGATGGGGACCGAGGTGAACTCGGGAACAGATGCGACCGGCAGCAACGACGCCATTCTTCAGGCGCTGCGTCGCGGGGCAGGCGACAGCCTCAATCAGACCGGCCAACAGGTGGTACGACGCAATCTCAACATCCAGCCGACCTTGACGATCCGGCCGGGATTTCCGGTCAGGGTGATGGTCAATCGCGATCTGGTGCTCGAGCCGTTCAGGAGATAGGCGATGGCAAAGTTGAAGCTCGGTGCCATCGAGGACAACAAGCCCGTCAAGCTCGCCCTCGAATTGCCGGCCAATATCCACCAGGACCTCGTCGCCTATGCCGACATCCTCACGTGCGAGATCGGACAGCCGATCAAGGATCCCACCAGGCTGATCGGGCCAATGCTGGCACGGTTCATGGCCACCGACAGAGGTTTTCAGAAGGCCCGCCGCGCGCGTCATCTCGCCAGGCGAGGCGACGGGTAACGCTCGCAAAGCATCGCCAGGAATGCCTTCAAGGCTGGATTTTCGTTTTCGGCCCGCCAATAGGCGGAATACTCGAACCGGCTCGGTCCGCCGCCGTCGCGTAGCTCCCGATAGACCAGCCCGGAAAAACTGGCGCCCATATCGGATTCGAGCACGAGGCTGATACCAGCCTTCATGCTGATGAGACTCTTGATGATGCCGCGGCTGACGTCATGGCGCTGGATGATGGGGCGGTCCTCAGGTACGACCAGCTTCGAGACCAGCAGGTCCTCAAACTCGCGGCCCGGATCGTAATGGCTCAGCAACACCGTTTCGCCCCGAAGGTCAGTCCAGTACAGCGTCTCACGCGCGGCAAGCGCGTGGTCCTGCGGCAACGCGGCTAGGACACGCTCGCTCCATAATCGCATGGTCTTGCCCTCCAATGACGGAAGATTTCCGGTGACGATCAGGATATCAAGCATGCCGGTCCGCAACGCCGTTGCCAGCCGTGTCCGTGATCGCTCCACGGTCGCGAATTCGACATGCGGGACCAGCTGCTTGAAGCTGAGGAAAGTGGCCTGCAGATTGCCCGCCGAGAGCGACGTGCAGAATCCGACGGCGAGCCGGCCCGTCTCGCTGTTCTGCACGGACCTGGCCGTCGAAACCAGCGCATCGCATTCCTCGAGGATGGTCCTTGCCAAGCGGAGCACGCTTTGTCCCGCAACTGTAGGACTTATGCCTCCGCTCGATCTCTCGAATATTGTCACCCCGAGACTGTTCTCGATTTGACGAATTGACCTGCTGAGACTCGACTGCTGCAACCTGAGCAACTCCGCAGCTTTGCGAAAGCTGCCGGATTCCGCGGCCGTTACGGCCGACCGCAGGTGCTTCAGCTCCAGAGCCGTGCTGCCGCGCAAATGCCGGCCTGAAAACTTGCAACCGCTCATCTCGGAGCCCCTGCGGAAAGGCATTCGCCGGCCGCGCCATGGCAGCTTGTCGACCTTTGCTCGCAGCACGGCCGTTGAAGGATGTGCGCACGAACCGTGAGATGCCGACCTGCCATGTCTGCCGTCGCAAACGGCGGGTCGGCGTGGTGATCAGGCGGATTGAGTCCAATCATTGTTGGATTCGCAGAGCTCCGCATGGCGAGATCCGCTCCCGTGTGAACTAACGACGATATAATCGGTATCTTGGTACTAGTAAGACGCAGAGGCAATTGTGAGATGTGCTTTGCCGCTGCAACATCCGAAAGATGCTTAACAGTTACTCTTCCTATCAAGTGAGACGGCGATCATGCCTCGTGCAACATGTCGCGTCATCATCCGAAGCGGACTGGCCCTGGTTGTCGATCTGCGATGCCTGCCGTTCACAGGCTCTCCGCCAAGCGCCTGATCAGAGACGAGCTTGTATCGTTATCAATACAACTCCGGTCCGGGCAGCAACAACGTGTGACCGGCCACTACCAGATTCGGTAGCTGCACAGCTGCCGCCCGATGTGACTATCATCCCGTTGCAAGCACATGCTGCTCGTTGAGCTCGGACGGCTCGGCGCGGTGGGAGCAGCAGCTGCAACGGGGAGAGCAGGATGCGGCGGCAGATTGCAATATCCGAGGTCAATCAGGTTCCAGTGCGATCTCAAGACCTTGCCACGCCTGGCAAGGCAACCCGGAACGCTGGTTTGCACGAGGCCATTGCGCTGGCGCGGTTCGATCCGCCGCAATCATCCAGCATGCAGGCCGGCAGGCATCGCCGCGCGGCACATGAGCTCAATCCTTCGCCCGCCAAGCCGCTCATCCTCCTGGCCGGCGAGACCGGCTTCATCAGCCTGCTCAAATATGTCGTCGAGGACAATGGCTACGATTGCATTCTGGCTGACGACGTCGCTGCGGCACCCGCCATCGCGGCAGCCGAACACCCGGATCTGATCGCTCTGGACGTCATCCAGGTCCAGGGGTGCGACGCGGTGCGCCAGAAGATCTACCAGGATCGCAGCACACGGCACGTGCCTGTGCTCATCATGACCGCAACGTCGGTTCACCCCGACCAGCTTGCATCGCAGTTTCAAACGCTTTTCATGGAGCCCGCGAACGTCATCGTGAAGCCCTTTCTGCCCGAGGCGTTCCTTGAACGGGTCCATGACCTGCTGCGGCAGACATCTTCGCTGACAAGCTCCGGTGTGTTGCGGTTTGCAGACATCGTCATGGAGCTCGAGGCTCATCGCGTCTATCGAGGCGGGCGTGCCATCAGCCTTACCCCGATTGAGTATCGCATCCTGCGGCAGCTTCTTGAGCATCCGCGCAAGGTGCTCACGCGCGACCGAATCCGCGCAACCGTCCACGATGAGGCAGACGCGGCCTTGCGGTCAATCGACGTTCACATCAGTCGCATTCGAAAGGCGTTGTGCGGTCACGGTGAGCCGAACCACATTCGGACGGTGCGGGGGATCGGATATTCGGTCGATGCGGCTTCCGACATCTCAGAAATTCGCGTGGTTCGATCCCATTCCGCCCGCGCAGGCGGATGAGCCCCTGCTGCGCAATCGCGCGGACAACAAGGACGGTTCGCTGTCAAGGCGGCGCCGCGATCTGAAGTGCAAACCCTTCGTGTCTTTTCTCGAACCGGTGAGGTCATCGCCATGGACCAGTTGATGTTGGAGCGGACAGATCGCGCGGCTGCCCCGAGCAGTTATCAGGCAATGCTGGATCTCTATCGTCTGATGTGCCGCATCAGGTCCTTCGAGATCGCGGCGGAGCAGGCGGCAGCGGACGGTCATATCCGGGGGATGATTCACAGCGCGGTTGGTCAGGAAGCGGTCGCCGCCGGCGTCTGCGGCAATCTCAGGCGCGAGGACGTCATCACCAGCACGCACCGCAATCATCACCACGCGCTCGCGAAGGGCGTCGATCCGACGGCAATGATGGCCGAGTTATTCGGCCGCGACACCGGCGTCTGCAAGGGCAAGGGCGGCTCGATGCATATTGCCGATTTCAACGTCGGCATGATCGGGGCCAATGGCGTCGTCGCCGCGAGCATCGCAATCGCCGCGGGCGCAGCGCAGGCGCTACGGATGAAAGGCGCGGATGCGATTTCGGTTGCCTTCTTTGGTGACGGCGGCATCAACCGGGGGCAATGCCTCGAAGCGTTCAATTTTGCAGCGGCCTATCGGCTTCCGCTGCTGCTGGTGTGCGAAGATAACGCCTGGGCTGCGACGACCCGGACCACGTCGGTCAGTGCGGGGCCGGGGATCGTGTCCCGCGCGCTGGCTCTCGGGATCGAGGCCGAGTCGGTCGACGGAAACGACATCGATGCTGTCGATCAAAGGACGCGTGCGCTGATCGAGCTGGTTCGCGCCGGCTCAGGCCCGAGGCTGCTTCATTGCCGGACATACCGACTTCGCGGTCATACCTGCGCGGACCAGGCGACGTACCGGCCGAGCTCTGAAGTCGAAATGCGCTGGGGCAATGATCCGATCGAGCGCTGTCGCGAACTGCTGCGCCAGCAGGGTGCGGCCGTCTCCGAGATCGATCGGGTTCGAGAGCAGGAGGCGGATCTGATCGAGCTGGCCGTAGCCCGATCGCTTGCTGCCGGCTGGCCTGACGCCGGCGAAGCCTACCTCGACATCCAAACCGCCGGAGCTGCATCATGATGGGAGTGACAATGACGGTGGTGGAGGCCGCGCGCTCGGCGCTCCAGAACGAAATGCGCCAGAATCCCGATATCTGGGTCCTGGGCGAGGATATACGCCACGGCGGGGTGTTCGGCCAATACAAGGGACTTGTCGATGAGTTCGGTCCCGACCGCATCGTCGACACTCCGATAGCCGAGGCGACGATGGTCGGAGCTGCCGTCGGCGCAGCCTTGCTCGGGACACGCCCGGTCGTTGAGACGCGCTTTTCCGATTTCGCGCTGTCCGCTATCGACGAGATTGTCAACCAGGCCGCCAAGATCCGCTACATGTTCGGCGGCCAGGGCAGGGTACCCCTGGTGGTCCGGATGCCATCGGGCCTGCGACGAGGGTCGGCAGCACAGCATTCGCAGAGCTTCGAGGCGTGGTTTGCCCATGTGCCCGGCCTGGTCGTGACAGCCCCTGCAACGCCTTCCGATGCCACGGGACTGCTTCTGACAGCGCTCCGTGGTGAGGATCCGGTGATGCATCTCGAGGCCAAGGAGCTCTGGAACATATCCGGCGAGGTGGCAGCGGAGGTCGCGCCGATTCCATTTGGCGTCGGCAAGGTGGTGCGATCCGGGACTGATCTGACCGTCGTCACCTGGGGGGTGGCGCTCCATGAGGCGGTACGCGCCGCGCAGGAACTCGAGGATCGCTGTGGTGTATCCGCCGAGATCATCGATCTGCGAACATTGTGGCCGTGGGACAAGCAACTTGTTTTGTGGTCAGTCGCGCGCACGCGGCGCATCGTTGTCGTGCATGAAAGCGTACGGGACGTCGGGCTGGGTGCGGAGATTGCGGCGACGGTGGCCGAGGAGCTGCATCAAACACTGCGTGCGCCGGTCCGTCGGGTCGCTTCACCACGCATCCCAGTCGGCTATTCGGCGCCCCTTGAGGACGTCTATCGCGTGCAGGCGTCCAAGATCATTCAAACGGTCGCATCAATGGTCGGTGTCGATGTGGCCCACCCGGCTCGGATGCCGGGCAGGGTTGCCGTGAGTGATCAATATTGACGCGAGCCGCAGCTCATCGCCGGATCCGCATGAGATGGCTTAAGTCCCCACGATCGGCTTCTCTGACAATCCGTTATTCGCGCAGGCTATTGTTTGGGGCTGGGTCGGCGCACCGGTTTCCCAATACGCACACGCAGCGTCTGCTGACTAAAAGGAGGCAATGATGGATATCGAAGAGCAGGAGTGCGCTCTTGCGCGGCAAGCCTACAGGTCGACCCGCGATGCACAGGCCAGCGGGTCGGCGCCGGTTGCCGGCACGACAACGATGTCTGGCGAACGACACGCGCGATCGGGAATGACGGTTCTGATCACCGGAGCAACCGCCGGAATTGGCGCCGCGTGCGCCCGCCGGTTTGCCTTGCACGGTGCCCGTCTCGTCCTGGTCGGAAGACGCGCTCATCGTCTTGACACGTTGGCACATGAGCTCGGCAAGCTCGTTCCAATCCACACACTCGAACTCGATATCCGCAATCGGTCCGCGGTCCAGCAGGAGCTCGCGGAGCTTCCGGCGGAATTCGCCACACTGGACGTGCTTGTCAACAATGCCGGTATTGCGCTTGGACTCGAGCCAGCCCAGCGCAGCGACCTGGATGACTGGGTGGCCACCGTCGAAACCAACATCATGGGGCTGCTGTATTGCACACATGCGATCCTGCCCGGGATGGTGGCCCGCAACAAGGGACATATCATCAACCTGGGATCTGTAGCCGGCTCGTATCCGTATCCGGGCGGCCATGTCTATTGCGGGACAAAAGCCTTCGTCCATCAGTTCTCGTTGGCGATGCGCGCCGATCTGCTCGGCACGAAGGTCCATGTGACAAGCATCGAGCCGGGCAAGGTGCAGTCGGAACTGGCGCAGGTGCGCTTCAAGGGTAACGCGGCGAGGGCTGCAGCGGTCTACGCGGACACCGAGCCCATGACCCCGGACGACATCGCCGATGTCATTCATTGGTGCGTGACGCGGCCGGCGCACGCCAACATCAACAGCATCGAGTTGATGCCGGTCGATCAAGCCTTCAATCCACTCGCCGTCCATCGCGCGCGCATTTAGGCGACGGGAACCCGGTCGGGCGGGGCAGCGGATGCCCTGCACTTGCGCGCGAGGACCGTGAGCAACACCATGGTCATACACCAATTTAATATCGCCGAGATCGATCTGGCTTGGCAGATCCTGGGAGGTTGAAGTGAGAGCGCTCGCCTGGCTGGGACGGCATGCGACAGAAGCCCTGGTCGCTGGCGTCTTCATTGGTCTGATATTTCCGCACCTTGCTGCCGTGCTGCAGGAATGGCTTTCACCGCTGGTCCTTGTCTTTACTGCGGCAGCGTTTCTCAAGGCGGACATCCAACTGGTCGCGCTGGCCGTTTGGCGCCGGCCTCTGCTACCAGCGCTGCTGCTCATATGGCTGCTCGTTGCGGTGCCCGTGGCTACGGCAGCAATCATCCATAGTCTTCATGTCCCGGTGCAGCTTGCCCAAGCACTGATTGTCTGGGCGGCCTCACCCTCGATGACGGCGGCGATCGTGTTCGCGGCGCTGCTTGGTCTCGATGTCACCCTGGCGACCAGCCTGGCGACACTCAGCATCATCGCCGTGCCGCTGACGGGTCCCTATTTGATCAATTGGCTTGCGGGCGTCGCTGCCGGGATGAATGTGCTGACAATGATGGGACGTACCGCAGCTTTCATTGGTGCGGCGCTTGCCATGGCCTGGGCTGTACGCCGTCTCGCGGGCCAGGTCGCGCTCGAGAAAAGAGCCAGCGAACTCAACGGCGCCATCATCATACTTCTGGTCCTGTTTGGCATTTCGCTCATGGGCGGCGTAAGCGACCGGCTCATGAGCGATCCCGGCCATATCATCAAATATGTGGCCGCTGCCTTTATGGCCAATCTTGCTGCCCAGATCACAAGCAGCATTCTGTTCGCGCGGGCCGGTTCGTGGCGCAGCGCAACCGCGGCGCTGCTCACCGGCAACCGTAACATGTCCGTGCTCTGCGCCAATCTAGGCGCCGCGTCGACGCCGGACATCATGTTGTTTTTTGCCGCCAGTCACGTTCCGATCTATCTGCTGCCCTGGATGTTGCGCAAGGCCTACGACTGGGCCGGCCGCGGGTGCTGCGCTGAATCGCGCGGCGAATTGCTCCGGTCCTAGCAGGATCAGTGCAGGGAAGCGCAAAAGGGATGACCGTCGACCATGGATATTAAAATGACGCAGCAGGCGAAGACACGCAGATGGGTCAATCGACCGCCCGGTTCGAATTGGGGAGAATTCGGCGAAGACGACCAGATTGGGCGGCTGAACCTGCTGACACCGCAAAAGGTTCAGCAGGGCGTTGCCGAGGTCAAGGCAGGCAAGGTGTTCTGCCTCAGCCTTCCGCTTGATTACCCGGGTGGCAGCGCGCTTGCGCCGCATCGGTTCCCACCGCAGCTCCGTCCGACCGAGCGGCGGGGCGAGAGTTTCTTCAACTATCCGTTCAGCCGCGAGAGCCACGATTATTGCGACGCCGGCTGCGATGATGCCGTTCTCCTGTGTACGCAATATTCGACGCAGTGGGACAGCCTCGCTCATATCGGACAGATGTTCGATGCCGATGGCGACGGCGTGGCAGAGTTGGTCTACTACAACGGATATCGTGCAGGGATTGAGGTGCGCCCGCCGTCCGAACGCAAGGACGGCGAGATGGCGGCGATCGGCATCGAGAACATGGCTGCGACCGGCGTGCAGGGCCGGGGAGTCATGGTCGATCTCGAGAATCATTTCGGCAGATCTCGCCACTACGTCGGCTACGACGATCTGATGCGGGTCATGGACAGCGATGGTGTGGTCTTCGAACATGGGGACGTGCTCTGTCTCCATACCGGCTTTTCGAGCATGTTGCTGGAGATGCATCGGCAGCCCGACGCCGAGACCTTGCACACTGCGTGCGCGGCGCTCGACGGGACCGACCAGCGTCTGCTGCAGTGGATCACCGATAGTGGGGTCGTGGCTATCGCCGCCGACAACTACGCGGTGGAAGCCATTCCTTCGCGCAAGGCGACGGGATCGCGGCCGTTCGTCCCGCTGCACGGCCATTGCCTGTTCAAGCTCGGCGTCCATCTTGGGGAGATGTGGCATTTTGCCGAGCTGAATGCCTGGCTCAAAGCGCATCACCGCCACCGCTTCCTTCTCACGGCGCCGCCGCTGCGCTTGCCTGGCGCTGTTGGCTCGCCGGTAACGCCGGTCGCCACTGTCTGACGTGCTGCTCCGTCCGGACCGACCTTGGAGGTGTAACACCCGGAGTTGTATGAGGCGCGCTTGACAGGCTCTTCTCCGTTTTGCAATCCTTTCGCACAACGGAAACAAGTGTTCCACGATGTGGTACGCTGGAAAAATTTGGAGGAGCTCATGATGGCCCAGCCTCGGTCAGATGCGACCGCTTCACTCGCGCGCGGTGCAGCTCGTGCTCAAGGACGGGTGCAGGGCAAGGTGGCGCTTGTCTTCGGTGCCGGGTCGTCGGGGCCTGGCTGGGGAAATGGCAAAGCGGCGGCCGTACTTTATGCCCG
>NZ_JBARGP010000048.1:0-37689 GCF_049798375.1 Bradyrhizobium sp.
TCGACACGCTCCAAGCCCGCGCCGCCAGAACGACGTCGCCAGCAGCACCCGCACCGCAGCCCGTCAAGGCGGTGCGGCCGCCCGAGCCAATCAAGCCGGTGTCGGCCAGCGCCGCCGAAGCGGTCAAACCGGCACAGCCCGACAAGGCGCCACGCGGAAAAACGGTCGCACCTTCGGTCAGGATCGACAGCGCGCCGGCGAGCAGGATTCAAGCAGCGGCCGAGCCGACCGCGCACGCCAACACGCCGCCTAGGGCATCCATTGCCAGGCCTGACAGTCACAAGGCCGACAACCACAAAGTTGATCATGCGAAGGCTGGTAGCCCAAGCACAGGCACGCCCAAGAACGCTGTGTCCAAGAACGCTGTGCCCAGGAGCGCCACGTCCAAGAGCGCCACGTCCAAGAACTCCACACCCAAGATCGCACCGCCAAAGCCCGGCAAAGGCGCACGCCGTGCGGCAGACGAAGCTGCCCTGCGCCGGAAGGGCAAGGAGCTGCCGCCGCTGCCTCCGGCGCTGATGTTGGAGCCTGAAAACAACGGGCCAACTCCGCCGCTGGACTTCATCCCGCGTCCACAGGCGCTGCGGCCGCGGCTACGTGACATCAGCCAGGACGAGTCGCTGGATGGCGTCCAGGATATCCTGGCGCGGCTCGCCCAGCATGGCTGAGCTACACATGTCGTGCTTGTTGCTGGTTGGTCGGAATTCGGTGCGCTCGATGCCATCATTGCGAGGAGCGTAATCGGCGAAGCAATCCAGTATTCCACGTGGGGCTCTGGATTGCTTCCGCCGTCGCCCTTGGGGCTATGGCGGACACGTCGCTTCGCTCGCAATGACGCATCAGGTCTCGAGCTGGCGCTGCAATTCGCGCACGAAGGTGGTGAGCCCGGTGCGCCGCTCGCGCTTCAGCCGCTCGGCCTTCAGGATCGACTGCACCTCGGCAAAGGCATCGTCGACATTGCGGTTGATGACGATGTAGTCGTACTCGGCCCAGTGGCTCATCTCATGGCTGGCGCGGCTCATGCGCCCGCGGATCACCTCATCGGAATCCTGCGCGCGGGTGTGCAGACGCTGCTCCAGGGCGGCCGCTGACGGCGGCAGGATGAAGACGCTGACGACATCCTGACGGGCCTCGTCGCGCAGTTGCTGGGTGCCCTGCCAGTCGATGTCGAACAATACGTCCTGGCCGGCCGACAGCGCGGCCTCGACCGGCGCGCGCGGCGTGCCGTAGCGATTGTCGAACACGGTGGCCCATTCCAACAGCTCCTGCCGCTCCACCATCTCCTCGAAGCGCATGCGGTCGACAAAGTGATAGTCGCGCCCTTCGACTTCGCCCGGCCGCTTCCTGCGCGTCGTCGCCGACACCGACATGCGCAGGCCCGGCATCTTTTCGATCAAAAGCCGCGATAGCGTGGTCTTGCCGGCGCCCGATGGCGAGGACAGCACGAACATCAGCCCGCGCCGCGCAACTCCGTCGAGGCTTCCATCGTGAGCGACCATCATCACTCCAGATTCTGAACCTGCTCGCGGAACTGCTCGACCACGGTCTTCAGCTCGAGACCGATATTGGTCAGCTCGATGTCGTTCGATTTCGAGCAGGTGGTGTTGACCTCGCGGTGAAATTCCTGCGCTAGGAAATCGAGCCGGCGGCCGACCGGGCCACCCTTTTTGAGCATGTCGCGCGCCTGCGCGATGTGGGAGGCGATACGGTCGAGCTCTTCGCGCACGTCGGCCTTGGCCGCGATCAGGAGCGCCTCCTGCGCCAGCCGGTCGGCATCGAAGCGGTCCGAGCTGTCGAGCAGCGCCGCGACCTGTTCGGCAAGACGGGCCTTGATCGCCTCCGGCTTGCGGCCGGGAGAAGCCTCCGCACGCCTCGCCAGCGCCTCGATCTCGTCGACGCGCTGGTTGAGGACGTGGCCCAACGTCTCGCCTTCGCGGCGGCGCATCTCGACCAGGCTCGTCAGCGCCGTGTCGAACGCGGCCACGACCGCATCCTTGGCAGCCTTGTCCTCGGTCTCGTCGCTTTCAGGCTCGACTACCTCGATCACACCCTTGATCGCGAGCAACCCGTCGATGCTCGGCGCCACCGCGTCGATCCTCCCGGCAAGCGACGTCGCGATCTTGACGATGGAGGCGAGCACCTCCTCGTTGACCTGCACCGTCGAGCCGGCATCGGCGCGCTTGACGGTCAGGTTGGCGTAGACGGTGCCGCGCGACAACAGCTCGGCGCCGCGCTTCTTGCCGAACGCCTCGACCTCGTCCCAGCCCTGCGGCAAGCGCAGGCGCAGATCCAGTCCCTTGGCATTGACCGATTTCAACTCCCACTCGAACGCGTAGGGCCCGCTCGTCCCGTGGCTTCGGGCAAAGCCGGTCATGCTCGACAACGCCATCGCTTAACTTTCTCCGGCAGACTCAAGGGCGCAGATTCGCCCGCTTCTCTTAGAGCGCGCGAACCTTAAGACCTTTTCTGCAAATGTTAAGTCCGGTTCTGCGATACCGGACATACGCCCCGATTATTGCTGAACGGCCGGTGCCGACGGCGTGGGCCTGGCTGCCCGCGTGGCCGGCGGCTTCCTTGCAGCAGTCGGCGGCTTGGGCGTGGACGACACCGCGGCCGGATCGGCGGCATTCGGCACGGGCGGCGCCTCGTCCAGCTCGACCGTATCGTTCTGAGTCTGCTTTTCCATCGCCCGCAGCCTGGCGACGTTCTTCTGATGCTCGCCGTAGGTCTCGGTGAAGGCATGACCACCGCTGCCATCGGCAACGAAATAGAGATCGCGCGTGCGGGCCGGGTTGGCGGTGGCCTCGAGCGAGGCCCGTCCGGGATTGGAGATCGGTCCCGGCGGCAGGCCTTCGATCACATATGTGTTGTAGGGCGACGGCTGCACGATCTCGCTGCGCTTGATCGGCCGCCCCAAGGTGCCCTTGCCGCCAACCAGGCCATAGATGATGGTCGGATCCGACTGCAGCTTGATCTTCTGCTTGAGCCGGTTGACGAACACGGCGGCGACACGGCTGCGCTCGTCGGGCTTGCCGGTTTCCTTCTCCACGATGGAGGCGAGCGTCACGAGCTGCTCGGGCGTCTTGACCGGAATATCCGGACTGCGGCGCTCCCAGATCTCGGCCAGCACGCGTTTCTGCGCCTGCTGCATGCGCTGGATCACCTGATCGCGGCTGGTGCCGCGCGGGAACTTGTAGGTCTCCGGCAGCAGCGTGCCTTCACGTGGAATCTCGCGCACCGAGCCTGCGAAGATATCGTTGTCGGAGAGACGGGCGACGATCTGCTCCGAGGTCAGGCCTTCCGGTATGGTGACCGAATGCTGCACCACCTTGCCTTCGACGATGGTCGCGATCACGTTGCGCAACGAGGCATTCTTCTGGAACGCATACTCGCCGGGCTTGAGATCGGCCGCTGCCTTCAGCGCGTGGACGCTACCGACGAATATCCATGGGTTGACGTCGGTGACGCCTTCGCGGTTCAGCACCTCGGCGATATCGCGCGCGCCGGCGCGCGCGGGAATGTTGACGACCTTGTCTTCCTGCAGCGGTCCTGGCTTCTCCAGGGCCTGTCGGCCGTAATAATACACCGCGCCCGCGCCGATCAGCAGCAACAGCAGCAGCGTGATGATGGCATTGCCGACCACGACGAAGGGATTGCGCGCGCGGTCGGAACGCCGCGGCGGCGGCGGCACTTGCTCCGGCTCCAGCGCAGCGCGCGGACTGCGTGGCGAGATGGGCGGCCTTTCACTCATCGATGCAACCTTCAGTCCCGTCGCCCTGTCGCGGCCGTGCGATTCCCGTACGCAAGCGACCCGAAGTCTACGCCCGTCTTAACGATGCATCACCGAATACGGCGAAACGGTGGTTCTGTCGCGCAGCGCGTCAGTCCACCACACGTCGCAGGATCACCGACGCATTGGTGCCGCCGAACCCGAAGGAGTTCGACAACGCGACGTTGATCTCGCGCTTGCGCGCGGTCCGCGGCACGAGATCGATCGCAGTCTCCACCGACGGATTCTCGAGATTGATGGTCGGTGGCGCGATGTTATCGCGAATCGCCAGAATGCTGAAGATCGCTTCGACGGCGCCGGCGGCGCCGAGCAGATGGCCGATCGAGGACTTGGTCGACGACATCGAGACCTGCGAGCCCGCATCGCCGAGCAACCGCTCGACCGCACCGAGCTCGATCTCGTCGCCGACCTGCGTCGAGGTGCCGTGCGCATTGATGTAGTCGATATCGGATGCGCTGATGCCGGCGCGCTTCATCGCCGCACTCATGCTGCGGAAACCGCCATTGCCGTCCGGCGCTGGTGACGTGATGTGATAGGCGTCGCCGGAGAGGCCGTAGCCGGTGACTTCGGCATAGATGCGCGCGCCGCGCGCCTTGGCATGCTCATATTCCTCGAGCACCAGGACGCCGGCGCCCTCGCCCATCACGAACCCATCGCGGTCCTTGTCATAGGGGCGCGAGGCGCGCTCGGGCGTCTCGTTGAAGCCGGTCGACAGCGCGCGCGCCGCGCAGAAGCCGGCCATCCCGATGCGGCAGACCGGCGATTCCGCGCCGCCCGCCACCATCACGTCGGCGTCGCCGAGCGCGATCAGCCGGCTGGCGTCGCCGATCGCATGCGCACCGGTGGAGCACGCCGTCACCACGGAGTGGTTCGGGCCCTTCAGCCCATGCTCGATCGAGACGTAGCCGGAGGCGAGATTGATCAGCCGTCCCGGAATGAAGAACGGCGAGACCTTGCGCGGGCCACGCTCCTTGAGAACAATCGCCGTGTCGGCGATGCCGGAGAGGCCGCCAATGCCCGAGCCGATCATGGTGCCGGTGGCGCAGCGCTCTTCTTCAGTGCTCGGATGCCAATTGGCGTCGTCGAGCGCCTGTTTCGCGGCGGCCATCGCGAAGATGATGAAATCGTCGACCTTGCGCTGGTCCTTCGGCTCCATCCACTGGTCGGCATTGAACGTACCGTCGCTGCCATCGCCGCGCGGCACCAGGCAGGCGACCTTGCTCGGCAGATCGGAGACATCGAAGGTGTCAATCACGCGCGCGCCGCTCCGACCCTCGAGGATGCGCTGCCAAGTCGGTTCGACACCGCAGCCGAGTGGCGACACCATACCGAGGCCCGTGACGACAACCCGCCTCATATTCGCTTCTCCAGACCCCTGACTAAAGCGCAACGGCCGCCGATGACGTGCCATCGCGCCTCAGATGATTGTTTGAGCACGATCCTGCCAGAGCGTGATTCTCCGGATTCGGACGATCGTATGGCTCGGGGATCATGACCCGATTCAATGGCGCCGGATCAAGATCTCCTCGCATGGCGTAAGCATGATCCGTGCGGAAAACAGCGTTTCCCGGCATGCTGCAGCCAACAGCAAGAAACCGGTCGACCGCGCGCACGGTCCGGCCGGTTTCTGCAACACCAAAGCGTGGTGTCAGCTCTTGGCGTTCTTCTCGAGGAACTTAGTCGCGTCGCCAACCGTCAGGATGGTCTCCGCGGCGTCATCGGGAATCTCGCAGCCGAACTCTTCTTCGAACGCCATCACCAGCTCGACAGTGTCGAGGCTGTCAGCGCCGAGGTCGTCGATGAAGCTCGCGTTGTCGACCACTTTCTCCGGCTCAACACCAAGGTGCTCGACCACGATCTTCTTAACCCGCTCGCCAATCTCACTCATCGTTCAACCTCGTGCTTGTTCCCTTAAAATCCGATCCCCGGATGATTAGACGTCACCCCGGCCGTTAAACTTCCTTCGCGATCGCGCAAAACGAGATGGGCCCTGCAGCACCCCGTTTCCGAAATCGGCAGAACCGAGCGGTCCTGGGCAACTTCGAAAACGGGGCAACCACAAACTCCATCAACCACAAACTCCATTGAGTCCAGTGTGCCTCCGAATGTCGTTCCTGACGTCTCAGGAACTCCAGATCAGTGGCACCAGCCGACGGAAGGCCCCGGCGAACGACGGCAAGCTTCGCCCCGCCAATATACAGGGTTTCGAAATCCTGCAATGGCGTTCTTCAGTCCTCCATCGGCGGTTCGGTTATCATAAACCAAAAACCTTGACTACAAGGTCCAACCGGCGGCCGAACGACGCCTTTTCGCCGCATTCGAGGGCCGGTTCGGGCCCTAGATCATCGCCATGCCGCCATTGACATGGATCGTCTGTCCCGTGACGTAAGCCGCCTCGTTGGAGGCGAGATACACCGCAGCTGCAGCAATGTCTTCCGGTGTCCCGAGGCGCGCCGCCGGAACCTTGGTCAGGATGGTTTCACGCTGTTTCTCGTTGAGCGCATCCGTCATCGGCGTCTTGATGAAGCCTGGTGCAATGCAGTTCGCGGTGACGCCGCGCTTGGCGTATTCGCCGCCGAGCGTCTTGATCATACCGATGATGCCAGCCTTGGAGGCAGTGTAATTCCCTTGGCCCGCGTTGCCGGTGACGCCGACGATCGAGGTGATGGCGATGATGCGGCCGAAGCGCTTGCGCATCATCAGCTTGGTGGCGGCGCGCGCGAGACGGAATGTCGCGGTGAGGTTGACCTTGATGACCTCGTCCCAGTCCTCGTCGCGCAATTGCACGAACAAATTGTCGCGGGTGATGCCGGCATTGGCGATCAGGATATCGACCTGCCCCATCGCCTTCTCGGCCGCCGGCACCAGCGCCTCGACCTCGGCCGAATCAGACAGGTTGCAGGGCAGCACGTGGACACGTTCGCCCAGCTCGGCTGCGAGCGTCTCCAGCACCTCGCGCCGCGTGCCCGAAATCGCGACAGTTGCGCCCTGCGCATGCAGCGCCTTCGCAATCGCGTTTCCGATGCCTCCGGTCGCACCAGTGACCAGCGCGGTCCTGCCACTCAGATCGAACATCAATCTCTCCTCAATGCCCCTGTCACACGCAGGCGACCTATTCCGCCGCTTGCGCGGCGAGCAACGCGTCCTTTGCACCAGCGATATCGGCCGGCCCGCCCACCGCGATTCCCACGGCGCCGTCCGCGATGCGCTTGACCAGGCC
Source organism: Bradyrhizobium sp. (assembly GCF_049798375.1). Lineage (GTDB taxonomy): Bacteria > Pseudomonadota > Alphaproteobacteria > Rhizobiales > Xanthobacteraceae > Bradyrhizobium. The sequence continues at coordinate 7,011 of NZ_JBARGP010000048.1, forward strand.
GCTGAGCACCTTGCCGGCACCGATCTCGAAGAATCGGCTGGCGCCCTGGGCCGACATATAGGCGATCGACTCGCGCCAGCGCACCGTTCCCGTCACTTGCTCGACCAAACGACGGCGAATCTCGTCGGGGTCGCTGATCGGCCGTGCCAGAACGTTGGAAACCAGCGGCGAAGCCGGCTTTTTGATGGTGACTTTGGCCAGCGCCTCCGCCATCACGTCGGCGGCCGGCTGCATCAGCTTGCAATGGAACGGCGCCGACACCGGCAGCAGCATCGCGCGCTTGGCCCCTTTGGCCTTCGCGATCTCCACCGCACGGTCGACCGCAGCCTTGGTGCCAGAGACCACGACCTGCCCCCCGCCATTGTCGTTGGCGGCTTGGCAGACCTCGCCCTGCGCCGCCTCTTCTGCGACAGCAACCGCCGTCTCATAGTCCAGACCAAGCAGCGCTGCCATGGCGCCGACGCCGACCGGCACCGCCTTTTGCATGGCAAGACCGCGGGTGCGCAGCAGCCGCGCGGTATCGGCAATCGTCAGGCTGCCGGCGGCCGCCAGTGCGGAATATTCCCCGAGCGAATGGCCGGCGACGAAGGCCGCGTCCCGGCCCACGGAAAACCCAGCCTCCGATTCGAGCACGCGCAAGGTCGCGAGCGAGACGGCCATCAGGGCCGGCTGGGCATTCTCGGTGAGCTGCAGGGTCTCGGCCGGCCCATCCCAGATCACCGCGGTCAGCTTCTCGCCGAGCGCCGCATCGACCTCCTCGAACACCGCCCGTGCGGCAGGAAATGCGTCGGCCAAGGCCTTGCCCATCCCAACCGCCTGGGAGCCCTGTCCTGGAAAAGTAAATGCTGCCGTCATCGGCCGATCCTCGAAACGTTCCGAATTCCCTGGAAAGCGCAAAGTTTGGCCGGTAAGACACCGCCCGAGGCGGTCATGTCAAGCGCGTGACAGGCTTTAAGCGGCCGGTTTCTCGCGCGATTCGGCCGGGTTTCCCTTGCCAGAGGGGAGAAAATCGGTATAAGCGCGCCATTCCGTAGGTCCCGAGCCGGGAGCTGAACGGACGGTCTCAGCAAAATCACCGTTTTGGCGACTTTATCATCGCTTCGGCGACTTTGATGTGGCAGGGCCAGTCGGCCCGTCGTCCCGTGTTTCCGCCTTCTGAGCTAACGTCTGAGAGTCCTTTCCAAAAGGGCTCGAAGGGCTTGACGCCGGGGCTTGCGCCAACCTTGGAAAGGACAGCCATGCCGCTTTACGAGCATGTTTTCCTCGCACGTCAGGACGCGAGCACCCAGCAGGTGGAAGAACTGACGACCCAGATGACCGGCATCGTCGAAGGTCTCGGTGGCAAGATCACCAAGACCGAGAACTGGGGCGTACGCTCCCTCACCTATCGCATGAACAAGAACCGCAAGGCGCACTTCGTCCTGCTCAACATCGACGCACCGTCGGCGGCGATCGCCGAGATCGAGCGTCAGGAGCGCATCAGCGAGGACGTGATTCGCTATCTGAGCGTCCGCGTCGATGAGCACGAGGAAGGTCCCTCGGCGATGATGCGCAAGGCCGATCGCGACCGTGAGCGTGACGACCGCGGCGGTGGCTTCCGCGAGGGCGGTTTCCGTGGTGATCGTGAAGGCGGCGGCTTCCGTGGTGGTGACCGCGAAGGCGGTGGATTCCGTGGCGATCGCGGCCCGCGCCGCCCGCGCGAAGATGCCGAAACGCCGGCGGAACAGGAGTAAAGACCCATGGCTGAAGCCCCCGCACGTCGTCCGTTCTTCCGCCGTCGCAAGACCTGCCCGTTCACCGGCCCCAACGCGCCGAAGATCGACTACAAGGATTCGAAGCTGCTGATGCGTTACGTGTCCGAGCGCGGCAAGATCGTGCCGAGCCGGATCACCGCCGTGTCGGCCAAGAAGCAGCGCGAGCTCGCGCGCGCCATCAAGCGCTCGCGCTTCCTCGGCCTGCTGCCTTACGTCATTCGCTAAGACATCGACGGCCGGCGCCCATACGGACGCCGGCCGCTTGATTCGCTTGATTTCACTTGGTTCATAAGGCTTCCGGGTCGTTCCGGTCGCCGATGGTTGGGGTCGAAGGGCCTCTAACCGCTCGAAGGAGAGCGGGACAGCTGATGATCGTATACATTGCCATTGCGCTGGCGGCCGGCGCTGCCTCGGCCCTGATGTTCGCCTCGCTGATCTCAGGCGAAGCGATTTCGCTCGTCCTCGTCGTGCTGGCGCCGCTACCGCTGATGGTGGCCGGGATGAGCTGGGGACCGCTCAGCGCCGGCATCGGCGGCCTTGCCGCGGCAACTGTTTGCAGCGTCCGGTTCGGCCTGCCCTATGGCATCAGCTTTGCGGCGGTGGTGGCCGTGCCGGCCTGGTGGTTGGCGCATCTCGCATTGCTCGGACGGCCGACGGCGCACGACGTCTCTGCAACTGATGCCGCCGCGCCGCAGCTGGAATGGTATCCGGTCGGACGCATCGTGCTCTGGATCGGCGCAACTGCCGGCCTCCTCACCTTCGTCGCCATGCTGACGCTCGGCACCGACGCGGCGACCATTCACGAGACGCTGCGCAAGGGCGTGCTGCGCGTCCTGCAAGCGGCCGAGGTTCCGTCCTCGCCGGAAACGGCATCATTGATCGATGTCGTCATCGCTCTGTTGCCGCCGTTTGCGGCGGCGTCGTCGACGATGACGCTGGCCTTCAGTCTCTGGGCGGCGGCCAAGGTCACGGCCATGTCAGGGCGGTTGCGGCGGCCTTGGCCCGACCTGAGAGCCACAGTCCTGCCGCCGATGACACTGGCTGGGTTGTTCGCCGCGATCGGCCTCTGCTTTGCCGGCGGGCTGATCGCCATCGCCGCATCGATCATGACCTCGACACTGCTGATGGCCTACGCCCTCACCGGCTTCGCGGTGCTGCATACGCTGACGCTGAGCTGGAAGAGCCGCCCGTTCTGGCTCGGCTCGACCTATGCGCTGGTCACGATGTTCGGCTGGCCGGTGCTGCTGATGGTCGCGCTCGGGCTTGCCGACACCGCCTTCGGCCTGCGCCAACGTTTCTGGCAGCGGCAGCAACCGCCGCCTCTGCCTGTACCTTAGATCGAGTTCAATTCCCGCACCTGACAACGTCACACATCAAGAGGAGAAGAACATGGAAGTCATTCTGCTGGAGCGCGTCGCCAAGCTCGGCCAGATGGGCGAGATCGTGAAGGTCCGAGACGGCTTTGCACGCAACTTTCTGCTGAAGCGCAAGAAGGCGCTGCGCGCCACTGCCGACAACAAGACCAAGTACGAAGGCATGAAGGCCGAGCTCGAGACCAACAATATCCAGGCCAAGTCGGAGGCCAGCAAGGTCGCCGAGAAGATCGACGGCCGCGACGTCATCATCATCCGTCAGGCTTCGGAAGCCGGCCATCTGTTCGGCTCGGTATCGGTGCGCGACATCGTCGCCGGCCTCGCCGCTGATGGTGTCATCGTCAGCCGTCCGCAGGTCTGGCTGGACGCGCCGATCAAGGCAATCGGTTTGCAAAAGGTCACGATCGCCGTTCATCCGGAGGTCGAAGCGTCGGTCACCGTCATCGTGGCCCGCAGCGCCGATGAAGCCGAGCGCATCAAGCGCGGCGAGGACATCTCGACCCGTCGGGAAGATCGCGACGCGGCCGCCGAGGCCATCGCCGCCGCCGGCGAATTCTTCGATCCGGACGCCGAGCGCGACGAAGAGCCAGCGGGCGAGCCGGCCGCGCAGTAAGCGCAAGCTGCACGCGACTGGGAATCAAAAAGCCCGGCCCTCACGGCCGGGTTTTTCATGTGAGGCTGCGTCAGCTCGAAATCAGTGTGCCGGATCGGCAGCGCCAGCCGACGGAGTCGACTGCGTGGTGGTCGGGGCCGGCTCGCTCTCTTTCGGGGCTGCGACCTTGGGTGCCTCGGACTGGCTCTCTGCGGCCGGCCTGGCAGCCTCCGACGGCTCGTTGGCAGCATTCGGCTTGGCCTCGTCCCCGGCGAGGTTACCGTGCTTGTGCCTGGCTGACCTGTGGCGCGCGTGTGGCTTCTGCTCGGCCGCCGCTGGGGCCGGAGCAGCCTGTTCGGCCGCCGCTGGGGCCGGAGCAGCCTGTTCGGCCGCTCCCGGCTCGGTGGCCGATCTCCGATGCTTACGGCCGGTCCGCTCGGACGGTGTGGTCTCCGTGTCCGGCTTGGTCTCCCTGGCACCCTTGCCGCCACGCGTATCGCCCGCGCCATTGGCCGTGAGATAGCCGGCCAACACGCCCGCCATTTCCGGGCTGGTGGTGTAGTGCTGGCGCAGGAAGCCCTGCAGCGAGCCGGCCGGGATGGTCTTGAGCAGGCCCCGCGGGCTCTTGTGGCAGGCGCTGCAATTGCCGGCGAAAAGCTGGGACGGGCTCTTGCCGGCGTCGAGGTTTTCCTGCGCCTGCAGCGGCCTCGTCAATCCTCCGCAGACCAGAAGCAGCACCGCCGCGAAACCAAGCGCTCGGCAATTCATTATCACTCTCCAGCTTAGGCCATCGCCATCCTTCGCCATCGGTCCGGCCCGCACCATCATCCGCGCGCCGCGACAGCGAAGATCACATCCAAAACCGCCGGCCGATCAGTTTGTTAGCCGGCAAATCCTCACCCCGGACGTTCGCATGCGAGCGTTCATGTGGCAGCAGGGAGAACCGGTTCAGTGTCGGCGACCGTCACCTTTTAGCGGAATATCGAGGGAAAGGAAGTGCGCAAATCTCGGCCTCCGAACGGGTATTTTGGAATATCCGCTTTGACATCAACGCAGTACTGCGGTGGTAGCCCGCTCATTATCTGAAAAGTTGTGAATGGGAGCCCATCGGCTCCCAACGCGTCGAGTGCGGCGAGCCGGGTTAGTCAGCATCTCACGGGATTGCTCGTTGGATGGGAGAGATGGACCGTTTGTTGCGTGGTCTCTTGAGTCAATTCATTCGCCGTGGGTCGATCATCTTCACGACCGCAGACGGTGCAACATTTCGCTGTGGTGACGGCTCCGGGTCACCCCTCGCCGCGCGGTTTCTGACACAAGCCGCCGAGCGGCGCCTGGTCACCAACCCCGAACTGGCGCTCGGCGAGATCTACATGGACGGCGATTTTGTCGTCGAGCAGGGCTCGATCGCGGACGTGCTCGCCTTGTTGATGGAGCAGCCATACGTCCTGCCGGGCTGGGCCAAGACCCAGGGGTGGCTGCGCTATCTTGCCCGCCGCCTCAGCCAGTTCAACCGGCGCTCCCGCTCCCGGGACAATGTTGCTCATCATTACGATCTCGACGGACGGCTCTACTCGCTGTTCCTGGATGCGGACAAGCAGTACTCCTGCGCCTATTTCGACAGTCCGGACGCGACGCTCGATGACGCCCAACTCGCCAAGAAGCGCCATCTCGCCGCCAAGCTCCGCCTGACGCCCGCGGCTCGGGTGCTGGACATCGGCTGCGGCTGGGGCGGCCTTGGCCTCTACCTGGCTGAGACCGTAGGCGCCGATGTCACCGGCGTGACGCTCTCCACCGAGCAGTTGCAGGTGGCCAGCACCCGGGCCGCGGAGAAGAACCTGACCGATTCCGCGCGGTTCCTGTTGCAGGATTACCGCGACGTCCCTGGCAAGTTCGATCGCATCGTCTCGGTCGGCATGTTCGAGCATGTCGGGGTGACCTTCTACGACACCTATTTCCGCCGCTGCGCCGAGCTGCTGTCGGACGACGGCGTGATGGTGCTGCATTCGATCGGCCGCTCCGAGGGTCCCGATTCCACCAATCCCTGGATCTCGAAATACATCTTCCCAGGCGGTTACATCCCGGCGCTGTCCGAAGTGCTGCCGTGTATCGAGCGCGCCGGTCTGTTGGTCTGCGACATCGAGATCCTCAGGCTGCATTATGCCGAGACCCTGAAGGCTTGGCGCGAGCGCTTCATGGCGCGCCGCGAGGAAGCGGTGCAGCTCTATGACGAGCGCTTTGCCCGGATGTGGGAGTTCTACCTTGCGGCATCCGAGATGGCTTTCCGCAAGCAGAACTTGATGAACTTCCAGATCCAGCTCACCAAGCGCCAGGGCGTGGTCCCGATGACGCGCGACTATATCGGCCAGGAAGAAGCGCGTTTGCGGGCGCTGGAGCGCGGCAACCGGCCGCTCCTGAAGATGGCGGGCGAATAGCATTGCATAAGCGCTGCCGCGCATCCGGAACCAGACGCGCTTGTTCCAGCCGGCGGCCGCTCGAGACCAGACCGCCCGCGATTCTACGCCCAAAGAAATACGGACTCGTGTGAACTGGCTCACAGAATGCGGGCACGGATGCCTCTAGGGTCCGTGCATGATGCACAACAGCTGCCAGGCCATGCTCGAGCCCCAGACCGACTTCAGCACCGACTATGCGCTGATTGCAGCCGGGGTGGCCGCATCGCTGATCGCGTTGCTCTATCTGATCCTGATCTGACGCGCGCCGCGCGCTGGTCCCATTGGGTCCGATCCGGCAACGTCGAGGTTCAGCAGGCGCCAGGAATTTTTTCGATCCCTCGGAACCCACCAACCTACCGCCGGATCAGCGCCGATCGCGTCAAGCGGACCGTTCCGGCGAAGCCGGATTCATCCACCGTTTTCAACCGATGGTGCATAGTCGCGAGCTTTTGCTTTCGCTTGTGGCCCGACAGGCGCTTTATCCCCGCCCTGCCCGCCCGCAAAATTGTTAGACACGCTCCATGGCACTTCCTGATTCGAACGTTCTCAAGCTCGCACCCGATGCGGCTGCGCCGACCTATCGCAGCGCGCCTCACAATATCGAGGCGGAACAAGGCCTGCTCGGTGCGATCCTCGTCAACAACGACGCCTTTTATCGCGTCTCCGACTTCCTCGAGCCGAAGCATTTCTTCGAGCCGCTGCACCAGACCGTTTACGAGACCGCATCCAGCCTGATCCGGATGGGCAAGATCGCCACGCCCGTGACCTTGAAGACCTTCCTGCCGGCCGACATCGACATCGGCGGCATGACGGTCGGGCAATATCTGGCGCGGCTGGCGGCGGAAGCCACCACCATCATCAACGCCCAGGACTATGGGCGCACCATCTACGACCTCTCGCTGCGCCGCGATCTGATCGGCATCGGTGAGGACATGGTCAACGTCGCCTATGACGCGCCGGTGGATTTTGCGCCGCGCAACCAGATCGAGGACGCCGAGCGTCGGCTCTACGAGCTCGCCGAATCCGGCCGCTACGACGGCGGCTTCCAGAAATTCTCGCAGGCGCTGACGACCGCGCTCGACATGGCCGCCAAGGCGTTCCAGCGCGACGGCAAGCTGTCCGGCATTTCGACCGGCTTGCGCGATCTCGACGCCAAGATGGGCGGCCTGCAGCATTCGGACTTGATCATCCTGGCCGGCCGCCCCGGCATGGGCAAGACCTCGCTGGCCACCAACATCGCCTACAACGTCGCCCAGGCCTACAAGGGCGAATTGCAGGCCGACGGCACCATGAAGGCGGTCAATGGCGGTGTGGTCGGCTTCTTCTCCTGCGAAATGAGCGGCGAGCAGCTCGCCACCCGTATCGTCGCCGAGCGCTCCGGCGTTCCATCGAGCCACATCCGCCGCGGCAGCATCACCGAGGCCGATTTCGACAAGCTGCGCGACTGCTCGATCGAGCTGCAGTCGCTGCCGTTCTATGTGGACGAAACCGGCGGCATCTCGATCTCGCAGGTGATGGCGCGCGCCCGCCGGCTGAAGCGCCAGAAGGGCCTCGACCTGCTGGTGATCGACTACATCCAGCTCCTCAGCGGCTCCGGCAAGCGCGGCAACGACAACCGCGTGCAGGAAATCACCGAAATCACCACCAGCCTGAAGGCGCTGGCCAAGGAGCTCGCCGTTCCCATCATCGCGCTGTCGCAGCTGTCGGATTTGCGTGAATCCGGCTCGATCGAGCAGGACGCAGACGTGGTGCTGTTCGTGTTCCGTGGGGAATATTATCTCGCCGCCAAGGAGCCGCGTCCCGGCACCGAGGAACACCAGAAGTGGCAGATGGAAATGGATTTGGCGCTCGGCAAGGCCGAGGTGATTATCGGCAAGCAGCGTCACGGTCCGACCGGCACGGTCGAGCTGCACTTCGACGCCTCGGTCACGCGGTTCGGTGACCTTGCCCACGACGGCAGTTCGGGACAGCACGACCACCATTATTGACCGCCGCCTGTTACGCCGCGCGGCGTAGTTGAACAGCGGCGGCTGCCCGCGTAAAACCGCACGATGACCGTAGTTCCCGATCCGAAATCCATTGGCGACGCCGCCGCGTTGTCGTCCGAGGCCACCGTTCCCGCCAGCGCCAATGGCGTGCTGACCGTCGACCTCGACGCGCTGGTCGCCAACTGGCGCAAGCTCGAGAAGACGGCGGTGCCCGCCGAATGCGCCGGGGTCATCAAGGCAGACGCCTATGGCTGCGGCACGGGTCCGGTCGCGGCTGCCCTGGCCGCCGCCGGCTGCAAGACCTTCTTCGTCGCCACCTTGTCAGAGGCGCGCGCCGCCCGGGCCGCGCTGCCCGAGCAGGCCGCACTCTACGTGCTCAACGGCTTCTTCCAGAACAGCGGCGAGGATTACGCCAAATATAATTGCCGGCCCGTGATCGGCGACCTCAACGAGCTCGCCGAATGGGACGTGTTCTGCCGCCGCAGCGGCTGGAGCGGCGGCGCCGCTATCCATATCGACACCGGAATGAACCGGCTCGGCCTCTCCGTCGCCGCTGCGCAAGGCATCATTCCCCGCATCAATGCCGGCGACCACGGCATCACCTTGGTGATGAGCCATCTGGTCTCCGCCGAGCAGCTCAATAGTCCGGTCAATGCCCGCCAGCTCGCGGCCTTCCGCACGATTGCCAGCGAATTCACCGGCGTGCCGGCGTCGCTTGCCAACTCCTCCGGCATCTTCCTCGGTGCGCCGTTCCAGTTCGACCTGGTGCGGCCGGGCGCCGCGCTCTACGGCATCAATCCGACGCCCGAGGCCGACAATCCGATGCAACAGGTCGCCGAGCTCAAGGCCCGCATCGTGCAGGTGCGCGAGGTCGAGCGCGGCGACACCGTCGGCTATGGCGGCGTCTGGACCGCGCGGCGGCCGACCCGGATCGCGATCATCTCGGCCGGCTATGCGGATGGCTATTTCCGCGCCGCGAGCTCCAATGACGGCACCCGCGGCGCCGACGTCGTCATCGCAGGCAAGCGCTGCCCGATCGCGGGCCGGGTCTCGATGGATTTGATGGCGGCCGACATCACCGAGCTGCCGCCGAAGACCGTGCGCCGCGGCCATTGGGCGACTTTGCTGGGCGAAGGCATCAGTGTCGACGAGCTCGCACATCATTTCGGCACCATCGGCTACGAGGTGCTGACCAGCCTCGGCCGGCGCTATGCACGGGTGTACAAGGGTGGCCCTGCGGCGAGGGCCGCAGGCGAGCCCGCTGCCGTTGCTTAGCAAACGTGGTAGGCGCATTTTGGCCACGACGTCGTCATTCCGGGCACCCGCAGGGCGAGCCCGGAGTCCATAACCTGGCGTGTGTGGCACGCAGGTCGCTCCATCTCGTTCAAGGCTCCCCGATCACCTTGTTGATCCAGCCGGATGACGCTAATGGTGGACGATGTCCGCTCGCGCTTGCATCGCGTCAGGTTCCTACCGTTGGCACCTTCAGTGCCTGCGCGCTGTGTCGGCCATGCTGATCGCGCTGACGCTGGTGCTCTCGCTGTTCCATTGTCCCTGTTGCGACTGCGCCGATGGCGATATGGACACCTCAAGCTTCACGATCGCGCAGTCTGCCAGCGATCATTCCACCAAGCCGGACCCGCTGACCGCTGCCCCGCACGACTGCCATTGCCTCGCTCATGTGACCACGATGGCGCCGGCGCAGATGGATGCGGTGGCGGTCAATTATGTCGCAAGCCGCTACCGGCTTGCCGCCGCGCCGTTCCCGGATGCGGCCGATATCGCCTCCCCGTTCGAACCACCACGCGCCTGATCTGAGTCTGACAGCCGGATGAGCTTCGCCGCGCCACGCGGCGGGCACCTTCATGCTTTGATCAATCGGACACGCGCGCATGCCGGCATGGCTGCGCCGCGGAGAGGCGCATATGAATCGGATCGCTATTTTTGTCGCTGGCGCGGCGGTTGGCGTCGCTGCCCTCGTTGCGATGGCTGCCTTCACTGGATGGCCGGATTGGACCCGCCCGGGCAGCGAACAGGCCACGGCAGCGCGCGATGCAGCCGACGCGCACAGCCATCCGGATGGCGCGCCGCGCATCACGCTCTCCAAGCAGCAGATCGACGATGCCGGCATCACGCTTGCGGAGGCCAAGAGCGGACGCTTGCGGCGTCATTTCCTCGCACCGGGTTCGTTCATTCCCGACCCCGACCACGTCGCGCGCGTCTCGGTCCGCGTGCTCGCCACCGTTGCCGAATTGCGCAAGAAGCTCGGCGACAGCGTGGCGCAGGGCGAGATCGTTGCGGCCATCGAGAGCCGCGAGGTCGCCGACGCCAAGAGCGAATACCTCGCTGCGCGCGTGACCAATGAGCTGCGGCAGACGCTATATGCGCGTCAGAAGACGCTGGTGGAGACCCGCGCGGTCTCGGAGAACGAATTCCTGCGCACTCAGCTCACCGCGCAGGAAGCCCAGATCAAACTCGACGGCTCGCGGCAGAAGCTGTTCGCACTCGGCCTGTCCGAGAGCGAGATCGCTGATCTGCCGAACCAGCCGCCGGAAAGCCTACGCACGCAATATCTGCGCGCACCGATCGCCGGACGCATCTCGGAACGGCGCGTCGACCTCGGCGGACTGATCGGCCGGGAAGGACAGGAGAGCGAGCTATTCGTCATCGTCAATCTCGACAGCATCTGGGTCGATCTCGCGGTGTCGCCGGAGGACCTCGCTTCGGTGCAGGAAGGCGAGGATGTCAGCATCCGCACCATCGGCAGCGAGGAGCAGACCAGCGCCAAGGTGATCTTCGTCAGCCCCCTGCTCGATCGCGAGACGCGCAATGCGCGCGTCGTCGCCACCCTGCCGAACGCCAACCATCGCTGGCGGCCCGGCACTTTCGTCACCGCGGAAATCCCGATCGGCCACGAGGCTTCGGCGGTCGTGGTGCCGCGCCAAGCGCTGCAGACGATCAAAGGCGCTCCGACCTTGTTCGTGCGCAGCGCCGACGGCTTCGAAGCCAGGCAGGTTCGCACCGGCCGCGAGGATGACGACAATGTCGCGATTCTGAACGGGCTTGCGCCCGGCGAGAGCTATGCCATCGCCAACACCTTCATACTGAAGGCCGAGCTGGAAAAGGGCGAAGCGGAGGAGGAGCACTGACATGATCACTGCGATCATCGATTTCGCCGTCCACCGCCGCTGGGTCGTCGTCATTCTCGGCGCCGTCGCGGCCATGCTGGGCACTTTCGCTATGTCCAGGCTGCCGATCGACGCGGTGCCCGACATCACCAACAAGCAGGTGCAGATCAACACGACTGCGCCGGCGCTGTCGCCGGCCGAGATCGAGAAACAGGTCACCTTTCCGATCGAGACGGCGCTCGCCGGCGCGCCGGGCGTGGAGAGCACGCGTTCGCTGTCGCGCAACGGCTTCTCGCAGGTCACCGCCATTTTCACCGAGCGTACCGATATCTACTTCGCGCGCCAGCAGGTCGGCGAACGCCTGACCGAGATCCGGGCCCGCCTGCCTGACGGCATCGAGCCGCGCATCGGCCCTGTTACGACCGGCCTCGGCGAGATCACCATGTGGACGGTGCATTTCGCCGACAAGCCGGTCGAAGCCGATGGCACGCCGGGGCTGCAGCGCGACGGCCGCTTCCTGACGCCGGAAGGCCAGATACTCGATACCGAAATCGAGAAGAACGCTTACTTGCGCACCGTGCAGGACTGGATCGTCAAACCGCAGGTCAAGCTCGTGACCGGCGTCGCCGGCGTGGATTCGGTCGGCGGCGACATCAAGCAGTATCTGGTCAATCCGGATGCGGCGAAACTGATCGCGCTCGGCCTCACCTTCGCCGATGTCGCCAAGGCCATCGAGGCCAACAATGTCAGCCGGGGCGCCCGCTATATCGAACGCAATGGTGAAGGCATCGTGGTCCGCTCCGGCGGCCGGCTCGAGAACGTCGAGGAGCTCGGCGCGGTCGTCGTCACCACCCGCGGCGGCGTGCCGGTGCGCGTGCGCGACCTCGCCACCGTCTCGATCGGCGGCGAGACCCGTACCGGCAGTGCCAGCGCCGACGGTCGCGAGGTCGTGGTCGGCGTTGCGCTGATGCTAGTCGGCGCCAACAGCCGCACGGTGTCGTCGGCCGTGAACGCGAAGCTGCGCGCGATCGTGCCGACCCTGCCGCCCGGCATCGCGCTGACCACCGTGCTCGACCGCACCGAGCTCGTCGACGCCACCATCCGGACGGTCGCAAAGAGCCTGACCGAGGGCGCGTTGCTGGTGATCGCCGTGCTGTTCCTGCTGCTCGGCAATGTCCGCGCCGCGCTGGTCGCGGCGCTGGTGATTCCGCTCGCCATGCTGATGACCGCGATCGGCATGTGGCAAGGGCGGATCAGCGCCAACCTAATGAGCCTCGGCGCGCTCGATTTCGGCCTGATCGTCGACGGCGCCGTCATCATCACCGAGAACAGCTTGCGCCATCTTGCCGATAAGCAGCATGCGCTCGGCCGGCTGCTGACACGCGAGGAGCGGCTGGTGACGGTGCGCGCCTCTGCCGCCGAGATGGTGCGGCCGAGCCTCTACGGGCAGGCCATCATCCTGCTGGTCTATGTGCCGCTGCTCAGCTTCACCGGTGTCGAGGGCAAGATGTTCGAGCCGATGGCGCTGACCGTCATCCTGGCGCTCGGCGCCGCCTTTGTGCTGTCATTGACCGTGGTGCCCGCCGTGCTCGCGATCGTGCTCACCGGCCGCGTGCAGGAACGGGAAAACCGTCTGGTCACGGCGCTGAAGGCCACCTACCGGCCGCTGCTGCGCACCGCCATCGCGTGTCCGCTTCCGGTGATCGGCGTGGCGGTGGCGCTGTTTGCTGCGGCCCTGTTCGGCCTCACACGGCTTGGCCAGGAGTTCATTCCGTCGCTGGACGAGAAGAACATCGCGATGCATGCGCTGCGCATCCCCTCGACATCGCTGTCGCAGTCGCAGGCCATGCAGCTCGCGGTCGAGCGAACCGTCAGCCGCTTTCCACAGGTCGCGTTGGTGTTTTCCAAGACCGGCACGCCGGAGTTGGCGAGCGACCCGATGCCGCCAAATGCGTCCGACACCTTCATCATGCTCAAGCCGCATGACGCATGGCCCGATCCCGCTGTCAGCAAGGAGCAACTGATCGAGCAGATTTCGGATGCCGTCAACCGTCTGCCCGGCAATGCCTACGAGTTCACCCAGCCGATCCAGATGCGCTTCAACGAGCTGCTCGCCGGCGTGCGCGGCGACATCGCCGTCAAGGTGTTCGGCGATGATTTCGAGGCGCTGCTCAAGGCAGCGAACGCTATCGCGGCCGATCTGCGCGCGGTGGCAGGCGCTGCCGACGTCAAGGTCGAGCAGACCACCGGCCTGCCGGTGCTGGAAATCAAGGTCGACAAGGCCGCGATCGCGCGGCGCGGGCTCAGCGTCTCCGCCGTGCATGACGTAATCGGCGCCGCAGTCGGCGGTCAGGAGGCCGGCGTGATCTATGAGGGCGACCGCAGCTTCGAGATCGTCGTGCGTCTGAAGGAGAGCGTGCGCGCCGATCTGGAAGCCCTGAGCAACCTGCCGGTGGCGCTGCCACGAGCGACGCCGACCTCGCCGGTGCAGAGTGTGCCGCTCAACCGCGTTGCGAGATTCTCCTTCGTCGAGGGGCCGAACCAGATCAGCCGCGAGAACGGCAAGCGTCGGATCGTGGTGACGGCCAATGTGCGCGGCCGCGATCTCGGCTCGGTCGTGGAAGACGCCCAGCGGCGCGTGGCGCAGACGATCAGGCTGCCGGCCGGCTACTGGCTGGAATGGGGCGGACAGTCGGAGAACCTCGCCGCCGCGCGCCAGCGCCTCACGCTGGTGTTGCCCGCCTGTTTTGCAATGATCTTTCTGCTGCTGCTTGGCGCAATGGGTTCGGCGCGCGACGCAGCCTTGGTGTTCAGCGCGATCCCGCTGGCGCTGACCGGCGGCGTACTATCACTGTGGCTGCGCGGCATGCCGTTCTCGATCTCGGCCGCCGTCGGCTTCATCGCATTGTCCGGCGTCGCCGTGCTCAACGGACTCGTCATGCTCAGCTTCATCCGGGAGTTGCGCGAGGCCGGCTTGCCGTTCGCCCAAGCGATCGAGCAAGGCGCGCTGACGCGGTTCCGACCGATCATCATGACGGCGCTGGTCGCTTCGCTCGGCTTCCTGCCGATGGCGTTTGCGACCGGCACCGGCGGCGAGGTGCAGAAGCCGCTCGCGACCGTCGTGATCGGCGGCCTGATCAGCGCCACGCTGCTGACGCTGGCCGTGCTTCCCGCCCTTTACGCGCGCTTCGGGAACATCACCGGACGGCGGGAGGCCGCGCTGGCGCATGACGCCTGACTGGACGAAATGCCGGGGGCATAGCCTGAAACCAACAATTGCCCGTTTGGGCGTGGAGCGGAAAACCTTATCGGCGATGTCGGGATCCGACTTGCCGGTTCGTCCTCGGGTGAGAACCACGACATGGAGCAGCCCGATGGCCGACCTCGTTCTGACCACCTTCGATTGGGTCCCCGAGATGCCCAGGGGATTTGTCCGTGACCTCCGCGTCCGCTGGGCGCTGGAGGAGGCCGGCCTGCCCTATCGCATCGCGAGCACGCCATCCCGAAGCAAGAGCGCCAAGCATTTCATGCATCAGCCGTTCGGCCAGGTGCCATGGCTGACCGATGGCGAGATCTCGCTATTCGAAAGCGGCGCGATCCTGCTTCATCTCGGCCAGCGCAGCACTACGCTCATGTCTGCCGATCCGCGCGGCCGCAGCGAGGCGATGCAGTGGCTGTTCGCGGCGCTCAACTCGGTCGAGATGGCGAGCCTGCCCTGGTCAATGGCGATGTTCTTCGGTGACACCGGCGATACGCCTGCCTGGAAGCGCCTGGATGATTTCCTCAAGGCCCGGCTCAAGCATCTGGAGCCGGTGCTGGCCAAACGCCAATGGCTCGCCGGCACATTCTCCATCGCCGATATCCTCATGGCGGACGTGCTGCGCCTGGTCGATCGTTTCGACGGGCTCGCGGACTACCCAGCTTGCCGCAACTATGTCGCGCGCGCCCTCGCCCGTCCGGCCTTTGCCAAGGCCCATGCCGATCAGATGGCGCATTTCGCCGCGTCTGATCGAGCGACGGCTCCAATGTGACCGGCTTTGCGCCAACAGCGGGCGACTTGCTGTTGCCGCATGTTCGAATGAAGCGAGGGTCGCGCCGTCCGGCCTCCGCATCCTCTGGAAAAATCACTTCGGCTCGGAACCAAAAGCCTCCCTCGGTCTTGTCAATGCTCTTTTCCAAAGCAGGGACATCCCATGAAAATCCGTCAATATCTCGCCGCCGCCGGTCTCGTGGCTATCGTGGCTACGCCTGTGGCCGCGCTTGCACAGGGCGGCGTGCCCGGCGGCATCGAGCATGGCTCGCGCGAAGGCGAACGGGCGGCCGGTCCGGTTGGAGCCGTTGTCGGCGGCGTCGTCGGTGGCGTGGTCGGCGGCGTCACCGGTGTGCTGGGCATCGACGAGCGCCCGCGCTTCCACCGCTATGTTGCCGAACGTCACTACCCCTCCTATCACTATAGCGAGGACGTCCGCGTCGGTGCGGTGCTGCCGGAAACAGGCGTGACCTACTATGAAGTTCCCGCCGAGTATGGCGTCCGCGATTATCGCTATACGATCGTCAATGACCGCACGGTCCTGGTCGATCCCAGGACGCACCGCATCGTGGAAGTCGTCGAATAAGTCGACGACACTGCTACGCGAAGCCGCCCACGCTGGGCGGCTTTTTGCGTTGCGCGGAGGGTAAACGTAGATCGGACGAGCGCAGAGATATCCGGGAGTATTGACCCGCATGTCGCCTGCGCTCATGGGAGGCTACTTGCTGAATACGCACCGGTGCCTTGATCGGCCGAACACGAAGCTCACGAGACAATGTTACGCGCGCCGTTGCGAAGCAGCCGTTCGGCGTCGCGGACGATCTCATGGAGCAGATCGCCGGCCGGACGTATGTCCTTGATGAGTCCGGCTGCCTCGCCGAACCACACGCCGGTATTGTCGGCATCGCCGCTCTGCATCGCGGAGACATAGCGCTGCATCTCGCGTTCGACGATGTCGGGTTTGGCGAGAGCGCTTTCACGGCCGTGCCAATCTTCGGTGAACCGGTTCTTCATGACGCGCGCGGTGAACGGCGCCGGCCAGGCGAGATTGCGCGCGATATCGACCACGCGGGTGCGGATCGTTGCATCGCCGCTCGCCGCGACGGCCTTGGCCTGAAAGGACGGGCTGACCTGCGCTTCAGAACTTGCCCAGAAGCGCGAGCCGATCAGCGCCCCGTCGGCACCCAGCATCAACGCCGCCGCCAGTCCGCGTCCATCGGCAATGCCGCCGGCCGCCGCAAGCACGGTCGAAGGCGCCGCCTTCGCCAGATAATCGGCGATTTCCGGCACCAGGGTCAGCGTGCCCCGGTTCTGGCCGTGGCCGCCCGCCTCGCCGCCCTGCGCAATGATGATTTCGGCGCCGGCGTCAACAGCTTCGCGTGCATGCTCCATGCACTGGACCTGGCACAAGAGCTTGATGCCCGCCTGCTTGATCGCGCGCGCGAACGGCAGCGGCGCGCCGAATGACAGCATCATTGCGGCCGGGGCATGCTTCAGCACGAGGTCGAGCATTTCAGGCTGTTTGGCCAACGACCAGGTAATGAAGCCACAGCCGACCTTTCGATTGCCGGCTTCCGCGAATTGGCGCGCGAGCCATTCGACATCGCCATAACCGCCCCCGATCAGCCCCAGCCCGCCGGCAGCGGAGACCGCTGCTGCGAGCCGGCCGCCGGCAGCGAATGCCATCGGCGCGGATATGATCGGATGTTCGATGTCGAGGATCTCGGTCAATCGTGTGCGCAAGGTCATCCAATCGTGCTCCAGCGGCAAAGGCCCAACGGAGCAAGCGTAGCATGCCCGAGCACGGCGATAGCCCGAATATCAGTCAGCCCCATCGCGTCTTGCCGCGCCTTGAGGACAACGCGCGCGGCGCTCGCCTCCAGGATGCAACGAATCTCCACACAGCTCTTGATTTTGCATGGTTGCGGTGGTATTAGTTCGTCATGGCGACATCCGTGCATATGCTCAACTGCAAATTCATGACCCGCTTCGGCTGGGCCGTGAGAGGAGTCGCGCGCTAGGTATCGTCGACGACATTCTTTTCACCAGGCCCCGCCGGCATCGGACGGGGCCTTTTGTTTGGCCCCGCTCGCTGTCGGCACAACGATAGGAGCGTCCGATGCGAACCGGACAGACGAACCTCCCGCCCGAGGTCGCGCGCGATGGCGCGGGACCAGGCCTTGACCGCGCCATCGCGAGCTTGCTCGAGCGATCTTGGCGCACCTTTGTGCAATGGCGCCACCAACAGAGCCTGCAGGCCACCCTGCACGGCCTCAGTGAAAGGGAGCTGACGGATATCGGCGTCACGCGCGGCGAGATCGAGTATCTCACCCGTCGCGGGACGATCGATACGCTGCGAGATAACAAGGCGTATCTATGGATCCTGTCCCGCGGCGTGATGTAAATGATCAACCGCGATGTGCGGACATGTACTTTGCATGCGGACAACTCGCCGGTTGCCGCATGCGTCGCCCGGATCAATGCTGCGTTATCAAGGCCACTCCACCTAGACGCAGCAAATCTGCATTTGTAATGTTACATATCGTAGCATTTGCTTAGGATCGTAGCCGAGTTTGCGAGGCAGGTATGAAAGCCCGGTTCTTGCTGGCCTTGCCGGCTCTGCTTTGCGCCTCGCCGGCGTGCGCCATCAGCAATGACGAATTGCGGGCGGCGCTCGCGCAGCGTTTCGACGGCGATCGCACCCGCGCCTGCGTTGCCGCCGGCGCGATCGCGGACGGGGCGATCTCGACAGCCTATGTCTGTGCCGATCCAAAGGCGCAGCGGCCGTATGACGAGCACACGGCATTCGAGATCGGCTCGGTCACCAAGACCATGACCGCGGCGCTGCTCGAGGAATTCATCGCGCGCGGCGAGGTTACGCTCGACGATCCCATTGCCAAGCTGCTGCCGCCGGGGACGTCGGTGCCGTCGTTCAACGGCCACGATATCACGATCGGCCAAATCGTAACGCATACGTCGGGCCTGCCGCGCATCCCCGCCAATTATCGCCGCCCGGCCGACGTCAACAATCCCTACGCGGATGCGACCGAGCGCGACCTGCTCGATGCGCTGGCGTCAGCCAAACTGACACGCGCGCCCGGCTCGGCATGGGAGTACTCGAATTTCGCGATGATCACGCTGTCTTATGCGCTCGCCAAGCGCAACGGCACCGACTATGAGACGTTGTTGCGCGACCACCTGCTCGCGCCGCTCGGCATGAACGAGACCTATGTGGCGCGGCGCCCGCCCGGGGTCCATCTGGCGCAGGGTCATCTGCCGAACGGGACGCCGGCCGAGCCCTGGGATTTTCATCCCGACATGGCAGGCGTTGGCGGCGTGCGCTCCACCGTGGCGGACATGCTGCGCTATCTCGAGAGCGAGCTCGGCACGCGCGACAGCGCGATCACGCCGGCATTGGCGCGCACGCAGGATGAGGTCGCGAACGTCGGCGGCCACAGGATGGCGATGAACTGGTTTCTTCTTACGAGAAACGGACACGCGCTTGTCATCCATGAGGGCGGCACCGGCGGCTACTCGGCTTTCGCCGGGTTCGATCGCGCCGCCAAGCGCGCCGTGATCCTGCTCTCCGACACGGCGCTGACCGCCAATGGCGGCCTCGGACAACTTGGCCTGCATGTGCTCGATCCCGCCATATCGAACGCGGCGCCGCGTCTGGTCGCGACCGCCGATGCCAAGCTGATCGATGCGCTGGCCGGCAAATATCGCCTGCAGAACGGTCTCCGCATCGAATTGCGGCGCGAGGACAGCGGCTTGACGATCCAGGCCGACGGCCAGGACGAGTTCGAGATGGGCTATGACAGCGCCGGCGACTTCTATCCGCTGAAGTTCGACGCCGTGCTGCGGCCGAAGCGCAAGGCCGACGGCAGCACTACGTTCACCTGGTTTCAGGGCGGCGGCGCGCTCGACGCCGAGCGGATCGATCCGGTGACGGCCGCAAGCAAGTGGACGCCGACCGAGGTGCAGCTCAACGATTATGTCGGCCTCTACCCGCTGACCGCGAACTTCGGCCTGCGCATCTTCGCGTCTGGCGCCGCGCTCTTCGTGCAGGGGACCAACCAGCGCGCGCTCAAGTTGGCGCCAGTCGAACCGGATGTGTTCGTCGCGGAATCCGTCGGGGCAGAAATCGACTTTGCACGCGACGGCGACAAGGTTATGTCCCTGACGCTAAAGCAGCGCGGACAAATTCTGAAGGGTGATCGCCATCAGGACGCCGCAACGGATGCGGCCGCGCATTAGCTCGGCGATGTCAACGGCCTCACCTGGATATGCTACATAACGCAGCATTTCAGCCACGATCAATGCAACCAGGATTGCGCAGCCCGCTGGGAGCCTCCGCGCAACGTGCGCAAGTTTCGGCGTTGCCGCGACGTCTCGCGGCACGCGCTCCCCGGACTCCGGGCTGGTCATGCATACAAAACGGGTGTCACATAAGTGTCGTGAGGCGTTCTTAACGAGAGCCGGCGGCGGTTCGCCGTAGTTCCGGGTTCAGAGATGATCAGCGTCGACGTTCGGGCGGTGAGCAAGACGTTTGGCGGCGAGCCCGCCGTCAACGACGTGTCCTTTACGGTGACGCGGGGCGATCTCGTCGTGCTGCTGGGTCCGAGCGGCTGCGGCAAGTCGACCATGCTGCGCATGATCGCAGGCCTCGACGCGCCGACATCGGGCGCCGTGATGATCGAGGGCGGCGATGTGCGCGGGCTGACCGGGGCTGCCCGCGGCGTCGCCATGGTGTTCCAGTCCTACGCGCTGTTTCCGCATCTGACCGTTGCCGACAACATCACCTTCGGCCTCTCGGTGCGCGGCATCGCGAAAGCCGAGCAGGCGCGGCGGCTCGACGAGATCACGGCGCTGCTCGGGCTTGGGCCACTGCTGCAGCGCAAACCGGCGCAATTGTCCGGCGGCCAGCAGCAGCGCGTCGCGCTCGGCCGTGCCTTGATCGCGCAGGCGCCGGTCTGCCTGCTCGACGAGCCGTTGTCGAACCTCGATGCGCAATTGCGTCAGGAGCTGCGCCGCGAGATCCGTGCGCTGCAGCAGCGCCTCGGCATCACCATGATCTACGTGACCCACGACCAGACCGAAGCCATGAGCATGGCGGACCGGGTGGTGCTGATGAAGGGCGGCCGCATCGAGCAGAACGGCCGGCCCGCGGACCTCTACCAGCGGCCGGCGAGCTTGTTTGCGGCGCGCTTCATCGGATCGGCACCGATGAACTTCCTCGATCTCGACGATGGCCCGCAGGGCGCGACGGCGGTCATCGCCGGCACCGCAGGGCCGGCGCTGTTCGCCGCATCTGGGCGCGGCCGTGTGCTGGGCCTGCGCCCCGAAGACGTGACTGTGGAGACTGCAGCGAACCGCGCCCGGTTTCGCAGCGCTGTCACAGCGGTCGAATATCTCGGCGGCGAGGCGCTGGTCACTTGCGTCATCGCTGGGCGACCGATCGTTGCACGCACGCGCGGCGATGCTGCGCTGGCCGTCGGCACGGAGGTTGGTCTCGCCTGGGATGAGGCGGCGGGACATGTCTTCGACGCCAACACCGGTCAGCGGCTCGCACTCGCGACCTTTGATGCTGCAGCCTCGGTGCAGCGTCACGCCATTGCCAATCAGGGGGTACCATGAACTTGTTTGCACGGATCACGTCGGTCGCGCTGCTGTCAGCCGCGATGCTCGGTATCGGCGCCGCCTCGGCGACCGAACTCACCTTCTACTATCCGATCGCTGTGGGCGGCCCGATCACAAAGGTCATCGACGGCTATGCGGAGGGTTTTCACAGGGTCCATCCGGACATCACGATCAAGCCGGTCTACACCGGCAGCTATCAGGACTCGATCGTGAAGGCGATGACGGCGGCGAAGTCCGGCAACCCGCCCGATGTCGCGGTGCTGCTGTCGACCGACATGTTCACGTTGATCGACGACGATCTGATCGAACCGTACGAGACCATCGCGACGTCCGACGCCGACAAGGCCTGGATCAAGTCGTTCTATCCGGCCTTCATGGAAAACAGCCAGAGCGGCGGCCACACCTGGGGCATTCCGTTCCAGCGCTCGACCATCGTGCAGTACTGGAACAAGGATGCCTTCAAGGCCGCGGGCCTCGATCCGGAGACGGCGCCGAAGACCTGGGATGAGATGGTCGCGACCGCCAAGAAGCTGACCAAACACGATGCCTCCGGCACCGTCACGCAATGGGGCCTCGAGATTCCCTCCTCCGGCTTCCCCTATTGGCTGTTCCAGGCGCTGGCCACTGAGAACGGCGCCATCCTCGCCAATCCTGAGGGCACCAAGGTCGCCTACAACGATCCCAAGGTGGTCGAGGCCGCGAATTTCTTCGCCGATCTCAGCCGCAAGGATGAAGTCATGCCCAAGGGCATCATCGAGTGGGGCACCACGCCGAAGGATTTCTTCGAAGGCAAGACCGCGATGATGTGGACGACGACCGGCAATCTGACCAACGTCAAGGCCAACGCCAAGTTCGCGTTCGGCGTGGCGCCGCTGCCGTCGAAGGCCCGCGGCGGCTCGCCGACCGGCGGCGGCAACATCTACATCTTCAAGACAGACGACAAGGCCAAGATCGCGGCCGCGCTGGAGTTCGCCCGGTTCCTGTCCTCGCCGGAGCTCGCGGCCGACTGGGGCATCGCAACCGGCTATGTCGCGACGCGTCCGGACGCCTGGGAGACCGCTGCGATGAAGAAATATGTCGCGGAGTTTCCGGCGGCCGCGGTGGCGCGCGACCAGCTCAAGGACGCGGTCGCCGAGCTGTCGACGCATGACAATCAGCGCGTCACCAAGGCGCTCAACGATGCCCTGCAGGCGGTCCTGACCGGCACCAAGCAGGCCAAGCCCGCGCTCGACGACGCGCAGGCCGAAGCCGACCGCATTCTGGCGAGCTACAAGCATTGAACGTTGATGCGTAGGGTGGGCAAAGCGAAGCGTGCCCACCGGGGTTCGCGAGGAAAAGACGGTGGGCACGGTGCTTCGCGCCTTTGCCCACCCTACAATTTTCATGTCCGTCATTGCGAGCGAAGCGACGTGTCCGCCGTAGCCCGACGGGCGACGGCGGAAGCAATCCAGAGCAGCAGATAAAGCTGGATTGCTTCGTCGCTTTGCTCCTCGCAATGACGGATATGGCTATTTTGGTCAGGATCGGCTTTGAACCCACGCCGCACACACCTCAACGTCCACATCCAGGGCTGGCTCTTGGCCCTGCCGGCGGCCGTGCTGCTGGCGGCATTTACGCACGTGCCGGCGGTGCTCACCATCATCGACAGCTTCTACTCGACCCCGCGCGGTCGCCGCCCGGCGGCCTTCATTGGCCTCGATCAGTACGGCCATATGGCGGCCGATCCGATCTTCTGGCTGGCGCTGAAGAACAACCTGCTCTACGCGCTGATCACGGTGCCGCTGTCGATCGCGCTGGCGCTCGCCATGGCGCTCTGGGTCAAGGAGCGCATCGCCGGGCGCGCGGCGCTGCGGCTCGCCTTCTTCACCCCGACCGTGCTGCCGATGGTCGCGGCCGCCAACATCTGGCTGTTCTTCTACACGCCGGATTACGGGCTGCTCGATCAGATCTTGCGCGCATTTGGCTTCACCAGCGTCAACTGGCTGGGCAATCCCTCGACTGCCCTGCCGGCGCTGATGGCGGTGACGGTGTGGAAGGAGGCCGGCTTCTTCATGATCTTCTACCTGGCGGCGCTGCAGCAGATCCCGCCGGTGCTCTACGAGGCCGCGCGGGTCGAGAATGCCGGTGCATGGGTCACGTTCCGCCGCATCACCTGGTCGCTGCTAATGCCGACCACTTTGTTCATCGTCGTCAATGCGCTGATCAACGCCTTTCGCGTGGTCGACCAAGTTATCGCCATGACCGGCGGCGGGCCGAACAATGCCAGCACGTTGCTGCTATTCTACATCTACCAGGTCGCGTTCAGCTTCTGGGACACCGGCTATGCGGCCGCGCTGTCGGTGGTGCTGCTGTCGGTACTCGCTCTGGTCGCGCTCGCGCAGGTGTTCCTGCTCGACCGCAAGATCCATTATCGCTGAGGGCGCGTGATGCCGGTCCGCCCGCTCCGCCTTCTCTCCACCGCCCTCGCCTGGTTGCTGGGCCTGATCTGGGCGCTGCCACTGCTCTATGCCTGCTGGACTGCGGTCCACCCCACCGACTTCGCCACGCATTTCCAGCCGTCGGCGCCGCTGACCACGGCGAACTTCGTCCACGCCTGGGAGGCGGCGCCGTTCGGCCGCTATTTCCTCAATACCGTGCTGCTCGTGCTCGGCATCATGGCCGCGCAATTCGTGATCTGCACACTGGCCGCCTTCGCGCTGGCGCGCGCCAAATTCATCGGCAGCGAATTACTGTTCGGCCTGATCCTGGTGCAACTGATGGTGACGCCTGATGTGCTGATCATGGAGAACTACCGCACCCTGCAGAAGCTCGGCTTGATCGACACCCTAACCGGCATCGGCCTGCCCTATGTCGCCTCCGCCTTCGGCATCTTCCTGCTGCGCCAGACCTTCAAGTCGATCCCCAAAGAGCTCGACGATGCCGCGCGGATGGAGGGCGCTACCACATTGCAGACGATCTGGCGGGTCTATCTGCCGCTGGCCCGGCCGGTCTACGTCGCCTATGGCCTCGTCTCCGTGAGCTACCACTGGAATAACTTCCTGTGGCCGCTGGTCGTGACCAATTCGGTCGGCACGCGTCCCTTGACCGTTGGCCTGCAGGTGTTCGCGTCAGTCGATCAGGGCGTCGACTGGTCGGTGATCTCGGCGGCGGCCCTGATGACCTCGGCGCCATTGATGATCGCCTTCCTGCTGTTCCAGCGCGCCTTCATCCAGAGTTTTCTGCGCGCCGGAATCCGCTGACGACAGTGCGTCAGCGTGGACATGGCCCCTCCGGTCGTGGTCGACTGTTCGCATCATGAAGATCGCGACCTTCAACATCAACAATGTCCGCCGGCGGCTGCCCAATTTGCTGCGCTGGCTGCGGGCGGCCAAGCCTGATGTCGTCTGCCTGCAGGAGCTGAAATGCACGCAGGACGAGTTTCCAGCCGCGGAACTCGAGAAAGCCGGCTATGGCGCGGTGTGGCGCGGGCAAAAGACCTGGAACGGTGTCGCCATTCTGGCGCGGAAGGCCGAGCCGGTCCTGACCCGCATGGCCCTACCCGGCGACCGCAACGACCATGAAGCCCGCTACATCGAAGCGGCTGTGCGCGGCATCGTTATCGCCTGTCTTTATCTGCCGAACGGCAACCCCCAGCCCGGGCCGAAATTCGAGTACAAGCTCGCCTGGTTCAAGCGGCTGCAGAAGCACGCGGCGGCATTGCTCAAGGAGGAGCTACCTGTCGTGCTGGCCGGCGACTACAATGTCGCGCCCACGCCGCTCGACATCTATCCGACCAAGTCATGGGACAACGACGCGCTGATCCAGCCGAAGAGCCGCGCCGCGTTCAAGAAGCTGGTCGATCAAGGCTGGTGCGATGCGATCCGCACGCTACATCCCGACAAGCCGATGTTCAGCTTCTGGGACTACAAGCGCAACCGCTGGCCGCGCGATGCCGGCCTGCGGCTCGACCATCTGCTCCTCAGTCCACAGCTTGCGCCGCGCCTGCTCAAGGCCGGGGTCGATCGCAAGATTCGCGGCGAGGAAGGTGCCAGCGACCATGCGCCGGCCTGGGCGGTGCTCAAGTAGCCCAGCTCAGGTCGACAGCCGCTTCATATTCGCTGCGACATGCTCGCGGTAGCGGCCGATGATAGCGCCGGGCGTGGCGCCGCCGAACCAACTCGCGAATGCCTCGAATGCGGCGGCGATCTTCTCGCCGACCATGATCTGCGCCTCGCAGCCGGAATCGGCTTCGCCGCGTGCGAACTTCTCCATCCGCAGCCGCACCACCTCGCTGGCCTCGACCGCGAGCATCGCGCCCGCGTACCAGGGAAAGCCGTCGTCGGATTGGCTCAGGACCGCGTGGCGGTCGAGGGCGGAAAATGCGTGGCTGTTCATCGTCGCACACTCAATTCACAGGTGGATGCGACGCAGACAAATACGCTTCAAATTCTAAAGTTGATGGCGCAGGATTAACGGCTTTTGTGATTCCAGGCGAACCACCGGTTAACCAGCGGCCCCCCTGTTTTTCTCCGTCATTGCGAGCGAAGCGAAGCAATCCAGATTCTTCGCGTGGCTCCTGGATTGCTTCGGCGCGCACGCGCCTCGCAATGACGGCCACCGGCAGCGCACGGAGACGATATCTTGGACTTCCTGTTCGTGCTCTCTGTCGGCCTCGTCGCCGGCACCCTCTCCGGCATCGTCGGCACCGGCTCCTCGATCATGCTGATGCCGGTGCTGGTTTACGAATACGGGCCAAAGGAAGCGGTGCCGATCATGGCGGTCGCCGCCGTGATGGCGAACTTCTCGCGCATTCTGGCCTGGTGGCGGGAGGTCGACTGGCGCGCCTGCGCCGCCTATTCGGTAACGGGCATTCCCGCCGCGGCGCTCGGCGCGCGCACGCTGCTGGAGCTGCCCTCGCACACCGTCGACATCGCGATCGGTTCGTTCCTGATTGTAATGGTCCCCATTCGCCACTGGCTGGCGCGGCACCAACTGAAGGCCAATCTCTGGCATCTGGCGATCGGCGGCGCCATCATCGGCTTCCTCACCGGCATCGTGGTCTCGACCGGGCCGCTCAGCGTGCCGCTGTTTTTGTTTTATGGCCTGAGCAAAGGCGCGTTCCTGGCGACCGAGGCCGCGAGCTCGCTCGGCCTTTATTTCAGCAAATCCGTCACCTTCCAGCGCTTCGGCGCATTGACGCCGGACATCTTCGTCAAGGGGCTGATTGCGGGCGCCTCGCTGATGTCGGGCGCCTTCATCGCCAGGCGCTACGTGCTCAAGCTCAAGCCGGACGTGTTCCGCCTGGTCATGGATGGCATCATGATCGCGGCAGGCCTATCTATGCTATGGAACGCCATCCAATCCCCCTGAGGATCGAATCCCTTCTTCATGGCCAAGAACCCCCTCTCCTTCGTCTGCCAGAATTGCGGCGCGGCCTATTCGCGCTGGGTCGGCAAATGCGAGGCCTGCGGCGAGTGGAACACGCTCGCGGAGGAAGACACCACCGGCGTCACCTCGGCGCCGGTGTCGCTGCGCTCCAAGCGCAAGGGCCGCACCTTCCAGCTCGAAAGCCTGACCGGCAAGACGCTGGATGCCCCCCGCCTCTCCTCCGGTATGACCGAGCTCGACCGCGTCACCGGCGGCGGATTCGTCCGGGGCTCGGTGCTGTTGGTCGGCGGCGATCCCGGCATCGGCAAGTCGACCTTGCTGACGCAGGCAACGTCCATGATGGCCCGCGCCGGCCATCGCGCGGTCTACATATCCGGCGAAGAGGCCGTGGCGCAGGTGCGGCTGCGCGCCGAGCGGCTGGGACTCGCGGATGCGCCGGTGCAGCTCGCCGCCGAGACCTCGGTCGAGGATATCATCTCCACGCTGTCGGAAGGCTCGGTGCCGCGGCTGATCGTGATCGATTCGATCCAGACGATGTGGACCGATACGGTGGAATCCGCGCCCGGCACGGTGACCCAGGTGCGCGCCTCGGCCCAGGCGCTGATTCGATTTGCCAAGCGATCCGGCGCTACGATCATCCTGGTCGGCCATGTCACCAAGGACGGCCAGATCGCCGGGCCCCGCGTGGTCGAGCACATGGTCGATGCTGTCTTGTCGTTCGAGGGCGAAGGCTCGCAGCAGTTCCGGATCCTGCGCGCGGCGAAGAACCGTTTCGGCCCGACCGACGAGATCGGCGTGTTCGAAATGACGGGACTTGGTTTACGCGAGGTCACCAATCCTTCCGAGCTGTTCCTGTCCGAGCGCGATCTCGGCAGCCCGGGCACCGCGGTGTTCGCCGGCATCGAGGGCACCCGCCCCGTCCTGGTCGAGATGCAGGCGCTGGTGGCGCCGACCTCGCTCGGCACCCCCCGCCGTGCCGTGGTCGGGTGGGACCCGAGCCGGCTGTCGATGGTGCTGGCGGTGCTGGAGGCCCATTGCGGCGTGAAGCTGTCGGGCCATGACGTCTATCTCAATGTCGCCGGTGGCCTGCGCATCAACGAGCCCGCGGCGGACCTTGCTGCCGCCGCGGCGCTGGTGTCGTCGCTGGTGAACGCGCCGCTGCCGCCGGATGCGGTGTATTTCGGCGAGATCTCGCTGTCCGGGGCGGTGCGGCCGGTGGCGCAGACCTCGGCGCGGCTGAAGGAGGCCGCCAAGCTCGGCTTTGCCCGCGTGGTGCTGCCGGAACAGACCCGGGGTGAGCCCGGCGGCGATGCCGGCCTCACCCTCAACTCCGTCGGTGGGCTCACCAGCCTGGTCGCCGAGATAGCCGCCCGGGGCACGCCACGGGCCCGGCCCAACAATGGACATCCTGGCGACCCGCGCGAGGACAGCGGCTATCTGGACGACCTGCCGGCCGAAAATGGCCGCTCGCGCGGTGCTTCCGTGGAGAAAAATGCCACACCGGCGAGATTCCGCCGCCAGGACCGCTAGCCAGACAGTGACGTCTTCATGACTCACCGCTATACAACGCGCGCAAGGGGAAGGCGTGCACAGGAACGTGCGATCTCGGGTCTTGCCGGGGAACCCCGCCGTCCTTCAGTTGGAAGCGGCCGAGATGCCGATTCGAAACAGCCCTGTTCGACGGACCTTGGACCAGTGAAGCGGACCTGAGCAGCTGATGCCGATAACGATCCTCGATCTCATCCTGCTCGGCGTCATGCTGGTCTCGGGACTGCTCGCCATGGTCCGCGGCTTCATGCGCGAGGTGCTCTCGATCGCGGCCTGGGGCGCGGCGGCGCTGGTAACCCTTTATTCATTCTCGAAACTACTTCCGACCGCCAAGACCTACTTCAACAACGACACGGTCGCGAGCGTGGTCGTCGTCGCCGGTGTTTTCATCGGCACGCTGATCGTGGTGTCGATCATCACGGTGCGAATCTCGGACATGATTCTCGATTCGCGGATCGGCGCGCTCGATCGCACCCTCGGGTTCCTGTTCGGCCTGGCGCGCGGCCTGCTCATCGTGGTTGTGGCGTTCCTGTTCTTCAGCTGGTTGGTGCCGGAAAAGCAGCGGCCGGACTGGGTGACGGGCGCAAAGTCCCGGGTTGTCCTGCAGGGAACCGGGGATTGGCTGATGTCGCTCTTGCCTGATGACCCTGAGAACACCATTTTAAAGAAATTCAAGAAGAACAAGCCTGACGACGAACAGACTGATTCCGATCCGTCGGCATCCGGCGGTGAAGGGTATAGCAAGCCTGCCCGCGACAGCTTGAAGAAGCTGATCGAGAAACCCGCGGCTAAGTAACCCGGGCAAGTGAGCGAGACTCAAAAGAGAGGCGCGATGGACCAGACCCGGGACTCTTTCGGCACCGCCAGCGAACTGGATGATGCCAAACAGAACTTGAGCTTGGATTTCGGCCCGCCCTCAGACTTCAGAGATCCCGACCTGGATGGAGACACGCTGCGCGAGGAGTGCGGCGTGTTTGGCATTTTTGGGCATAGCGACGCGGCGGCGATCACCGCGCTTGGCCTGCACGCTTTGCAGCATCGTGGCCAGGAAGCCGCCGGCATCGTCTCCTATGACGGCTCGCGCTTCCACAGCGAGCGCCGGCTCGGCCTGGTCGGCGACACCTTCTCCCGCCGCGAGGTGATCGAGCGCCTGCCCGGCCATGTCGCGGTCGGCCACGTCCGCTACGCCACGACCGGCGCGACCATCCTGCGCAACGTGCAGCCGCTGTTCGCCGAACTCAACGCCGGCGGCTTCGCGGTCGGCCACAACGGCAATCTCACCAATGGACTGACCTTGCGCCGCGAGCTGGTGCGCGCCGGTGCCATCATGCAGTCGACCACCGACACCGAGGTGATCCTGCATCTGGTGGCGCATTCCCGCCGCACCCGCCTGATCGATCGCTTCATCGAGGCGCTGCGGGCGATCGAAGGTGCCTATGCGCTGGTCTGCATGACCAACAAGAAGCTGATCGGCGCCCGCGACCCCCTCGGCATCCGTCCGCTGGTCTATGGCGAGCTCGATGGCGCGCCGATCCTGGCCTCGGAGACCTGCGCGCTCGATATGATCGGCGCGCGCTACGTCCGCGACATCGAGCCCGGCGAGATCGTGGTGTTCGACGAGGAAGGGCTGCACAGCCACAAGCCGTTCCCGCCCAAGCCGGCGCGTCCCTGCGTGTTCGAATACATCTATTTTGCCCGGCCCGATTCCATCGTCGGCGGCCGCTCGGTCTATGACGTTCGCAAGGCGTTCGGCGCCCAGCTCGCGCGCGAGAGCCATGTCGATGTCGACGTCGTGGTGCCGGTGCCGGACTCCGGCGTGCCGGCCGCGCTCGGCTACAGCCGACAGGCCGGCGTGCCGTTCGAGCTCGGCATCATCCGCAACCATTATGTCGGCCGCACCTTCATCCAGCCGACCCAGAGCATCCGCGAATCCGGCGTGCGGATGAAGCACTCCGCCAATCGCGCCGCGATCGAAGGCAAACGCATCATCCTGATCGACGATTCGCTGGTGCGCGGCACCACCTCGAAGAAGATCGTGCGCATGATGCGCGAAGCCGGCGCCACCGAGGTGCATTTCCGCCTCGCCTCGCCGCCGATCCTCTATCCTGATTATTACGGCATCGACTTGCCGGATCGCGGCGGACTGTTGGCCGCGACGCACTCCCTGGAGGAGATGCGCGAGCTGATCGGCGCCGATTCGCTATCCTTCCTCTCGATCGATGGCCTGTACCGCGCGATGGGCGAGCCGGGCCGCGATCCGGCAAGCCCGAAATTCTCCGACCATTGCTTCACCGGCGCCTACCCGACCAACCTCACCGACCAGGTGCTGGTCGAGCCGCAGCCACGCCAGCTCTCGCTGCTGGCGGAAGCGAGCTGACCTGCTGACCCACACGCGGTCATTCCGGGGCGGTGCGAAGCATCGAACCCGGAATCTCGAAATTGCATGTCCGTGCCCATTTCAGCGGGATTCCGGGTTCGACGCTGACGCGTCGCCCCGGAATGACGGCAAATATGGGGACCGGGCTTGTGCCGGCCACACAGGTCTATAAAACCCGCGCCAACCAAGCCGCGGAAACAGTCATGTCCCTTCCCCTCGCCTCCCGTATCGCTCTCGTCACCGGCGCCTCGCGCGGCATCGGCTATGCGACCGCATGCGCGCTGGCCCGCGCCGGCGCGCATGTGATCGCCGTGGCGCGCACCCAAGGCGGCCTCGAGGAGCTCGACGACGAGATCCGGAAAGAAACCGGCGAAGGCGCCACCTTGGTGCCGCTGGCGCTGACCGATACCGACGGCATCGCCCGCCTTG
>NZ_JBARGP010000049.1:0-3399 GCF_049798375.1 Bradyrhizobium sp.
TCTCGGTCGCCACCTTCCTCGCGGCCTTTTCGGCGCCCTTGCGGCTTGCGATCTCCTTGACCTTGCGGCCCGAGATCTCGTGACCGGCATCGTCAGGCATCTGCCAGAAGAAGAAGGCGGACGCGGCCGAGACGATCGAGACCACGACGAAGGCGGGCGCGAACGCGGAGGCGCTGAGCTCGGCGGCGCCGTGCCACCACAGCGTGCTTTCGACCGAGAAGGCGCCGATGGCGACGCCTGCCGAAATCGCCAGCTGCTGATTGACGGAGACGAGCGTGGTGGCGCGGCTCATCTGCGCGCTGTCGACCTCGGCATAGGCGACGGTGTTGATCGCGGTGAATTCCAGCGAGCGGAAGAAGCCGCCGACGACGAGGATGATCAGGATCAGCAGCAGCGGCGTCGTCGGCGTGAACAGCGCGCAGGCCGCCAGGAAGACCGAGGAGACCACCGCGTTGACGGTCATCAGATTGCGGAAGCCGAAGGTGCGGATGATGCGGCTTGCGAGCGTCTTCATTCCCATGGCCCCTACCGCCGAGCCGAAGGTGACGAGGCCGGACTGAAACGGCGTCAGCCCGAAGCCGATCTGCATCAGCAGCGGCAGCAGGAACGGCAGCGCGCCGATGCCGAGCCGGAAGAAAAAGCCGCCGACGACGGCGGCGCGCAAGGTCGGCAGGTTCAGCATCGAGAAATCGAGCACCGGCGAGCCGGTACGGCGCGCATGGATGACGTAGAGCGTCATTGCGATCGCGCCGATCGCGATCAGTGCGCCCACGACCGACCACGGCAGCAAATTGAGGCCGGCGACCGAGAGCCCGAAGGCGATGCCGGCAAGACCGATGCCGGCGAGCACCATGCCGTAGAGATCGAAGGGTTCGGGATGCTCCTCCTTGATCGGATCGATGTAGCGCAGCGCCATCACGACGCCGAGCAATCCGATCGGGATGTTGATCAGGAAGATCCAGTGCCAGGAGAAATAGGTGGTGATGAAGCCGCCGAGCGGCGGTCCGATCACAGGGCCGATCAGGGCCGGGACCGTGACCCAGGCCATGGCGCTGACCAATTCGCTCTTATCGACCGAGCGCAGCAGCACCAGCCGTCCGACCGGCGTCATCATCGCGCCGCCCATCCCCTGCAGGATGCGGGCGAACACGAAGTTCGGCACCGACTGCGACAGCGCGCAGCCGATCGAGCCGACCATGAAGACGCCGACAGCGACGCTGAACACCGTTCGCGCGCCGAAACGGTCGGCGGTCCAGCCGCTCGCCGGGATGAACACCGCGAGCGACAGCAGATAGGAGGTGATGGCGAGCTTCAGCGTCAGCGGACTGGTGGCGATGTCGACGGCGATCGCCGGCAGCGATGTCGCGATCACCGTGGAGTCCATGTTCTCCATGAAGAGCGCGGTCGCGACGATCAGCGGGATGACGCGTTGCTTGTTCATTGAAAGTCGGGGTTGACGCGGGGAGAGGGCGGGGCGGGCGTGCGGCTTTATCATCCCGCCGCTGATGAGGCCATTGCGCTGTCTGCATGGCTCCCTAAATGCTGCACGACAGACACATGCCGGAGGGCCGCTGATGATCTACGTGCTTGCTGTGTTGGTGCCGCCACTTGGCGTGCTGCTCAACGGCCAGCCGTTCGCGGCGATCTTCAACCTGCTCCTGATCGTGGTCTGCCTGGTGCTCGGGTTGGTCTTCCACGTGCTGCTGTTGGTGCCCTCGGCGCATGCGGTCATCGCGGTGCATATGAGGCGGGAGCAGCGCCGGCACCGCGAGGTGGTGGACGCGATCAGGCGCTATGGCCCACCGCCGGGCTATCCGCGCTGAGACGGGCGTCGGCGAGGGCGCTCCGCCGGACAAGGTGCGGAATTTCCGGCCTGTCATGGCGCCAACGGTGATATTTTATTCCACGCGAGCCCTGCGATGCGGGCTCGCCGGGCGCCCAGCGGCTTTGAGGCGCAAATCCGCGATTCTGCCCCGCGGCCCCTTTGATTCGTCACGTCAGCGTGCTATCGACCCGCGTCAACCCCATCGATGGGCATCGATTCGACAGCGAGGCAATGGCTTCGCTGGCGGCGGCGCTCATCCACCCATCAGGTCGCGAGCTGCGGCCGAGAGATCAAGGAGTTGACGATGGCCGTCGTGCAGGGAATCCGCGAAGCCTTTACATTCGACGACGTGCTGCTGAAGCCAGGCGCGTCGGATGTGCTTCCTTCGGATGTCGATATCCGCTCCCACGTGACCCGGGCGATCCCGCTGAACATTCCGATCATGGCGTCCGCCATGGACACCGTGACCGAGGCGCGCATGGCGATCGCGATGGCGCAGGCCGGCGGCGTCGGCGTGATCCACCGCAATTTCGATCCGCAGGGACAGGCCGCGCAGGTGCGGCAGGTCAAGAAGTTCGAATCCGGCATGGTGGTGAACCCGCTGACGATCGGCCCGGACGCGACCCTGTCGGATGCGCTGGCGCTGATGAGCACGCACGGCATCTCCGGCGTTCCGGTGGTGACCGGCGCCGGCAAGGGCATTCCCGGCAAGCTGGTCGGCATCCTCACCAACCGCGACGTCCGCTTCGCCACCGATCCCAACCAGAAGGTTTCGGAGCTGATGACGCATGAGAACCTCGTCACGGTGCGCGAGAGCGTCAGCCAGGCCGAAGCCAAGCGGATGCTGCACAAGCATCGCATCGAGAAGCTCCTTGTTGTCGACGAGCAATATCGCTGCGTCGGCTTGATTACTGTGAAGGACATGGAGAAGGCGGTCGCGCATCCGCTGGCCTGCAAGGACGGCCAGGGTCGTCTGCGCGTCGCGGCGGCGACCACGGTGGGTGAAGGCGGCTTCGAGCGCACCGAGCTGTTGATCGATGCCGGTGTCGACCTCGTCGTGGTCGATACCGCGCACGGCCACTCCTCGCGCGTGCTGGAGGCAGTCAACCGCATCAAGCGGCTGTCCAACGAGGTCCAGGTGATCGCCGGCAACATTGCCACCCGCGACGGCGCGCAGGCGCTGATCGATGCCGGCGCCGACGCCATCAAGGTCGGCATCGGGCCGGGCTCGATCTGCACCACGCGCATCGTCGCCGGCGTCGGCGTGCCGCAGCTCACCGCAATCATGGACGCGGTGGAAGCGACCAAGAAGGCCGGCGTCTCCGTGATTGCCGACGGCGGCATCAAATTTTCCGGCGACCTGGCGAAGGCGCTCGCCGCCGGCGCCGATGTCGCCATGGTCGGCTCGCTGCTCGCCGGCACCGACGAGACGCCGGGCGAGGTGTTCCTGTGGCAGGGCCGCTCCTACAAGGCCTATCGCGGCATGGGCTCGGTCGGCGCGATGGCGCGCGGCTCGGCCGACCGCTATTTCCAGCAGGACATCAAGGACACCTTGAAGCTGGTGCCCGAGGGCA
>NZ_JBARGP010000050.1:0-2025 GCF_049798375.1 Bradyrhizobium sp.
GGCGGGCGAAGTTCCGATCGGCTGCGTCGTGGTCCGCAATTACGAGGTCATCGCCACCGCGGCCAACCGGACGCTGACCGATTACGACCCCACGGCCCATGCCGAAATCATTGCGCTGCGCGAGGCGGCCAGGAAAATCGGCAGCGAGCGCCTGGTCGACTGCGACCTCTACGTGACGCTGGAGCCCTGCACCATGTGTGCGGCCGCGATCTCCTTCGCAAGGGTCCGCCGGCTCTATTACGGCGCGGCCGACCCCAAGGGCGGCGCGGTCGAGAGCGGCGTGCGGTTCTTTGCCTCGCCGACCTGCCACCACGTGCCGGACGTTTATCCCGGGATCGGCGAGCACGCCTCGGCCACGCTGCTGCGGGAGTTCTTTCGGGAGAGGCGGTAGCTCCCTCACCCGTCATTGCGAGCGGAGCGAAGCAATCCATCTCTCCGCTTGCGGCGCTATGGATTGCTTCGTCGCTGCGCTCCTAGGAAGAAACGACTGGTTGAATGGGTGTCAGGCGGCCTCCGCGATTGGTTGCAGTTGGACGGTGAAACCGAGTTTTTTGAGGCGCACGACCAGTCGGCTTGCTTTGAGCTCAACTGGCCGACGATCGAAGTAGGCAGCACCGAGGTCGTGATGTTCTGTGCCATCCTTGAGGATATGATAGACGGCGGTGAGGATCGAGGCAGCAACGGCGCAAATCGCTTTTTGCGGCCCGCGCTTGGCCTGCAGGCGGAAGAACTGAGCCCGGTAATAGCTGTCTTTTGTGCGTTTGGCGGCCCAGGCGCATTGCACGAGCATCGTCTTGAGCCAGGGAGCCCCCTTGCGCAGGCGCGAGGACTTGCGCTTGCCAGCGCTTTCGTTCTGCCCGGGGCACAGGCCACTCCAGGCGACGAGGTGACCGGCGGTGGGGAAGCGGCTCATATCATCACCGACCTCGGACAGAATCGCAGGCGCAGCTACGGCGCTGACCCCGGGAATGGTGGTCAAAAGCTCGATCAAAGTACGAAAGGGGATGTTGCGGCTCCCTGCCTTCGCTTCCATGCGGGCGATCCGCTGATCGACTTCGAGATCGAGCTTGCGGATCGTCTCATTGATGCTGTCCCATTGCTTCAGATGAAGTTCCAGCAGGAAGCGGTGGTGATCCGTCAACCGTCCATGCAACGCATCGTAGAGTTCCTTCGGCGACGCCTTGATCTGTTTGCCGGCGAGCTCGGCCAGCTGTTTGGGCTGCCGCACCCCGGCGATCATCGCCTCGATGATCCGCCGTCCGCTCGCGCCCATGACGTCGGAGATCACCGAGCCGAGCTTGATATTGGCTTCTGCCAGCGTCTTCTCAATGCGCTGCATATGCCTGGTCTGCTCGCGTATCAGTTGCTTGCGTGTCCGCGTCAGCCCGCGCAGCTCCTGTACCCCCTCGTTCGGGACGAAGCTCGCCTTGATCAACCCGCAGGCCAGCAGGTCGGCGAGCCACATCGCATCGTTCATGTCGGTCTTGCGCCCGGGGACATTCTTGATGTGCGCCGCGTTGGCGACGATCAATTCAAACCCGCCGTCGTCCAAGATCCGGAACACCGGTATCCAATAAACGCCCGTCGCCTCCATCGCCACCTGCGTGCACCGGCATTCTTCCAGCCACGCTCTCAACTCCACAAGCTGCTCCGTCGTCGCCGCAAACGTCCGACACTCTCGCTTCGTCTTGCTGTCGACCAACATCCGCACACAAGTCACCACCGTATCCTTGTGCACATCAAGGCCGGCCACCCGCTCATACAGGACATCCATGCTCTTCTCCTCCATGGCTCACGCCGACGGCATAGGCGCCTGTCAGAAGAGAATCCTAGGAAGCGTGCTCCAGGGCAAAATCACGCCCATTCGCGCCAATGTGGGTCATCCAGGCAACCCGGGTCCAACTCGCAACCGGGCTCTCACGCACCAGGGAGAAACCGACCTCTTTGCCGACGGCCCTCTATAAATACTCCGCTTGCTTCCGCATGCACAGTTTCATCCAACCCGGGTCGGCTTCTTAACGCCGG
>NZ_JBARGP010000051.1:0-2347 GCF_049798375.1 Bradyrhizobium sp.
GCTTGCGCACTGCGCGCACCGCCGAATCCGGCGTGGCGTCGGTGGAGGCGACGACGAAGTCGAGCTCCTTGTCGCCGATATTTTTGCCGAGCACGTTGAGCGCGGTCTGGAAGCCGCGCATGCCGTCTTCGCCGAGCACCGTGTAGGTGCCTTCGAGCGTCGCTGTGACGCCGACCTTGATCTTGTCGGCGGCGTGCGCCGTGGTCGCCAATAGCAGCGCCGTCAGCGCTGCGAGCCCCAAACCGCCTCTCACCATCGTCGATCCTCCCTCTGTGCCGGATCGTTGCCCGGCGTGATGTGACGGGGCCGTGTGCGTTGCGCGGCCCTCGTATTGGCCGCAAGGCTAGCGCAGGACGGGCGGCCGGCGCGCCGGATCGACCATGCCAAGCTTGACGGGCAGTCTCATTTTGCATGTTGCGTCGCGGCTTGCGATTGCGGCGCAACACGAGGTTGCGATGGACTTCGAAGCCGGAAGCCGGACGACTGTTCTCGATTTCACTATCAACAGCACAGCCGCGCGCATCCTCGCGGCGCATTGCGCCCGAGCTTTGGCGGCAGCATCGCCCTCTGACAACGAGAGGGCGCAGGGAAGGCCGGGAGCTCGCCGCCCCCATGGCCCGCGTGCGAAAAAGAGTGCACGCGGCGGTTACCACAGGTTCGGCCGAGATTCCCCGGCCTTCCCTGCGCGATGGTTTTAACGGTTGCTCCGCGCTCTCCCCAGGGACCGGCTTTCTTGCCCCTGTCTTGCGACAACGCTGACGCGTTGCGCAGGCATCAGCACCGGGATGCCAGGACCACACGGCTTGGCCGTCCGCAACGGCGCGTTCGTCGGCGTGATCAGATCACGCTGCGCGCCCTCGCGGCCCACCGCTCCCCGCCTCCACGTCCGTGACGATCGCGAAACGCCCCTCTGCACGAGGCGGGATGGCGGCAGGATGCGGCTGATTTGGGGTCAGCTCAAAGCAATATATTTTTCGCGTGAGATCTGGACAGGGGTGATGGCGTTGAAAGCACAATAAAAATTAGGTTTTAGGCGCAAGTCAATTCGATAACGAATGCACCTCATCTAGCGCGCGCCAAATCGACTGTGCGCGATGGCATGGCGAGGCAGCATTCGGCGGCTCGCATGCGCTATTTTCCCTCTATCTTGTCAATCAATTGCTGTCGTGGACCGCGTCCGCCGATATCCTTCTCAATCATCGCGAACAGTCCTTTGCCGGCACTGGCCTTTTCCCACAACGCGCCGACGAGCCGCTTCTCGTTGGTATCGTCCTTGCCTACACCAGCAAGGTGCTCGCCCTTGTACTCCACCACGAAAGTTCGGCCATCCTTCAGCTTCGCGACAAAGTCGGGATAGAAGGAGCCAGCAGCCAGCGGCAGTCGAAACGAATTGGCGTGCTGCGCGAATTCGACCTTGTCGTTCAGGCGCCTGACGATGTACCGGTAGCGGAAGCCGGCCAGCCCCCCATGACACGACGCCCATCACACCGCGACGATCAGGGGGTAATCGAACGCCTCGCCGGCCGGCTGCAGCGTGGTGCCCGGGCTCGACTGGGCATCGATCAGCTTCTTGGTAACGCGCGCGCGATCTCGAGGGGTTCCTGTATCGTGCGGCCCTGCGCCATCAGACCCTGCACGTCGTCGCTGGTCGCGAGGTACACGCTCTCCGGCAGCTTCTCGATGTGCAGCTGAACCACACGTTCCACGATACGATCTCCCGTCGACCAGGCGCTGCCATATCTTGAACTTGCGCACATTCTTTATGATCCCGCACCGGGCATCAAGTGCAAGGTTTGCGGTCGCGGACTGCCATGCGCGGCGAGGCCTTCTCTGTCGCGACGATTTCCCGCCGGCGCACGCCCGACGGCGACGGGGCCTTGAATGCGGCGACATATCTACACAGAATATGCCTGCCACCCAAACGGCATGAGGCCAAAACCGTGTCCACCTTCACCAACTCCGAGTTCGACCGGGATACTAGCAGCGCCAGGAAAGCAGCGGTGAATGGCCCCGTGTTCATCACCGATGGCGGCCAGCCGACCCACGTCCTGCTGACGATCGGGTACTATTTGCGCCTGACCGATGCGCGCTCGAACCTCGCCGAGGCGCTCGCGCAGCCCGACACAGACTTCGATTTCGAGCCGGGGCGGATGGGCACACTGGCCGAATTCCTGCTCGCTTCGCCGCTATGCGGCACCGATCTCGACATTGCACGTAAACACGATACGCCGCGTGACGTCGAGCCGTGAGCCGCGGCTAGCCTCCACAACACTTCTTGTACTTCTTCCCACTCCCGCACGGACAGGGATCATTGCGGCCGACCTTCGGCGCGTTCGAACGCGCAGGC
>NZ_JBARGP010000052.1:0-22218 GCF_049798375.1 Bradyrhizobium sp.
AGCTTACCGGTACTAATCGTTCGATCGGCTTGATTGCTCTCATTTTCAGTGTCCATCACTGCAGATGATCAGATCAAAAGACCAGCGAATAGAGAATGGCGAATAGGGATGATCATCATCCATTCGCCATTCGCTACTCACCATTCGCCGCGATCGCAAAGCGATCGCACAGCTTGCTTCGTATCCAATATCTGTCCTTCGCCGGCCTGGTGGTCCTAGCGAGGAGCCTGAACCCGATCCCATCCCGAACTCGGCCGTTAAACTCCTCAGCGCCAATGGTACTATGGCTCAAGCCCTGGGAGAGTAGGTCGCTGCCAGGCCTGCAAAGGACAGATCAAAACCTCTTCACATCCAACACAAAAAACGCCGCTCCCGCCCACAAGCCGGAGCGGCGTTTTTGCGTTGGGCAGCGACGGTCATCGCGATCGCCGTCAGAACCGGTCAAGCCAGAACGTGGCACCCGTTCTGATCGCGGCAATGGCGGCCATCGAGAGCAGCGTCAGCGAGATCCCGAGGACGCCTCGCCGCCTCCACTCGGATGTGATTTGATCTGCGCGGCGTTGTTGGCGGAGCATAATCCGGCGGAATGGCGTTACGGCCGTAACGAAAAACCGCAAACTTCGGGTTCAGGACCGGTTCATTTCAAAAATCGTACGCAAAGATGCGCTGTAGATTGGTTGCCCCACAGGCCCTTTGAGGAGATCCCCATGCGTGTGTTCGTTCGGACGACCCTTGCCGCCCTGAGCATCGCCGGCCTCGCCATGTCGTTTGGCGCGCTGTCGAACGACCAGGCGCTTGCGCAGGCCAAGCAAGGCGCGCCGGCGCAGGCCGCTGCGCCCGCCGGCCAACCGCCGCAGCTCAAGCAGATCGCGCTGACCCAGAAGCAGATCGACGACGTGCTCGCCGCGCAGAAGGAGATGGACGCGATCACCGAAAAGCTGCCGGACAATGCGCCGCCCGATGCCAAGGTGATTGCCCAGCTCGAGACGGTCGCCAAGAAGCACGGCTTTGCCAGCTACGACGACTACAACACCGTAATCGATAATATCAGCCTGGTGATGGGCGGCATCGATCCGCAGACCAAGAAATACATCGGTTCGGAAGCCGTCCTGAAGCAGCAGATCGCGCTGGTCCAGGCCGACAAGAAGATGAAAGCCGACGAGAAGAAGGAAGTGCTCGCCAATCTCGACATGGCCTCGAAGGCCAAGGCACCCGACGTCCAGAACAAGGGCAATATCGACCTCGTCGTTGCGAATTACGACAAGCTGTCGGCGGCGCTCGGCGAAGACACCAACTGAGATTGTCGCACGCGGCTCAGATGACGAAGCCCCGGGTTCTCGACCCGGGGCTTTTTTATTGGCGTTCGCCGTGCTTCGGGGCGAACATCGCCTCCATCTGCTTGCGCACCTTCACCGTTTCGTTGCCGGCATCGACCTCGACGTCGCTCCAGCGTACCACCGCGCCATGCGCGATATCGCGCACCAGTTTGACGCGGTGCGCGAGCCCGATCGGCAATGCGCCGACCGTGAGGCTTGTCTGTGCCGGCATCAATTTGCCCCACACCGTGTAGCCGCCTTCACCGTCGAGCATTTCGCCCGCGCGCAAATCACGCTTGGCGATGGCTGCGACATCGCCGCGAAAACCTTGCGGCTGCCCGGTCGGCTCCTTGCGCAGCGCCGCCGACAGCACCGAGATGTTCAGCTCCAGGCCGATCAAATGATAGGGCTTGTACATCGCCGCATAACGGCCGCTGGCATCGGTCTTCAGGCCATATTGCTTGAAGCAATCGGCCGCGTAGTCGTTTGGCGCCTCCAGCACCACGTAGACGCCCCATCGCAGATCGCGAAACACCGGCCGGCCGTCGCGCTCGAGCGACGACACCACCTCGACCACGCCGGATCGCTCCAGCACGCCGCCAGACTGGCGCGGCCGCATCACATGCGGCAGATCGTCGACGCCGCAGGGCGGAAACTTGAGGCCCTCCGAGGGCACGTCGAGCCCGGTGGCATTGGCGATCGCCGCCATCTCGATCGCCGATTTGGTGCCGTCGAGGAAGGAGTTGAACATTTGCGGATTCATGCCGGCCGATTGCGCCTCGGCTGCGGTCAGGCCGTAATGCTGCCAGACACCGTCAGGCGTGACGTCGTGATAGGCCGGCAGATATTTGGTGCCCTTGCCGGCGGCGACGACGCGGAAGCCGGTGGCGCGCGCCCAGTCGACCATCTCGGCGGTCAGCGCCGGCTGGTCGCCATAAGCGAGCGAGTAGACCACACCCGCCTTGCGTGCTTCGTCTGCCAGGAGCGGCCCGGCCAGCACGTCGGCTTCGACATTGACCATCACGATGTGTTTGCCAGACGCGATCGCCGCGCGGGCGTGGCGGATGCCGACGGCGGGATTGCCGGTCGCCTCCACGATGACGTCGACGTCGCCCGCGACGGCTTTCGCGCCGTCGGTGACGAACGAGGTCGCAGCGATCCGGTCCGCGTCCCAGCCGACCGTCTTGCAGGCGTCCCTGGCGCGCTGCGGATCGAGATCGACGATCACGGGGACCTCAAGCCCCGGCACATGCGGCACTTGCGCGAGAAACATCGAGCCGAACTTGCCGGCACCGATCAGCGCCACGCGCACGGGCTTATTGCGGGTCTGGAGCAGGGAGAACAGGTTCATGGGCAAGACGATCCATTGATTGATGACGTCATTCCGGGGCATAGCGAAGCGATGAGCCCGGAAATCCATAACCACCGTCGTGCGTGTGGATTCCGGGCTCGTGCTAGGCACGCCCCGGAATGACGGTGGAACAGCTACTCCGCAGCTTCGCGATGGGCGCGCGCCAGCCGCAGCAGCGCGTCGTCCTCGACCGCCTTGATCGGTGCGAAGTCGCGATGGGCGATGTAGCCCGGCCGCGTGGGGGTGCGGATGTAGTTGGAGACCGCGTTCAGGGTCAGGTAGACGATCTTGCGCGGATAGGGCGTGATGTTGCCGGCGGAGCCGTGCACCAGATTGCC
Organism: Bradyrhizobium sp.; assembly: GCF_049798375.1. Classification (GTDB taxonomy): domain Bacteria; phylum Pseudomonadota; class Alphaproteobacteria; order Rhizobiales; family Xanthobacteraceae; genus Bradyrhizobium. The sequence goes on from NZ_JBARGP010000052.1 coordinate 3,006, forward strand.
GTGGAACATCAGCATGCCGCCGGGCTTGCCCGTGGGCGCCACGATGCCGCCCTGCTTGACCAGCCGCGTCACCGTCGCCTCGTCCAGCGTCCACAGCGGATAGGACGTCGTCTGCAGATCATGCGAGGCTTCGAGATCGCCGGCGTGCTGGCTCTGCGGCACCAGCATCAAGGGACCGTTGATCGGCATCACCTCGTCGAGGAAGATCGCGATGTTCATCGCGCGCGGCTCCGGCATGCCGTCGTCGCGTTTCCAGGTGCCGTAATCCTGATGCCACTGCCAGACGTCGCCGGTGAAGGCGGATTTGGCGTTGATTTTGAACTGGTGCATGTAGACGCCCTCGCCGAACAACTGCTCGATCGGCTCGATCATGCGCGGGTGCGCGGCAAGCGCGGCGAAGGCGTCGTTGTAGAGATGCGCGGCAAAGGCGGTACGCGGCGCGCCGCTCTTCTCGCGCCAGACCTCCGGCCGGTCGGCTGCGTAGATGCCTTCCGCCTCGCGGGCGAGATACGCAGTCTCCTCCGGGTTGAACAATTCGGGCAGGAACAGCCAGCCCTCGGTATGGAAGAACTCGATCTGCTCTTGCGACAGCCTCATGGCGCGTTCTCCTTGGTGCTATTTCCCCAGCGCGAGAAACTCGAGCCTGGCAGTTTAGCAGCGAAGGGCGCGATAATCACCCTGCGGGAACGCGACGCAGGGCCTCCGCCGGCGCGCGCGGCCGGCGCATCCGCGAAATCCCGCGGCCCGGCGCATCCCTGCCTCATTCCGAGCGGCGGAGAATCGGGATCAGCATGCCGACCTTCGCGCGGTATTGCTGATACTCGACGCCGAAATACGCCACGAGATCACGCTCTTCCAGCATGATGCCGACGAAGATGTAGGCCGTCGTCACCGCAGCGAACAGGAGATGGCCTGCTGTCATCACCGGCGTGGCCCAGAAGGCAATGATGAAGCCAAGGTAGATCGGATGGCGGACCAATTTGTAGAGCAGGGGCGCCTTGAAGCCGGCGGGTGCGGCGGTGCGTCCTTGCAGGTGGTGCAGCACCTGCTGCAGGCCGAATAGTTCGAAATGGTCGATCAGATAGGTGCTGATCAGCACGATGAACCAGCCGGCGAAGGAAAGTCCAAGCAGCATCGATGCGGCGAGTGGGTTTTCGATCTGCCAGATAACCATCGGGAGCGGCCGCCATTGCCAGAAGATGAGAATCAAGGCGAGGCTCGCCAGCAGCACGTAGGTGCTGCGCTCGATTGCCGCCGGAACGATCCTGGTCCACCAGCGCTTGAACGACGGCCGCGCCATCACGCTGTGCTGCACGGCGAAGACGGACAGCAGCACGAGATCGATCACGATTGCCGCAGGGGCGGACGTGACCTCGCCGCTGTCGATCGTCTTCGGCACGACCATGTCGCCGACGAAGCCGATGGCGTAGAGAAATGCGCCGAGGAATATGGCATAAGCGACCAGCCCATAGCCGAATGCGAGAGTCCGCTTCATCTTCATCTCCTGCTGCGCGATCATGACGCGCGGTGAGCCGACGCAACGTGCTTGTGAGATGCGACGTCCGACGTCGCCGTTCGCGCAAGCGCAGGTCGAAGCTGACGATGGTGAATTGCAATCGCATGTCGTCAGCGGGCCGATCGTATTTCGGGCGTAATGCGGCCGCCGCGCTTCCCCCGAACAGAGGACCAGCGAAAAGAAATCGATGCGAACGTTCGCGCTTCGGCGCCATGCCGCGCCAAGCGGGTTGGAACCATCTGTGAAGATTTCGCAGATTCCGGGTGGATCGCAACAATCTCCAAGCCTAGATTCCACTCAGACGTTAGCGCATGGGACGTGATTGGAGCCAACCATGACAGACCAGCAGCTTTATGCCTTGTTCGACACCCCGATCGGCATCTGCGGCATCGAATGGGGACCGCGTGGCATCAACGGCGTGCAACTGCCGATGGGGAGTGAGGACAAGATCCGCGCCCGCATCCGCCAGCGCCATGGCGACATCCCGGAAGTCGAGCCGACCGCCGAGGTGAAGGCCGCGATCGCTCGCATCGTCGCGCTGCTTGAGGGCAAGGCGGACGATCTCGCCGACATCGCACTCGATCTCGATGATGTGCCGGAGTTCAACCGCGGCGTCTACGACATCGCGCGGCAGATCCCGCCGGGCAAGACTTTGACCTATGGCGACATCGCCAAGCAACTCGGCGGCGTCGAGCTGTCGCGCGACGTCGGCCAGGCGCTAGGACGCAACCCGTGCCCGATCGTGGTGCCGTGCCACCGTGTGCTGGCGGCCGGCAACAAGCCCGGCGGCTTCTCGGCCCGCGGCGGGGTCGAGACCAAGCTGAAGATGCTGGCGATCGAAGGCGCGGCCGTGAACCACACGCCGAGCCTGTTTGATTGAGGCTTGGAAGCTGATCAGCCTGTGATTTATACCGGTGTCGTCACCCGCGAAGGCGGGTGACCCAGTATTCCAGAAGCGTTCGTGATCAGTCGAGAAGCTGCGGCGTACTGGATCCCCGCCTGCGCGGGGCATGACAGCGGAAGGTGGCCCGCCGCAGGAGAGTTTTTCGCAGAGACCTTCGGCTACACCGCCTCGCAGCTGAATGCGTTGCCCTTGCGCCGGATCTTTCCGACCGTCGGCGAGGGGAAGTGCGCCGTGCAGCACAGCGTGTCGGTGTCGCAATAGCGCTCCAGGAATTGCCGCCTTGTGGTCGCGGCCAGCCCGGGATCGACGTCGAATTTCGGCGACAGCTCCGGATGGCGCAGCTGCAGCGGTGTATGCATCAGGTCGCCGGCGAACACCGCCTCGTCTTTGCCCTTGCCGATCCCGACCGCATAATGCCCGGGCGTGTGGCCGGGTGTCGGCATGATCCGCACATGGTCGCCGATACGGAAATCATTGCTGACGATATCGGCCTTTCCGGCGTCGACCACCGGCAGCACGCTATCGACGAAGGGCGGCACCTCGGCTTTCGCGTTCTGTGCGGTCCAGTAATCATATTCTTGCCGGCCGAAGACGTAGCGCGCCTTCGGAAAGGTTGGCACCCAGCGACCGTTCTCAAGCCTTGTATTCCAGCCGACATGGTCGACATGCAGATGCGTGCACATCACGATGTCGATGTCGTCGGCCGACACGCCCGCCGCCGCCAAATTGCGCAGATAGGTGTCATCGGTCTTCATGTTCCAGGCTGCCCGCCCCGGTCGCGGCTTATCGTTGCCGATGCAGCTGTCGATCAGGATGGTGTGGTGCGGTGTCTTCACCACATAGGACTGGAAGCACAGCACCAGCATGTCGTTGTCGTCGAGCGCATTGGCCTGCTTCAGCCAGGCGCGGTGCTCGCCGAGCATCTCCAGTGTGAGATCGGGGAACAGTTCGAGCGCCGGAAAATAAGGCGATTCCTGCTCGACCACGCGCTGGATGGTGAGGTCGGCAACAGCGAATTTCAGGCTCACGGCAGGCTCCTCCGATTCACGCGCGTCGCGGCATTTATGCCTTTGGCGGCAGCGAGATCTTCACGGACTCCCGCTCCAGCATCTTCTGATGGAACGCGTCGAGTTTGGGATAGGCCTGGCGCCAGCCGCAATCGGCAAAGCGGAAATCGGCATAGCCGAGCACGCACACCAATCCGATCGAGACGATGTCGAACGGCCGGCTCATCAGGTCCGGCTGCTGCTCGAAGCGCGCCATGCCCATCCATGCGCGATGCCAGTGATCGTCACTCCAGGCCTTCCAGCGCAGCTCTTCGGGGCGGACCATCGCCTCGTAGCGGCAGAGCAGCATGGCATCGAGCATGCCCTGCAGCATCGAGTGCTCGCTCTTGACCTTCCAGCGCGCCGGGCCGGATACCGGGATCAGCTTGTTGCCGCCGGCGAGTTCGTCGAGATATTCGACGATGACATAGGAGTCGAGAATCACATCGCCATTGTCGAGGATCATCACCGGCAGCTTCTTCAACGGCGTGATGCGGCTGTATTCGTCATTGGGCTGCCCGGGCGCAACCGCGGTCGGCACGAATTCGATTTTGTCGATGAGGCCGAGCTCGATCGCGGCGATGCGCACCTTGCGTGCGAACGGCGAGGCCGGAGAATAGGTGAGTTTCATGATGCTGCCCCTGGCTGACGCAAACATAAATGCCGTCATTGCGAGGAGCGTCAGCGACGAAGCAATCCAGGCTGCGTTCTTGATCGCGTTTCTGGATTGCTTCGCTTCGCTCGCAATGACGGTCGCGGGTGGCCGCTCGTCTTACACTTCGATGATCTGCTGGCGCTGCTCGCCAAGGCCTTCGATGCCCAGCGTCACGACGTCGCCGACATTGAGGAAGGTCGGCGGCTTCATGCCCATGCCGACGCCGGGCGGCGTGCCGGTGGTGACGACATCGCCGGGCAGCAAGGTCATGAACTGCGAGACGTAGGAGATGCACTTCGCCATCGAGAAGATCATGGTCTCGGTCGAGCCAGTCTGGCGGCGCTGGCCATTGACGTCGAGCCACATCGACAGCTTCTGCACGTCAGCGATCTCGTCCTTGGTGACGAGCCACGGTCCGAGCGGGCCGAAAGTGTCGTGCGACTTGCCCTTGGTCCACTGGCCCAGCCGTTCGATCTGGAAGTTGCGCTCGGAGACGTCGTTGCAGACGCAATAACCGGCGACGTGGTTCAGCGCATCGGACTCGGAGACGTATTTCGCCGTGGTGCCGATGATGGCCGCGATCTCGACCTCCCAGTCGAGCTTGGTCGAGCCGCGCGGCTTCTCGACCGCATCGTTCGGGCCCGACAGCGCGGTGTTGGCCTTGAGGAAAAAGATCGGCTCGGCGGGAATCGGGTTGCCGGTTTCCTTGGCATGGTCAGAATAATTGAGGCCGATGGCGACGAATTTCGAGATGCCGGTGACGGGCGCGCCGAGGCGCTGCTGGCCGGACACGGCGGGCAGGGAGGCGGGATCGAGGGCGGTGAGCTTCTTCAGGCTATCGGGCGCATAGGCGGCGCCGTCGAGCTCCTTGATGTGGGCCGACAGGTCGCGCAACTGGCCGGATTTGTCGATCAGGCCGGGCTTCTCCGCGCCCTTGGCGCCATAGCGAACAAGCTTCATTTTGGTCTCTCTCCCTGGGACGTCTCTGGTATTCCAAAGGACGTTCTTGGAACAAACGGGGCGGAAATTCAACCGTGGCGGCGCATGGCAGGCGCGCCCGGCGTTGCGGAGCAGAGGTCTCGATCACCCCACTGCCGCGAACCTAAACGCATCGCCATCGCGTTTGATGTGGCCGGCATCGAAATGGCCGCCGATCACCAGCACGTCCTTGTCGGCGAAGCGCGAGAACAGCTCGCGCCGCGTCGCCGCCGATTGCGCGGGATCTGAATCCGCGGTTGAGGACCAGTCGAGATGCGCCATCTGGCAGGGATGGTGGGCGACGTCGCCTGATAGCAGCGCCTCGGCGCCGTCGGAGCGGATGTGCAGGCTGATATGGCCGGGGCTGTGGCCCGGCGTCGGGATCAGGGTGATCTCGTCGCTGAGGCGGGCATCGCTTGCGACGAGCTCGGCGCGGCCGGCATCGACGATCGGCAGCACGGAATCGTTGAACACCGCGAGCTTGTCCGGCGTCCCACTGTGCTCGCGCCAATGCTCATATTCGGTCTTGCCGAACACGTAACGTGCGTTCGGAAAGGTCGGAACCCACCGGCCATCGACGAGCTTCGTGTTCCAGCCGACGTGATCGACATGCAAATGCGTGCACAGCACGGTGTCGATGCTGTCCGGCGGGAAGCCAGCATCGGTCATCGTCTCTAGGAACGGCGACTGCCGGCCGTTCCAGGTCGGCACGCCGCGGCCCTGCTTGTCGTTGCCGAGCCCGGTATCGACCATGATGCGCCCGCTCGGCGTGTCCAGCATCAGCGCGTGGATCGACATTTTCAGCCGCCCTTCCCCGGTGGCGAAATGCGGGATCAGCCAGGGCAGCTCCAGGATCTCCTCGCGGCCGGCGCGCGGCAGGATGAAGCGGGTCGAGCCGATCGTCTCCAGTTCGACCAGCTTGGTGATTTTGACCTGTCCCACCGTCCATTGCATCGGCATGTCCTCAATTCCACCTTTTGCGCAGAAGATGCGGCTTTCCGGGCATCTGCGCAATGGATCGACTAACCCGGACAGACGTTATCGGCGCAATAGCGAGAGGATGGAACACATGCCGGAACTGACGATAGCGGCCGATAAGGTCGCCTTCCTGATCGAGAAGGCGCGCGAGTTCGACGTCAAGGAAGCGGCGAGCGACCCGGATTCCGGCTCCAATGCTGCAGACGACGACATGGTCGACGTGCTGGAGGACAACGGCAACGATCCGGTGGTGCGCGAGATCACCGGGTTCATCAACGCGATGTCCGAAGATGAGCAGGCCGATCTGGTCGCCTTGATGCGGCTTGGCCGCGGCGACGGCACCATCGAGGAGTGGGACGATCTGCGCTCTGAAGCCGCCGGGCAACGCGATCGCCACACCGCGCGTTATCTGCTGGGCGAGCCGATGCTCGGCGATCTCCTGGCGGAAGGGTTAGCGGCCTTCGGGATCGACTGGACCGACGAGCGCACGACGGCGGATTCATCCAGCGACAGCGAGCGCGACGAGGACGAGATCACGAAGCAGTAGCTGGCAGAAGCACAGTATCGCGCCGAAGGCAGTGCGCTCCCTCTCCCCGTTCTTCACGGGGAGAGGGAAGGGGTGAGGGGCAGCCGCGCGACGGATATGAATGGTTAGACCTGCACCCCGTCGCCCGGATTGCATCTGATGATGTAATCCGACCTCTCCCCGCATCCGCCGTCGCTCTTCGAGCTATGGCGGACAAGAGCGGGGCGAGGTTTAAGCAAGCGCTCTCCAGCTACAGCGTCCCCGGGAAGGCGCCGCCGTCGAGCAGGATGTTCTGGCCGGTGATGAAGCCGGCCTTGGCGCCGCACAGGAAGGCGCAGGCGAGGCCGAACTCTTCCGGGTCGCCGAAGCGGCCGGCCGGATTGAGCTTGGCGCGATCGGCCAGCACCTGCTGCGGCGTGACGCCGCGCTTCTCGGCCTCGCCCTTTGCGGTCGTGAGCAGCCGATCGGTCTCGAAGGGACCCGGCAACAGCCCGTTGATGGTGACGTTGTTGATCACGGTCTTGCGCGAAATACCGGCAACGAAGCCGGTCAGGCCGGCGCGAGCGCCGTTGGAGAGGCCCAAAATATCGATCGGCGCCTTCACGGCGGCCGAGGTGATGTTGACGATGCGGCCGAACTTGCGCGCCAACATGCCGTCGACCACAGCCTTGATCAGCTCGATCGGAGTCAGCATGTTGGCGTCGATCGCCTTGATCCAGTCGTCGCGAGTCCAGTTGCGGAAATCGCCGGGCGGCGGGCCGCCGGCATTGTTGACTAGGATGTCCGGCTCCGGACAGGCCTTCAGCACGGCCTCGCGTCCGGCAGGCGTGGTGATGTCGCCGGCGACCTCGGTGACGGTGACACCAGGGCTTGAGGCGCGGATCTCGGCCGCGGTCTTCGCCAAGGCCTCGGCGCCCCGCGCGGTGATCGTCACATGGACGCCTTCATTGGCCAGCGCGATGGCGCAGGCGCGGCCCAGTCCCTTGCTGGATGCGCAGACGATGGCGCGGCGGCCCTTGATCCCGAGATCCACGATGTCACTCCCAAAATGTCAGCCAAGCTTTGAAGGCCGGCATTCTAGCCAAGCGCACGGCCGCTGGTAAGGGCAAACGTCCCCGGCCGAATTGCATGGCTTCGCCGCAGCGCGGTGGTCAGATCCGATGCTCCTGTTTGAGCCGGTCGATCATGGCGGCGACCTCGGGCGGCAGCGAGCGGAAGCCCTTCTGTCCTGCAAGCGACAGCAGCGGCCGCAGTTGCGACCCTTCGAGGAATTTCGGCTGCCGATCCGGCGGCACGATCCGGTCGAACACCAGCACCAGCGTGATTGCGACCATCGCGACCCTGATAGCGCCGAGCGCCGCCCCGGCGAGCCTGTCGCCCAACCCGGCGTCGGGACCGATCGCCTCCTCGAGCATGATGCGGCCGATCTTGCCGAGCGCCGTCCCGATCACCAGGAATGCCGCGAAGAACTGCACCCAGTTCTGCTGGACCAGCGCATCAGGCGGCGGCGTATCCGGCGCCATCGCCGCCACCGCGCTCACCGCGAGCGGCATCGCCAGCAGGTAAGCGAGAATGGTGATCGCGCTGCGCAACAGCCCGGTGCTGAAGCCGCTGACCACTGCGACCAGGAGCCCGCAATAAACGACGAGGTCGAAACTGTTCATGGCTGTACCGCTCAGGTTGTACGCCGCAGGCGGTAAACAATTCGGATTTGCGCTGCTTCAAATCGTCTGTATCTATGCGCGTCACAATTGAGGAAACGACGCTGGGAACCATCATGTCCGATCTGTTCGACATCAGCCGCGAGACCATTCTCATCACCGGGGCGAGCCAGGGATTGGGACGGCAGTTCGCGCGCGTGCTGGCGGCGCATGGTGCGGCCGTGGTGCTGGCGGCGCGCCAGACCGGCAAGCTCAAGGCGCTCGAGGAGGAGATCAGGGCCAAGGGCGGTCGCGCGGCAGCCGTCGCGATGGACGTGATCGACAACGGCTCGATCGCGCGTGCGATCGATGCCGCGGAAGCCGCGCTCGGCCCGGTCACAGTGCTGATCAACAATGCCGGCATCGCGGTCGAGAAGGCTGCCGTGGAGCAGACCGAGGCCGATTGGGATGCCGTGATCGGCGCCAATCTGAAGGGCGCGTATTTCGCGGCGACCGAGATGGCGCGGCGCATGATTGCGCGCAAGTCCGGCGGCAATATCATCAATGTCGCCTCCGTGCTCGGCTTCAGCGTCGTCAAGTTCATCTCGCCCTATGCAATCTCCAAGGCCGGCGTGGTGCAGACCACCAAGGCGCTGGCGTTGGAGCTGGCGGCGAACAACATCCGCGTCAACGCGCTGGCGCCGGGCTATATCGATACCGAGATCAACCACGACGTGTGGGCGACGCCGGCCGGCGAGAAGCTCGTCAAGCGCATCCCGCAGCGGCGCGTCGGCCATGAGAGCGACCTCGACGGCGCGATCCTGCTGCTCGCCTCCAACGCCTCGCGCTACATGACCGGCAGCGTGGTGACGGTCGATGGCGGGTTTTTGCTGACGTAGTTGAGCCCGGGACGCCGCGCCAACCACCACCGTCGTCCCGGCCAAGCGAAGCGCAGAGCCGGGCTCCATACGCCGCGGCCGTCATGTTGCGACGGCTGGCCATTGACTGCGTGCCACAAACGCTCGCCGCGGCGTATGGATCCCGGCGTTCTCGGCGCGCAATTGCGCGCCTGACCGGGACGACACCGGTGATGCGATGGCGCCTGTCGTCAACTCATGTTCCGCTTCTCTTCACCTTATCTCGCCCCTGATCATGTCCGCCGCCTTCTCGCCGATCATGATGGTCGGTGCGTTGGTGTTGCCGCCGATCAGGGTCGGCATGATCGAGGCGTCGACCACGCGCAGTCCTGATAGTCCATGCACCCGCAGCGCCGGATCGACGACGGCCATGGCATCATCGACGCCCATCTTACAGGTGCCGACGGGGTGATAGACCGTGTCGACGCGAGCGCGCAGGACGTCGCGGATGTCGTCATCGGTGCGCACGTGTGATGTGAAGAGATCGCGCGTCTGCAACGCGCGCATCGCCGGCGTCTGCATCAGCCGCTGCGTGGTCTTGAAGCCAGCGACCATGGCTTCCAGATCCTCCGCTTCGCCGAGGAAGTTCGGATCGATCAGCGGCGCGGCGAGCGGATCGGGGCTCGCCAGCTGAACCGTGCCGCGGCTGTTCGGCCGCAGCAGGCAGAAATGGCAGGCGAAGCCGGTGCCGCGATGGCGCTTGCGGCCGTGATCGTCGACGATCGACATGCCGAAATGCAGCTGGATGTCGGGGATCTCGAGGTCGGGCCGCGACTTCAGAAAGCCGCCGCATTCGGCGAAGTTGGAGGTGATGACACCGCGCCGTTCGCGGCGATATTGCAGGATTCCGCGCAGCAGCCGCCCGACGCCCTTTGCCGACAGCGAGGCGAAGTTGGGATTGTCCGACGTATACGCAAAGATGAAGTCCGGATGATCCTGCAAATTGTTGCCGACGCCGGGCAGATGATGCACGGGCGAGATGCCGAGCCGCGCCAGCGCGGCCTGGTCGCCGACGCCCGACAACATCAGGAGCTGAGGCGACTGGAAGGCACCGGCGGAGAGAATGACCTCGCGCCGCGCGCGCAGCTCCTTCATCTCCTTGCCCTGACGATATTTGACGCCGACCGCGCGCTTGCCTTCGAACAGGATGCGCGTCGCATGCGCGTGGGTTTCGACCCGCAGGTTGCTGCGCTTGCCGATGTACGGATGGAGATAGGCGCGCGCCGCGCTCCAGCGCTCGCCATTGCGCTGCGTCACCTGGTAGACGCCGAGCCCTTCATGGTCTTCGGCATTGAAATCCTCGCGAACGCGGAATTGGCCCTCACGTGCCGCCTGCCGGAAAATCTCGTGCACGGGATTGCCGGTGCGCAAATTACTCACATGCAGCGGGCCGTGCTGGCCGTGATATTCGCCGCCGAAATCGGCGTTATTCTCGGCGCGCTTGAAATAAGGCAGCACGTCGGCAAACGACCAGCCGGTGTTGCCGAGCGCTGCCCATTGGTCGTAATCGGCGCGGTGGCCGCGGATATAGACCATGGCATTGATCGCCGAGGAGCCGCCGAGCCCCTTGCCGCGCGGCTGATAGCCGATGCGGCCGTTCAGCCCCTGTTGCGGCACCGTCGCGAACGACCAGTTGTTGACGGGACCGGCCACCATCAGCACCAGAGCGTAGGGCGTCGTCACCACCCAATTGTCGTTCCTGCCGCCGGCATCGAGCAATGCGACCGATGTCTTCGGATCCTCCGACAGCCGGCCTGCGAGCACAGCGCCGCCGGAGCCTGCGCCCACGATGATGAAATCGACCTCGTCTGGCACCTGTGTTTTTCCTCCGTACGTTTGTTGTTGCCGTCATTGCGAGCGAAGCGAAGCAATCCAGCTTTCTAGCGCAGTTCTGGATTGCTTCGTCGCCGACGCTGCTCGCAATGACGGGAATCGGGATCTAAGACATCCACCGCAGCAGCTTCTCGATCCGCGCGATCTTGGCACCGTAGGGTGGGTAGAGATCCGTCATGCGGTTGAGAGGCGAGCGATAGAACACCGGCTTCAGCTTGGAGAAGGTGTCAAAACCCCACTGGCCATGATAGGCACCGGTGCCGGACGCGCCGACCCCGCCCATCGGCTGATTGATTTGCGCGAAATGCAGCAGGCAGTCATTGACGGTGACGCCGCCGGCAACGGTGCGCGCCAGCACCTCGTCGCGCGCAATCTGGTCGGTGCCGAACCAGTACAGTGCGAGCGGACGATCATGGGCGTTGATGTAGTTGATCGCCTCGCTCCGTTCGCGATAGGCCATGACCGGCAGCAGCGGCCCGAAGATCTCCTCCTGCATGATCGCCATCTCGGACGTCGCGCCGACCACGACGGTCGGAGGGAATTTCCGCAGGCGGCGCCGGTCCGGATTCGCAGGCGTGTCCGGCTGCAGCAGCTTCGCGTCTTTCGATGCCGCGTCGTTGGCGAGACCTTCGAGGCGCGCATAGTGACGGTCGGAGATGATCGAGGTGTAGTCGGCATTGGCAGGATTGCTGCCGAACATCGCCAGCATGTGGTTGCGCACAAGGCCGGCGAAAGCATCACGCTGCGGCTCAGGCACCAACACATAATCCGGTGCGATGCAGGTCTGTCCGGCATTGAGCAGCTTGGCATAGGCGATGCGTTGCGCGGCCTGGTCGAGATTGGCGGAGGCGTCGATGATCACAGGCGATTTGCCGCCGAGTTCGAGCGTCACCGGGGTGAGGTTCTTAGCCGCGGCTTCCGCGACGATCCGCCCGACCCGGGTCGAGCCGGTGAAGACCAGATGATCGAACGGCAGCTGCGCGAAGGCCTGGGCAATCCCATCCTCGATGCCGGTGATGACGAGCTCGGTCGGTGCGAAGGTGCCCGCGATCAGCTCCCGCAGCAGCGCGGCGAAGCGCGGCGTCAGCTCGCTTGGCTTGATCATGACCAGATTGCCGGCGGCAATCGCGCCAATCGCCGGTGCCAAGGTCAGCTGCAGCGGATAATTCCAGGGCGCGATGATGCCGACGACGCCGAGCGGCTGCGGGATCAGACGATTGCGGGCCGGCCAGAATTGCAGCGCGGTGGCGATCCGCCGCGGCGCCATCCAGCGGGCGAGCTGCTTGATCGTGTGCTTGATCTCGGTCAACAGGAATAGCGTCTCCGCGATCGTGGTCTCGACGTCAGCGCGATGGCCGAAATCGGAGGAGATCGCCGCGACGAAGCGCGCCTCATTGGCGGCGAGCAGGTCGCGCAGCCGCTGCAGCCGTGCGCGCCGGATCGCCAGATCGGGCGGAGGAGCGCCGCGCGACAGCGCGACCATGGCATGGAAGGCATCGTCGAGCGCGGACAGCGGGGGGCTTTTCAGGGACTGGTCCATCGACGTCTCCTGGGCAGTGCGGGGGACAAAAGCCATCGGTATGACGCGACAGGCTCGCGCGTTGTGGAACCGAAGGCAAGGGCGCCGAAGCAACGGTGCAGGTGCAGCGATACGCCGGTTCCCGAAGATGATCGCCGAAGTCTGCGCAGCGCTCTCGCTATCGCTACGGACGCCGCCGCGAAATATTGTATCTATTTGATGTGATTTAGAGATTCTCGGAGACGTCGTGATCCATCCCGGTCGTCACAAAACAGGAAAAAACTTTGCGCAAGGGCCTTTCCAAACCGCCTTTGCATTGGTACATACCGCCCGCACCCCACGGCCGGCCCGGCCATCGGGGGCAAGCCTTCTCAGGAAGCTTTGGACGGACGCGACCGGCACGCGATGAGCGTCAGCCTGGATCGTTTTCATCTTTGGTGACTTGAAAAGTGCGTCAAAGGTTTATCGCGGGGTGGAGCAGCCCGGTAGCTCGTCAGGCTCATAACCTGAAGGTCATAGGTTCAAATCCTATCCCCGCAACCATCTCAACCTGCGAAACCCCGGTCCCCGTGGCCGGGGTTTTTGTTTTGTGGGAAATCGCCAGGATTCCAGCGAGATCGCCCCGGACATCGATGTTCAACTCACCTGCCTCCGGCGTGAGGATGATTTCCTTCACCAAGGAGCGCAGGATCTCGCCGGCCTTCAGCCGCGTCGCCTCGCGATCATCTTGCAGTGCCTCATGGAGAGCGCTGACTTGTTGGCGATAGAACGTTGCCATTTCGGGATGGAGCAGGGGCGGGGGGCTCTCAGCGTCGGCCAGCTGCCGCTCAAGTTCCGCCTTTCGACCTTCGAGCTGGACCATCTTGGCGTTGATCGTATCTGCCGTGCCGCCCTTCAGGACCAAATCGAGCAGCGTACCAAGCTGTCGCTCGATCTTCTTTACCTCCGAGCGCACGCTTGCCAGCAACGCTGAACCTTCCATCCGAAGGCGGTTCATTTCCCGCGTGAATTCGTCGCAGAATTCCTTGAACAGCGCCGGATCCATCAAGTGATAGCGCAGAGCATTCAATACCCGGCCCTCCAGCAGGTCGCGCCGAATGCTCTTTCGGCTCTCGCAGGTCCCCTTGTTCCGGGCTGTCGAGCAACCGATGAGATCTGCCGAGATCATGGCGTAGCCACCCCCGCACCGTGCACACTTTATCAAGCCCGAAAATATGTATCTTGGGCGGCGGCGATCTCGGAAGCTATTCAACTCGTCCTGGCCACTTTCTCCGCGCTTCGACTTTATAGCGACTTGGCGCGCCTTTGTGGCGTTCCAGAGTTCATCGCAAATAACGCGCAATTCTGGCACTTCTTGCACGATCCAATCCGCCGCCGGATTTGGCCGTGCCTGGCGTTTACCCGTTTCAGGGTCCTTGAGGAAACGCTGCCGATTCCAGACGATACGACCGATATACATTTCGTTGTTCAGGATGCCATTGCCCCGTTTGGCATTGCCGTTGATTGTGCTGAAGCCCCAATCGCCTCCTCCGGGCGCCGAAATCCCATCCCTATTCAGCTCGGCAGCGATCCGCTTCGCCGATTTGCCAGCGACATAGTCACCGAAGATGCGACGAACCACCTCGGCCTCCGTCTCGTTGATCGCGCGATCGCCACGGATCGGCTCGCCATCTGCCTGGAATTGCTTGACGACGTCATAGCCGTATGAATTCCCGCCGCCCGATTTGCCAAGCTCGACACGACCACGCAGCCCGCGGCGCGTTTTGTCCGCGAGGTCCTTGAGAAAGAGCGCATTCATTGTGCCCTTCAGACCAACATGTAGATGCGTGACCTCGCCCTCGGACAAAGTAACGATCTTCACATTGGCGTAAGCCATTCGCTTGAACAGGCCGGCGATGTCTTCCTGATCGCGCGAGAGCCGATCCATTGCTTCCGCGAGCACGGCTTGGAAGCGACCACGCAGAGCATCGGTGATCAGCGCCTGAACGCCGGCGCGTAGCAGCGAGGCACCGGAAATCGCGTGGTCTGAATACTCCTCGACGATCTGCCACCCCTGCTTTTCCGCATAGGCGCGACAGACGCGAAATTGGTCTGAGATCGAGGCATCGCGCTGATTATCCGTGGAGTAGCGAGCGTAAAGCGCAACTCTCATGCGACGATCTCCTGCAAACTCAGGAGCGCTTCGGATGATGCTCCTCGGCCGTCCGTTCGTAACAATTCCGCGCCGCGCGGCGAGCCAGCAGGCGCACGAACTCGATCAAGCGGGGGTCGGGCATACTGGCATTCTGAGGCGCAAGGATCAACTCCGGTTCGCCGGGTCGGGCAATATCCTTGCTCCCCTGAGCAACGATCTCCTTCATCGCAATGCCACTTATTGCCGCTTGACCGGTGATAATCACAAGCAACATCATCGGTACGATCGAGAACAGCAATGGTTGTCGAATGGCGAGCTCCGGATAGCGACGGCATTTCCCTTCGCACGGCATCTGATGCTGGCGCGCCGGATCGCATTTCATCGTAGCGGAAAGACTTGCGCGCTTCGGTCAGACTGACAGCTAACGGCAGACTTGTCATTTTCCGTCCTTGCGAGCCGCCTCAATTCCGAATGAACCGTCTATCTCTGTGCTTTGTCCACGTACTCGACCTTTGCCTCGGCATTCTGTACAGCGCGGCGGATAAATTCTACGCCCCGGCTTTGCAGGTTGTTTTACTTTTGAACATCCGCTGCCGTCACACGCAGGGCATTTTCGCTCTGGAGGAGAGATCTTGCCCATTTGCATTCCTCAGTTTCCAGGGATCGCCGGGCTCTAGGAACTGGCCGCCCGTGATGTAGACTGATTAGCACCTCGAATTGCCGCTAAGAGGATACCTCAGGATTGAGCGCCGCGCGAAACGAGAAAGGTACCTGAACGGCGACTCCCCGTCACTCGTTGTGTTCCGAAAACGGCAATGGCGTGCCAGTGAAGTTACAGACGGCTTCGATTAGGAGACGAATGGTTCGTGCATCCCAATCGAGGTGATCGATAGGCGCCTCCCAGTATTCGGACATCACATAAGCCGCGTGACATGCTTTCACGCCGAGATCATCTACCGTGTGTGCGTGTGTTGCTAAGATTGATAATTCAACAGGGTAGAGCCGAGCCAAGACAGCCTCTGTTTCGATGGTAGCGTCGCTTCTCTTGCCCGCACGGGCCGGTTGGGCGCGATGCTGATCTGCACTGTTCGCTAGCCTGTCGCTTAGGCTCTGAACGGCTGATAATTCAGCGACAAGGGACTTGAATTGCTCAGCCAGCGCCAGCAATGGACTATCAGCTTCATTACGATCTCCCAGGCGAGCGGCTTCTGTGGGAGTTTCGATTTCTTTGGGCTGACGATCCCCTAAGGCTCTCCGTTCAGGCACTGCAAGCTCCCGCGATTGCAATGATCTGTCCAGCCCACACGGGGCAACCTCCTCGGTCACCTGGCCGGCCGGCGATCGCTTATGGAATTTATTCTATAGCGACTTCGAACCCACCACCAGTAGTTTATGGAAAATATTCCATGGTGCGTTTCTAAATCCGATGGCCTACCGTGCGGATGGCACGAAAGGACATTCACGCGGCACGCCGCATCTTGGCGCATCACGTACGTCGTCTGCGGGTCGCTCGGCAAATGAGCCAAGAGGACTTGGCGGACGCCGCGGAGCTTTCCCAAGACCAGATCAGTGAAATCGAGAACGCGAAACACAGCACCACGCTAGACAACATTCAGCGGCTAGCGTTTGCGTTCGACGTACCCGTCGCCGAACTTTTCCGCGAAGAGCGCAATTGATCGAAGCGTTCGTAAAGGTGAGCATGGCGTCGTCTCTGGTAAGCTGGAAAAGTCTTCCTTGCGGGGGATAACTAACAGATCGCGGCGTCTCGCGACGGACAGTTGACGTGTCCCCAGGCGACGCGTGGTTGTGCACCAGCATTGAGCCGCCGCCATGTAGCTCACTTCATTGGAGTTTCTATGACGCGCCGATAAATTGGGAGCGGCGATTGGGAACGGTTGCGCTTGCCAAATTGTGATCCTCACGCCTGATCAGGTCCGATCACGGATCGTTTTCCAGGCGCACGGCAGGCTACCATATTTGTCTTCTCCCAAGCGCTGAGCTCGATCTCTGGGTAGAGAATTGCTTTGCCAATCTTGACGAAGGTCGGCCCCACGCGCATCGCCCGCCAGTTTCTTAATGTTCCGACGCTCACCGCTCCTCGATAGCGTTCTGCGACCTCGTCGATCGTTAGATATTTCTGACTGCCCATTGGCGCACCTCCAATCACGCTGAGCACCGCGATAGAGCGATCCGCAATCTCGAGTGTCTATGGAAGTGCGGCTGACGGTGGATCGTTAGATAGAGGGCTGAGGGACAGGCAAAGGACGACGCTCAACTGTGGCCGCCGAGGCATTGACGACCCGAGCGAGGCAGCACGCGCGTCGTTGGAGACGAACTGGACTGTCGTTGTAGACCAATGAATATTCTAAGCACGAGAGGCCGAAATCGCGAGTGATATTTGTTGCTGATTCAACTAGGCAGGCCTGTCATCTTGAGACCCTTGTCGAAAGCCATCAGATCCTCGACCCGGCGTAGGGGCCATACGTTCGTAAAGCTCGCGGTAGTCACGTCCGGGTTGAGCTCGCGCAGCCGGGACACGGCGTACCGCGCTTGTTCCACGTTGCCGGCCAGTGCGGCGCTGACTGCGGCCATGATCAAGGCCGCCGCATAGTTAGGGTTCCGCTGCAATGCCTGCTGCGCCCAAGAGAGCGCCTGCTCATACCGACCTGCAAAAAAGTGCGCCAGCACCACCCCATTTTGCACGATGAAGATCAAGGGATCGAGCGGGCTGAGGCGTAGCGCGCGCTCGAGGTGGGATATCGCGTCTTCAGGGTGCCCGAGAAATACCCGCACATACCCGCTAAACCGCCAAGCAGCCGCTAAATTGGGGTTCAGCTGCAGCGATCGGTCGATCAGTGCCGCGCCGTCATCGAGGTTTCCGACGACAAACGATAATGCAAATCCCGCCTGCGCGAGCGCGACTGCATCATCATAGCCCAATCGCGCCGCTTGTCGCGCCGCAATCATTGCGCCTTTTGTTTCGCCATCTTTGTCGCTGACCCAGCCGTTAGCCTTGCGCCACACATAGCAATAGGCTGCCATGCCATGTGCTGTCGCGTAGTTCGGGTCCGTCTCGATCGCACGAGCGAAGTTCTCCATCGCCCTGGCGTTCGCCTCCCTTGTACCCTGATATATCTCGGCCATTCCGCGCAGGAAGTAGTCGTAGGCCGCGAGCTTTTCGGTGGGCTTGTGCCTTGTGCGCTCAATCTCGGCTTGCTCCAACTTCGGGGAGATCGCAGCGATCACATTCGTCGTTATTTCGTCCTGCAATTCAAAAACGTCTTCGAGGTTGCCGTCGAATCGATCCGCCCATAGGTGCGCCCCAGTCGACGCGTCGATCAACTGTCCGGTGATTCGAACCTTGTTGCCGGCTTTTCGGACGCTACCCTCCAGCACATAGCGGACACCGAGGTCGCGGCCTACCTGCTTGATGTCGACCGACTTGCCTTTAAAGATGAAGCTCGAATTCCGCGCGATCACGAATAGCCAGTTCATGCGCGAGAGTGCCGTGATAATGTCTTCCACCACCCCGTCCGCGAAGTATTCCTGTTCCGGATCACCGCTCATATTACTGAATGGCAAGACCGCAATCGAGGGCTTGTCGGGCAGAGTAAGCAATGAGCCAGTGCGGTCTGGGCCAGCCGTGGACACTAGGGTCGTCACGGCGGGTCGGGCGCGCCACGCGCGCATCGGCTCAGCGATATTTTTCAGCGCCTGTTGTCCCATGTCGTCATAGGCGATCTCCGTCTTGCCCCTAATCTGGCGATAGGCATCGTCGGAGATACAGATGCCGCCCGCATCGGCGATACCTTCCAGCCGCGCGGCGATGTTTACGCCGTCGCCAAAGATATCGCCGCTATCGATGATGATGTCTCCAACATGAATGCCGATCCGAAACTGCAGACGCTTGTCCTCGGGCACATCGAGGAACCCGTTCGCCATCGCGCGCTGGACCTCGATCGCGCAGCGTACCGCATCGACAGCACTGCCGAACTCGACGAGCATGCCGTCGCCTGTTGTCTTCACGATGCGCCCGCGATGCTCGGCAATTTTAGGATCGATCAAGGCGCTGCGGCACGACTTCAGCCGCGCCAGCGTGCCTTCCTCATCCGAGCCCATGAGGCGGCTATAGCCAGCGACGTCAGCCGCGAGAATTGCCGCCAAGCGGCGGTCAACGCGGGCGTTCATTATTGCAATTCCATTGTCGAAGGGTGTCTTTGCCCAGGTTCTGTAGAGCGATAAAATCTTAACTTACACATCTGCCCCAAGGACGTCGATAGGCACTCTCGTCGGCCCTATCTCTGACTGCGTGCGGATTGAGGCTCTTCCGATCCTGTTCCGGACGGCGGCATTGGAGCCGGAGCGGACGGGGCCGCGTCCTCAGGGCAGGTGAGGGTCAAAACGGCTGTGGAAGCGGCCCAACGGCTTGTCCGAGCTACTCCCAAAAGCAGACGAAGCGACGAATAGGGCAAAGACAGCTAGGGGCCAAAACGAAACAACAGCCGAAATATTGATCGCGACAAAATGGTGGAGGCTATGAGTAATATTTTTCGGATCGATACTAACG
>NZ_JBARGP010000053.1:0-6913 GCF_049798375.1 Bradyrhizobium sp.
TAGGCCACCGCGATCCCGGTGACGTTGGCGATGCTGGCGATCGACAGGTCGATCTCGGCGCACAGGATCACGAAGGTGAGCCCGACGGCAATGATGCCGGTGACCGACACTTGCGTGAGGATATTGCCGACATTGTCGATGGTCGCGAACGATGGGCTCGCGATCGCGAAGAACAGGCTGAGGAAGATCAGCGTGAGGAACGGCGCGATGTTGCGCATCTGCGAGCGCAGCATCGCCGCGATCCCGCCGCTCCGACGCGCGGGGGCCTCGGATATCGGCACGCCTTCACTGGTCATCGCCGTCTCTCCTCATGCCGCCTCGAGCAGACGGTCTTTGCTGATGGTCTCGCCGACAAATTCGCGCACCACCTCGCCGCGCTTCAGCACGATGATACGGTCGGCGAGCGACAGCACCGTCTCGGGCTCGGTCGAGAGCACGATGACGGCGATGCCTTGGTCGCGCAGCTTGCGGACGATTGCGATGACGTCGCTCTTGGCGCCGACATCCATGCCGCGGGTGGGCTCGCAGAGCACCAGGAGCCGCGGCGGATGGGTCAGCCATTTCGCCAGCGCCACCTTCTGCTGATTGCCGCCGGACAATAGCCCAAGATCGATCTCGACATCGGCGGGACGGATCTGCAGCTGCTCGACCTGGTGTTTGGCGATCGAGCGCTCGCGCGCCGGCTTGAGCAGCAGCGCACCGATGCGGTCGAGGATACTGACGGAGACGTTCTTGTAGACCGGCTCCTGGTGGAACAGCATGTCCCGTCGGCTCTCCGGCACAAAGGCGATGCCGGCCCGGCGGGCGTCGGCGGTATTGTGAAAGCTCTTCGGCTGGCCGGCGACGACGAGGCGGCCCGCATCGGGAGCCAGCTTGCCGAACAGGATGCGGGCGAGCTCGAGCTGGCCGCAGCCCATGAAGCCATAGACGCCGAGCACCTCGCCGGCACTGACCGAAAACGAGACGCGCTTGAGGCTGCGCGCCAGCGACAGTTCCTCTGCTGCGACCACGACGGGCTGGCCGGCCGGCGGCGCCGACAGCGTGATGTCGTGGGTATAGGTCTCCTCCAGCGCGTCGCGACCTTTGCCGATCATGGCTTCGATCAGCGCCGCCTTGCTGGTCGCGGCGGCCGAGGTCTCCATTACCTTGCGGCCGTTGCGGAACACCGTGACCTGATCCGAGATCAGGAGGATGTCCTCGATGAAATGCGAGATGAAGACGATGCCGGTGCCCTGGTCGCGCAGCCGCCGCAAGGCCATAAACAGACGCTCGACCTCGGGCGGCGACAGCGCCGAGGTCGGCTCGTCCAGGATGATGATGCGGGCGCCGGAGAATAGCACCCGCGCGATCTCGATCAGCTGCTGCAGCCCGATCGGCAGATCGCCGAGCCGGGCCATCGGGTCGGCCTCGATGCCGAGCTTCCTGAGCTGCTCGGCCGCCTCGCGCGCCATCCGTCGCCACTGCACCAGGCCGAAGCGGTTGGTGGGTTGAGTGCCGAGAAAGACGTTCTCGGCCACCGTGAGATCAGGCGCGACCGAGAGCTCCTGATGCACCATGGCGATGCCAGCAGCGCGGGCATCGCGGGTCGAGCGAAAGCGGTGCTCGCGGCCGTCGAGCAGGAAACGGCCGGAGAACTCATGATGCACGCCGGCGATGATCTTCATCAGTGTGCTCTTGCCGGCGCCGTTCTCGCCGACGAGACCATGGATCTCGCCGGGGAGAAGCGTGAAGTCGACGCCACGCAGCGCCGTCACGCCGCCGAACGCCTTGGTAATATCCTGCAGCTCGAGAAGAGGCGTGCGGCTTTGCATGGCACGAACTCAGATCAGGAAGTGATCCTCCATCCACTGCATACCGGCCGCGTTGTTCTTGGTCACGACGGGGCCATCGGTAACCACGCTCTTCGGAATGCCCTGGCCGCTCTTCTCGCCGGCGGTGACCGCGGCGACGCCGGCGACGATCGCACCGCCATGGATGCGGCAGGAGGGATTGCGCACGGTCGCGAACATGCGGCCCTCGCTAACCGCCTGGATTGCGGGGGGCATCGCATCCACGCCGCCGATCAGGATCTTGGTGCGGTTATGCGCCTTCATGATGTTGTAGGCGGCGAGCGCCATGTCGTCATTATGGAAGAACGCCGCGTCGATCTCCGGATATTTGGTGAGATAAGTCTCCCACAGCCGTGCCGTCTTGGAGACGTCCCAGTCTCCCGGCTGGGTGTCGAGCACCTCGATGCCCGGATATTGCTTGACCACCGAGTTGAAGCCTTTGGCGCGGCCCTGTGCGCCGGTATGGCCGAGCGCGCCTTGGGTCATGATGATCTTGCCCTTGCCGTTCAGCGCGGTGACCAGCGCCTGCGTCACCGAGGCGCCCATGAACTCGTTGTCCGGGGCAAGGAAGGAATGCACGTTGATCTGGTCGAGCGGCGCGATCAGCGTGTCCATGTCGATTACCGGGGTGCCGGCGTCGATCATCTTCTGCACCGGCTGGGTCAGCGTGCCGATGCCGAAAGCCTGGATCGCGACGAAATCCCATTTCTGCGAGGCCATGTTGTCGATCGCCGCGCGCTGCTTGACCGCGTCGAGCTGGCCGTCGAACCAGGTGACCTCGACATTGAACAGCTTGCCCCAGGATTCCGCGGCCTGCTTGCCCTGCGCGCACCAGGTCGCCTGCAGGCCGGCATTGGAGAATGCCGCCTTCAGCGGCTTTTCGGAGCGGTTCAGCTCGGCTGCGAGCGCCGGGTTGATGCCGAAACTGCCGAGCAGGGCCGCCGCCGTGCCCGCGGCAGTGGCCGCCTGAAGAAGATCGCGTCGCGTCGTGGATTTTTCCGTCCCGGACATTACTCGCTCCCTGTTCACATTGTTTGTTTGGCGGTGTCGTTGATCGCGCCGCCAGGACACATAGTGTTTCACAACGCGTTGCATCCCGCTACAGCCGGATGTTGTGCGCTGCATTCATCAGGAGGTCATGAGCCGCCGAGATGCTGGCGGAAAAAATCCAGCAGCGCGGCATTGAAGGTCTTGTGGAATGCCGCGCGATCGAAGCCCGGCGCATCGGTGCAGATCTCCGGCGCGGACGTCGTCAGGGTGGACGGGCAGGGCGTGAAGAATGCGAAATGGCCGCTATTGGCCACGACGTGATAGTCATGCGGAGCCGGCAGCCCTTTGTCGACGCCGGCAACGGCTTCGGGAAGCACGCCATCGCCGCCGCGCTCGGATGCCCAGAGCTGGATCGGGACTTTCACGTCGGCAAAGCTCCTGGCCTTTGCGGTGAAGAAGATCGCCAGGGGGTCGGCGATCGCGGCCGCGATGATCCTGCTGTCGTGGACGACAGGCTCGCGCGGAATGTCTCCGTTTGCGATCTGGCGGCAGAGCGGGCTGGCGGGCTGCTGGTTGCAGCGCAGAGCGTTCCAGTCCGGATTGGCGCCGACCAGCACGAGTCCGGTGTAGCCGCCGCGGGAAAAGCCGAAGAAGCCGACGTGGCCGGAATCGATGTTGGCTGCGAGAGGCGAGCCGTCCAGCATGAAATCGATCAAGCGCTTGATCTGGGCCGGCCGCGTAACGAAGATCGAGAGATCGTTGGAATGGCCGAGGACTCGCGCCGTGTCGCCGGCATGATTGATCGCCGCCACGATGAAGCCGGCGTCGGCCAGCGTCTCGGCGGTGTCGTGATGGCCGAGCAGCGTGCCGCCGCGGCCATGCGAGACGACGATGAGCGGGTGCTTGCCGGACGGTGGCGCGCAATCTTTCACCATCGGTAGAGTGAAGGGGCCGACCACGACATCCGTCGGCGCTTGCGCGCAAGGGTACCAGACCGCACCGCGCAGCGCGGGACTGCCGGCGTCAGCAGGGATTTCGAAGCTCTGCCATCCGGCGGCCTTCGTCAGTGTCGGCGCGAGACTGATAACGACCGCGAGAACCATGATAATGCGAGCCCGCATCAGGCAGCCTCCGGTGCAGCGGGACGTTCAACGGTGCGCATTTTGTGCCGCGCGTTTCACGTCTTGATAAAGACGCACGTGGAATGATCCATCGCATTGACGGACGGCCGAGCGAAGATGAGATCGACGACGTTGTGGACAAGAACGTTGTGGACAAGAACGGCGCGTCGACGTGAGCGCGGGCGCATTCACACGGCGTTCACAGGCCATCGGCCATATGCGACGCGGCGCACTCCATTCCCCGTCCTGCTCAAAAAAATGAGCAGGGCGCGGGCCCTGCTCGGAAAATTGTGTCGACCCTTTGTAGTCCCGCTAGTTCAGATTTGATCTTCTTTGGCGGGTTGACGCTGCTTTTGCGCGCCAGGGTTCCTCCCGAGACTTGGACCACCAGACTTCGGCGAGCGCGTCAGCCTGAGCCCGAATTGGTAGACGATCTTTTTACGCTTGTCATCCTTTTCAGCAACGATTGTTCAAAATTCGCGCAGTTTGCGAAATGATCGCGAAGCGGCCGGGAGCCGGAATATTTCAGCTGTCACATTACTTAATTGAAGGTAATATGGTAGGATAAGTCCGCCGCGATCCTTGAGGGAATAAATTTAAGGCAGACGGCCGGTCCTCGCGTGGCCGCGCTGCATCGGTCTCGCGTCAAAAGTGGGTCGAGCTGCGGCACGATCTCGACTCGCCCACCTCGCGAGCGTACGACAGTGACGTTGAATTGGTGGACTTTGATGCGGCAGCGGCTGCGCGGACTTTTTCCGATCCTGCTGATCGCGCTGATGGTGCAGATGTTCGCACCGATCGGCGCGGCGTGGACGGCTGCCATTGCCGCGTCTGATCCGCTGCGCGGGCTCGAGATCTGCCATAGCGAGTCGGGCAGCGCTCCCGCTGATGACGATCACGGCGGACGGCACGTTCACGAGGTTTGCGTGCTCTGCTGTGCCGCGCAGGCCGGCACCGCGCTGGACGCCCCGCAGCCCGCCATCTTCGCCGTTCCCATTTTGGAAGCCCGTCGTGTCATCTGGCATGCCGGCGCATTTGTGCTCACGGCGTCGCGCATCGGCTCCAATGCGAAAGCCCGCGCTCCGCCGATGTCAGTGTGAAGCGTAGCGGCCCAACGGCCGTAATCACCGTTTCATGTCGGGTGCATCGGCGGAGATCATCATGTCTATCAGTCCGCGGCGTGTGGGCCTTTACGGGCTCATGGTTGCGCTCGTGCCGCTCACACCGAGCCTCGCACACGAAATCGTCGGCAACCGCTTCTTTCCCGCGACGCTCGGCATTGACGATCCCGGCGTCAATGACGAGCTGACCCTGCCGACCGTCGACAGCTTCAAGACCGGTGACAATCCACCGGTCCGGCAGCACGACGTGTCCGGCGAGGTCTCGAAGCGGATCACCGAGGATTTCGCGATCGCGCTCGGAGCAACCTATAGTTTCCTCAATCAGACCGATCCGACTGTCCCAGGCGCCAACGGCTTCCAGAACCTGGAGACCACGTTCAAGTACAGGGTGTTCAAGGACCCCGCACATGAGTTCGTGATGTCGGTCGGGCTCAGCGTCGAGTGGGGCGGCACCGGCGCGACCAATGTCGGCGCCGATCCGTTCAACACCTACACACCGACGCTCTATTTCGGCAAAGGTTTTGGCGATCTGCCCGACACGATCTCCTGGTTGCGTCCGGTGGCGGTGACCGGGCAGGTCGGCTACGCCATCCCCGGGCGCGGCTCGACCACCACCTTCGGCATCGATCCGGACAGCGGGGCGCCCACGGCCGACACCGAATTTCATCCCAAGGTCCTGAACTGGGGCGGCACGCTTCAATACAGCATGCCCTATCTGAAGGCCTCCGTGATCGATCTCGGCCTGCCCGAGTTCATCAATCGGATGGTTCCTTTGATCGAGGCCAATCTGCAGACGCCGGTTGCGAATACACTGACATCCGGAACCCAGACGACCGGGACCATCAACCCCGGCGTGATCTGGGTTGGCACCAAGTACCAGTTCGGCGTGGAGGCGCTGATTCCGATCAACCGGCAGAGCGGCAGCAATGTCGGCGTGATCGCGCAGCTTCACCTCTATCTGGATGACATCGACCCGCGCGGCATCGGCAGGCCGCTGTTCGGCAATGCAGCCGCGCCAGCGCGTCCGTTTGGAGGGAATTGATCATGCGTCGCAGTCTGTCTATCGCCGTCGCGCTCGCGCTGCTGCTCGTCGCGAGCCAAGCTCATGCCCATGCCGAACTCGATCATGCCGAGCCTCGGGTCGGCAACAAGGTGGCCACGCCGCCGCGCGAGGTGACCCTTTGGTTCACGCAGAAGATCGAGCCCGCCTTCAGCAGGATGACGGTGACGAACGCCGCCGGCGAACGCGTCGACAGCGGCAAGGCGCGCATCAGCGGCAGCCAGATGTCGGTATCGTTGCGCGGCGGTGCGGCCGGCACCTACCGCGTCAACTGGCACGTGCTCTCGGTCGATACTCATACGACCGACGGCAATTTCACCTTCCAGGTCGGTGAGTGAGAGCACGCGCCGCGATGGATTGGTTCGGTGCAGAGCTCGATGGCCCGTTGGTTGCCGTGCGCACGGTGCATTTTGCCGCGAGCGCGGTGACAGCGGGCGTGGTGATCTTCGGCGCTGCGGTGCTTATGCCGGCGTCGCGCACCGCGCCGCAGGTCCTGGCGGTCGCGCCGCGGCTGCGCCTCGTTGTCTGGCTCGCGCTTCTCGTTAGCGTTGCGAGCGGACTTGCCTGGTTCATCCTGCAGGCCGCAGCGATGAGCGGGCTGTCTGTCGGCGAGGCGATGTCGCCGGGGACGCTATGGACCGTGCTGGACGAGACGCAATTCGGGCAGGTGATGCTGGCGCGATCGCTCTGTGTGCTGGTGCTGGCGGCCTGTCTCTGCCTCGGCGGCGGCGCTGGGCTGCGGCGGCTCCGGCTGGCCGCGGCGCTCGGCCTGGTCGGAGCCATTGCCTGGAC
>NZ_JBARGP010000054.1:0-13345 GCF_049798375.1 Bradyrhizobium sp.
GGCATCTTCTCCTGGTGATCGAAAGAGCTCGCCTCGTCGCTATGGAACGACACCATGATCGAAAAGATGGCATTGCCGTGCTGGATCGCGGTGACGCGCCGGGTCGCATAGCTCTTGCCGTCGCGCAGCCGCTCGACCTCATAGATGATCGGCACCTGCGGGTCGCCGGGCAGGATGAAATAGCAGTGCAGCGAGTGCGGCAGCCGGCCTTCGACGGTGCGGCACGCCGCCACCATGGCCTGCCCGATCACCTGGCCGCCGAACACGCGCTGCCAGCTCGTCTTCGGGCTGTTGCCGCGGAACAGGTTCACCTCGAGCGGTTCGAGGTCGAGGATCGAGATCAGGTCGATCAGGCCCTTGGACATTGCTCAGCGCCTTCGCGTGCGTGGGGCGGACAAGATGAGGTTCACCGTCCTGTTTGGGCCAGCTATACTCCGCCCGCAAGGGCATCGATAAGCAGGTTGGCATGACGGCACAGCGAAGCATTGTAATTGGTGGCGGCGCGTTCGCCGGTCTGGCGCTGGCGCTCGCGCTCCGGCAGGGCCTGGGCGCCGAGATTCCGGTGATCGTGGCTGATCCGGCGCTTTCGACCCGTCCGAGCCGCGATCCGCGCGCGAGCGCGATCGTGGCCGCCTGCCGCAAGCTGTTCGACGTCATCGGGATCTGGGGCGATGTCGCGGATAAGGCGCAGCCGATCCTCGACATGGTGGTCACTGATTCCAAGCTCGATGACGCGACAAGGCCAGCCTTCCTGACCTTCACCGGCCAGGTCGAGCCGGGCGAGCCGTTCGCGCATATGGTCGAGAACCGGCTGCTGATCGACGCGCTGGTCAAGCGCGCCGAGGCGGCAGGGGTTCAACTCCGCGCCACTGCGGTGACGAGCTATGATTCAACCGCCGACGGCATCGCAGTGACGCTGGCCGATGGCAGCCGGATCGACGCCAGCCTGCTGGTCGCCGCCGATGGCGCCCGCTCGCGCTTACGTGAGCGGGCCGGCATCGTCACGCACGGATGGGACTACAATCAATCCGGCATCGTCGTGACGGTCAGTCACGAGCGCGACCACGAGGGCAGGGCGGAGGAGCATTTCCTGCCCGCAGGTCCGTTCGCAATCCTCCCGCTCACCGGCCAGCGCTCGTCGCTGGTCTGGACCGAGCGTCGCTCGGAGGCGCAGCGCATCGTCGGCTTGAGCGCGGATGAATTCCATGCCGAGCTGGAGCGGCGCTTCGGCCTGCATCTCGGCGAGATCAAGGTGCTCGACCAGCCGCGAGCCTTCCCGCTGTCCTATTTCGTCGCACGCTCGTTCATCGGCCAGCGTCTGGCGCTGGTCGGCGATGCCGCGCACGTCATCCATCCGATCGCGGGGCAGGGGCTCAATATGGGGCTGAAGGATGTCGCGGCGCTGGCCGAAGTGGTCGTCGATGCGGCGAGACTCGGTACCGATCCCGGGCAAATCGACGTGCTGGAGCGTTATCAGCGCTGGCGGCGTTTCGACACCATGGCCATGGGGGTCGCGACCAATTCGCTGAACTTCCTGTTCTCGAACCAGTCGACCTTGCTGCGGACGGTGCGCGACATCGGCCTCGGCCTGGTCGATCGCGCGCCGCCGTTGAAGGAGCTGTTCATGCGGCAGGCGGCGGGGCTGACCGGCGAGGTGCCGCGACTGCTGCGCGGCGAGGCGCTTTAATTCCGCGGCCCCTCGGCGCCGGTGATGAAGGCCGCGACCGCGTCGATCATGTCGGGGTCGAGCGGGCGGGCCGCATCGTTGTAGGATTTGAGGTCGTCGTCATCGTCTGACGTGTCGACTAGCATATGGTTCATGTCCGGCAGCCAGAGCGTCTTGGCCGCGGGCTGGGCCGCTGCCAGCGCGATCATGTCGAGCCGCGGCAGCTGATGATCGTGCCCGCCGCCGACGATCAGGGTCGGGATAATGATCTGCTTCAACGGATCGATCGGATCCTCGTTGAAGGCGGAGGCGATGCTGGGCTGCATCGCCGGCGCGATCGGCAGGCCCTCCGGCGGCGGATCGACGGTCTGGCCGGCCATGATGTTGTCGATGGCCCGGGCGAGCGGCTCGAACTTCTCAGGTGTCAGCTTCTTCTGGAGCTGCGCCTTCAACAGGTCTCCCTGCTTCCGTGCCGAGGTGACGAGCAGCACGAGACGGTCGACCGGCACCTTGCGCGCGGTCAGGATCGCCACCAGCCCGCCTTCGCTGTGGCCGATCAGCACGACGCGGGCGAACTTGCCGCGCAGGAACTCCACCAGAGATGCGGCGTCATCGGCATAGTCCTTGAAACGAAAGTTCGCAGGGCTCCCGAAGGCCGGCTTCCAGCCTTTGGCGCCGCGCTTGTCGTAGCGCAGGCTGGCAATGCCGTGCGCCGCGAGGTCGTGGGCGAGCTTCTTCAAGGTCGCGGGCTTGAGCTGCGGACCGTTGCCGTCGCGGTCGGTCGAGCCGGAGCCGGCGATCACCAGCGCGACCGGCGGCCGCTCGACGTCAGGAGGCATCGTCAGCACGGCATCGATCGGGCCGACCCGGATATTGCTCTCCTCGGCGGAGGCGGCGAAGGCGCCCGCGCAAATGAGGGCGACGATGACAAGCGTGTGCGAAAGGACCTTTGTGAACGAGGCCGACATGCGTCAATCGATCTTGCGCGCTTCTTCCGGCAGCATGATCGGGATGCCGTCGCGGATCGGATAGGCAAGCTTCGCCTTGCGCGAGATCAGCTCCTGCTTCGCAGCATCATATTCCAGCGGACCCTTGGTCATCGGGCACACCAATATTTCCAGGAGTTTCGGATCGACGGTGTTCGCGGTGCGATCGGATGCGGTGGTCATGCGGGGACGTCTCCGGCGTCAGGCCAGCCCCTGTAACATATTCGACCATCCGGTGTCGCATTACATGTCATGGCTTGTGCAGGGCGATGCGGATCAGCTCATCGATCACGGCCTCATGCTGCGGTCTCGGTAGCGCCCGGTCCGACAGCGCGAACCCGAGAAACGCCCAATAAAGGATTTGCGCCCGTGCCTGCGCCGCCTCCAACGTCAGGCCTTCGGCCGCGATCAGGTTCGCCACATAATCGAGCCGGCGGCGATCGATCGCCTGGACTGCATTGCGCGCGCCGGCGTCACTCGCGGCCCAGCTGCGTACCGCCTTCTCCAGCGCGAGGCGGCCGGCAAAAGTTCGGCGCAGCAGCACGGCGAGCGGAGGCTGGTCATTCGCAGCTGCCTCCACGCCGGTGATGACCTGCTCGGCGGCGACCTCGCGCCAGCGTGAGAGCAACTCGGTATGGAACGCGCCGATATCGGTGAAGTGCCAATAGAAGCTGCCGCGCGAGACGCCCATGGCCTTGGCCATCGGTTCGGCCTTGAGCGCGGTGAACCCCTTTTTGGCCAGCACCTTGAGGCCCTGGTCCAGCCAATCCTTGGCCGAGAGCTGCTCGATCATGTCATCCCTCACGTGTTAGGTCACCAACCATACACTTGTGTATTGACGTTTGCCAGCCGATGCTCCACCATACGTACAGTAGTGTATGGATAGTGGAGCACGCGATGGGAGACGTTCTGCTGCAATGTTCGGGGATCGGCGCGATCGCGGCATCGCTGATTCACGGCGTGATCGGTGAGACCAAGGTGTTTGCCCGCGCGCAGATCGAGCCGAAGCGGCTGCGTACATTGTTGCGCCTTGTCTGGCAGGCCGGCACGGTGGCCTGGATCGGTGGGGGCGTGTTGCTGCTGCTCGTGCCCTGGATGCAATCGGACCACGCCCGCCACGCGATCATCGTCACGCTGGCCTGCGTGTACGGCTTTGCCGCCTGCGCCAATGCGTGGGCGACACGTGGACGGCATTTTGGCTGGATGATCTTCGCGGGCGTGACGGCGCTGGCGATTGCGGGCTATTGATCGCCAGCAAAATCCGGGTCTGGAGTTACTGTAGCGGCGGGTCGCCTGAGGTGCGCTTCTTGGCAAGGTCCATCTCGGTCACTGCGATCAGGATCTCCGCACGGGTCTTGAGATCAGGCGCTTCCAGCATGGCCTGCTTCTCCGCCGAGCCGTAGGGCGACATCATCGCCAGCGCGTTGACCAGTGCTTCGTTCGGCGCGGCCTCGACGCCCTCCCAGTCGACCTTGAGATTATTGGCCTTGAGGAAGTCGGTCAGCACGGCGAGCAGCGCCTCGCGATCGACCTCGTCCTCGCCCTTGCGTGCGGTGAAATCGTCGATGAAAGGAAAATAATCCACCTTGCATTGACGATAGGCGGTCAGCACCGTCATCTCCTCGACCACCTTGAAGCGGGAGACGCCGGTGAGCTCGAGGATGTAGCGTCCGTCGCCGGACTCGGCGAGCTGAGTGATGCGGCCGACGCAGCCGACCTGAAACAGCGCCGGCCGTTCCTCATTGCGAGAATGCGTTATATCCGGCTGGATCATCCCGATCAGGCGATGGCCGTCGCGAAGGGCGTCGTCGACCATTTCGAGATAGCGCGGCTCGAAGATATTGAGTGGCATCTGGCCGCGCGGCAGCAACAGTGCACCCGGCAGCGGAAACACCGGGATGATCTCCGGCAGCTCGGCCGGACCGCGATATTCGGCATTGATCGGCATGGATGCCTCGTGTCCGATGGCCGCGCCCGCGGCGCTGTGTCACGAAAACAGGATCGTCGAAAGCCGCCTGCGGCCGTCGATGGTCGCCTCGTCGGCGCCGCCCCAGGCCTCGAAGAACTGCACGAGCTGCTTGCGCGCGCCGTCATCATTCCATTTGCGGTCGCGCCTGACGATCTCGAGCAACTGACCGGTGGCCTCGGCGCGCTTGCCGGCCGCGTTCAGCGCAGTGGCAAGATCGAATCGCGCCTGGTGGTCGAGCGGATTGGCCGCGACCTTCTGCTCCAGCTCGCCGACGGGGCCGAGCGACTGCGCCTGCTCGGCAAGGTCGATCGCGGCTTGCACTGCCGAGATCGCCGCGTCATTGCGCTTGGACTCCGGGACTATCGCCAGGGTCTGCTTGGCCTGCTCGATCGCACCCGACGTGACGTAGCATTTGGCAAGGCCGGCGAGCGCGGCGATATTGGTGGCGTCGACCGCCAGCACCTCGGCATAGATCTGGGCGGCAGCGGCCGGATCGCCCTCAGCGAGCACGGCTTCGGCCTCTTTGAGGATCTCGGCAATGTTAGGCTCGCCTTCACCCACCACGCCCTCGGTCAGCTTCTCGATGAACGCCGTGACCTGGGTTTCCGGCACCGCGCCCATGAAATAGTCGGCCGGCCGGCCGTCGACGAAAGCGACCACCGCCGGGATCGACTGAATGCCCATCTGGCCGGGAATGGTCGGATGCTCGTCGATGTTCATCTTGACCAGCTTGACCTTGCCCTTGGCGGCCTTGACAGCCTTTTCCAGGATCGGAGTGAGCTGCCGGCACGGGCCGCACCAGGGCGCCCAGAAATCGATCAGGACCGGTTGCCGCTTGGACTCTTCGATGACGTCCTTGCCGAAGGCCTGGGTGGTGGTTTCCTTGATCAGATCCGGTGCCTGCGGCGCCGCTCCGCCGCCCTGCTCTACTATGGTCACGGGAGTTCCTCGTCCAAGCTTTCGAAATGAGCCTCAAGGCCTGTCGGCCTGCCGTCCGCGCTTCAATACACGGTTTTGCCTCCCTTAAGTGGCGGTCGACGGCGAAATTTCAATCGGTTCCCGTGGCTTGGCTTTAGCCCGTGATCGGGGATCGGGTGGCTCGCCGGTCTGCCTAGCGCCTATTCACCGTCCGCAACGTCGTTTCACGCCGTTTGGAGACATGCCATGGCCCGAGCCTATTACAGCACCGTGTTTGCGCAACCGGCGCACTCGATTTGGGACGTCATTCGCGACTTCAATAACTATTCGGTTTGGGTGGACGGTGCCGGAAGCAGCGTGATCGAGGACGGCAAATCGGGCGATGCCGTCGGTGCGGTTCGGAATGTGACCTATCGGGGGCGCGAGATTCGTCAGCGGCTATTGGCATTGTCCGATGCCGAACGGTCGCAGACCTACGCATTTTGCGGCGCCGCCTCCCTGCCGGTCACCGATTTTCAGGCCACATTGCGCGTGACGCCCGTGGTCGATGGGGACCGCGCGTTCGTCGAGTGGTGGGCGAGTTTCGATTGTGATCCGGCTCAGGGCGAGACCCTGGCGGCCACATTGCGCGGCTGGTTCGGCGACTGGCTTGAATCGTTACGCCAGACGCTGACCTCCAGCCGGCCGTAAAACCATCGGAAACCGGTCAGCGGGGCGGCTGAAATGAGCAAAATGCGGAAATCCGAGCAATTGCGACCGAACGCGCTCGTGGGAAGCCGCCGATCAAGACCTGGAACCAGAAATATTGTCCGGTTTTCGATGTCGCAGCCCTGTTGCATTCGGCCGCCGCTTTTGGCATAGCTCTGCGCGTTGCCGGTGCGCGCTGTGTCGGTGGCAGGATGCGGGTGTAGCTCAGTGGTAGAGCACGACCTTGCCAAGGTCGGGGTCGAGGGTTCGAACCCCTTCGCCCGCTCCAAAGCCCCTTCCATCTTTCAGCCGAGATTTATTGGCCACGGTCCCACGCCGCGAGTGCGTCCGCGAAGGCACGGTCGCCCGATGGTCCCTTCTCGATGGCCAGGATGCCGCGCCGCTTGTTCGCGTAGACGACCGGTATATCGAACCATTCCCGCTGCTTCAGCAGCTCCAGATTCCGCTGCCGGTCGGCGTCGACATTGGAAAAGCCGACCAGGAAGAAACCTTCGGTCACCCTGACCGCCAGACCAGCAAGCGGCGTGCCGCGCGCCTGCTCATTCGCTTTCATCAATATGCCCGGCACATTACTGATGCCTGCGCCGACGAAATCCGGCGGCAGGACGAAGGTCAACTCGGCGACATGGCTTGCCGGCAATGACGCATCGCTGTTCCGGCGCAAGCTCAGCACCATCTTAAAATGGCGTTCGGGAATCTCGATGTCGGCACGCACCGCGAGCCCGGCTTTCTCGGTGCCGTTGGCCTTGACCTGTTCGGTGCGCCAGACCGTCGTGCCCACATACTGCTTGCCCTTTGGATCGGTCGGATCCTCGTCATAGAGCAGCGCGCGCTGCGGCATCCCTGTGATGGCCTTGGGCGCAGCCGGGATCGCTGCTCTCGGACCGATGGCCGGCGGCGCGGCAACGAACTGGAAATGCGCGTTGATTGGTGCGAGCGAAACCAACGGCTGCTGCGCGCCACCGGTCTTGCGTTTCACGGTGAGGCCGGTCTCGTTGAAGACGTCGAGCAGCCCAAGGCCCGGACCCAGCATGGTCTCGGCGAGCGTCATCGCGAACAAATTGTTGGCGTCCGACGTGCCTGATACCGCCATGTCGGGCTGTGCCGGATAAGCCAGCAACGTGCCATCCGGTACGTGCATGGCCGCCAGCCCAGGCTCGGTCAGGCCGTGGCTCTGGAATGGATTGTCGTGGCAGGCATCGAGCACCACCAGATTGAGCCGCTTCGCCGATCCTTCCAGCTGATGCAGCAGCAAACCGACATGCAGCATCTGGGCATCGACATCGCTCTCCTGGCTCGGATCGGCATCGACCGGCACCAGGAAATTGGAGCTACGAAGCTGAATCGCGTGGCCGGCGTAATAGACCAGCGCCACATCGGCATCCGCAATCTGCCGGCCGAAATCCTGGATGGCCCGGTCGAGGCTCGCTTTGTCGAGATCGATCAGCACCGCACCGCCGGCCAGCGTGAAGCCTGCGCTCTGCAGCGCAGCTCCGATCACGCGCGCACCGCCCGCCGCGCCTTCCGTACCCTTTGCATGCTGATAGGTCGAATTGCCGATCACCAGCGCCACGCGTTTGTCGGCCATGGCTGGCTGCGCGGCTGCCAGCAGTGTGATCGCCAGTGCCAGCGCGATCATCAACGGCCGGCCGACGGCCCACCATCGCTGCGTCATCCCCGCAAACGTCGTCATGCGCACCAGCCCCTGCACCGAACCACGACGGTTTCATTGTAGGGATTGCACAACCCCTGTGCAATTCGCTTCGGGCTCAGACGTAGACCGGCGCCCTCACCCGGCCGGCATCGCCGAAGACGCGGATGTAACGCGCGATCTCGGCCGGGTCGCCAGTCGCCTTTTCGGGATTGTCGGAGAGCTTGACGGCCGGCCGGCCATCGACCGAGGTGACCTTGCAGACCAGCGAGATCGGATCGAGATCGACCGAGCCGTCCGGCGAGCAGCCGACAAAATCATTGGTCAGGTTGGTGCCCCAGCCGAACGACAGCCGCACCCTGTCACCGAAGCGGCGATTGATCTCTTCGATCGATTCGACGTCCATGGCGTCGGAGAACACCAACAGCTTCTGCCGGGGATCGCGCCCCCTGGCCTTCCACCAGGCGATGATCTCTTCACCGGCTTCGATCGGCGGCGCGCTGTCGGGGCGGAAGCCGGTCCAGTCGGCGACCCAGTCCGGCGCGTCGCGCAGGAATGCCTTGGTGCCGAAGGCGTCGGGCAGTGCGATCAGCAGATTGCCGGCATAAGTCTGCCGCCATTGGTCGAGGATGCGATAGGGCGCAAAGCGCAGCTCCTCGTCGTTCTTGGCGAGCGCGGCGGCGACCATCGGCAGTTCGTGCGCATTGGTGCCGATGGCTTCGAGATCGTTGTCCATGGCCAGCAGCACGTTGGACGTGCCCGTGAAGGACGGCCCCAACCCTTCCTTCACCGCCTCGACGCACCAGCGCTGCCAGAGAAAACCATGGCGCCGCCGCGTGCCGAAATCCGACAGGCGCAGGTCGTCGATCTTGCGCAGCCGCTCCACCTTGGCCCACAGCTTGGCCTTGGCGCGGGCGAACAGCACGTCGAGCGCAAACCGCCCCTGCCCCTTCATGGCCTGGCGCGAGCGCAGTTCGTTGACGATCGCCAGCGCCGGAATCTCCCACATGGTAGTATGAGTCCAGGGACCGTGGAAGTGCAGCTCGTACTGGCCGTCCGCCTTGTGCAGCTCGTATTCAGGAAGCCCGAAATCGGCGAGCCAGGCGATGAAGCCGGGCTCGAACATGTGGGTCTTGCCGTAGAAGGTATTACCGGCAAGCCAGATCAGCTCCTTTTTGGAGAAGCGGACGGTGCGGGCATGGTCGAGCTGGGCGCGCAGCTCGCCTTCGTCGATGACGTCGGCAAGCCGCACCCGCTTGGTGCGGTTGATGACCGAAAAGGTCACCCGCTGATTCGGGTAGAACTCCCGAATCATCTGCATCATCAGTAATTTGTAGAAATCGGTATCGAGCAGGCTGCGCACGATCGGATCGAGCCGCCAGCCGTGATTGTAGGTTCTGCTTGCAATGTCTGTAATTGCCATATCGGCCTTTTACCGCGCCCGCTGGAGGCCAGCCAGTGGGTTTTGCCGTACAGGGCGTTGCGCTAACGCGAGAGCATGGGGACGCCGGGGTCGAAGCCGAGTGTCGCCTCGACCCATTTTGCGACACGCAGCACCCTGAGGTCGTCGCGGTAGCGGCCGGCGATCTGTATGCCGAGCGGCAATCCGTTCCTGCCGAAGCCCGCCGGCACCGTCACGGCCGGTGCGCCAAGGAAGGTCCAGGGTGCGCAATATTCGGCATCGCCGGTCGATGCCAGCCCGCGCGGCGCTTCGCCGAAGGCCGGCAAGGTGAGCACCGCATCATAGCCTTCGAGCTCGGAGCTAAGCGCCGTGCGCCGCTTGTCCTGCGCGGCCTTGGCAGCAAGATACTCCATCGCCGACTTGGTCCTGCCGGTCTCGACATGCCCCTTCATTACGTCGCTGACGCGATCGGGGAAGCGCGCGATCAGGTCGGAGAAGATCACGGTCGCTTCGCTCAGGATGATCGTGTTGATCGCACTCCAATTGACGGCATCGAGCGCCGTGAGCTCGCGCTCCTCGACGATGGCGCCGGCGCTGCGCAGCGTTTCGATCGTGGCCTCGAACACCTGCTTCTGCTCAGGCTCGGCGCGCTCATATTTGGCGAACCGCACAACAGCGAGCCGCGGTCTGTCGAGCGGCATCACGCCGGTGTCGACGTCGACCGTGAGCGCCGGCAGCGGGCGGCCGTGAATGTCACCGTCGGTGGAGCCGGCCAGCAGCGACAGTCCGAAGGCGACGTCGTCGACGCGGCGGGCGAAGAAGCCGACATGATCGAGCGAGAAGCTCAGGGGATGTACGCCCACGCGCGGGATCGCGCCAAAGCTCGGCTTGAGGCCGACGATGCCGTTGAACGCGGCGGGCCGTATCACCGAGCCGAGCGTCTGCGTGCCCAGCGCCAGCGGCACCAGGCCGGCGGCCACCGCAGCCGCCGAGCCTGACGAGGAACCGCCCGGAGTGTGCCCGGGATTCCAGGGATTGACGGTCGGTCCGGGATGGCGCCAAGCAAATTCGGTCGACACGGTCTTGCCGAAAATAGTGGCGCCGAGATTGCGCAATCGTTCCACCACCCAGGCATCGGCCGCCGGCACATGATCGCGATAGATCGGCGAGCCGTTCGTGGTCGGCATGTCGTTGGTGGCGATGATGTCCTTGATCGCGACCGGAATGCCGGCGAGCGGCCCGCTTTTGGGTGCAACATCAGTCGGCAGATATTCAAAAGCCTTGAGCTGGGGCTCGATAGCCTTGCTGCGCGCGAGGCAAGCCTCGCCATAGGCGGCCGCTGCGGCGCGATCACTTCTGAACTGCCGCAGCAGGTCGAGTACGCCGGCACCGGCCGCAGGAATCGGAAGCTGGGGCAGATTGGCCATGGTCGGCGTCCTCGAACACTTGGGAGATCGGTTGATGCCGCGCGAACAGCACATGGCTGCCAGCGGCATCTCCTCTTATCATCTCGTCGGCGGTGCGCGATGGCATCTCTTTGAGCCGGCTGGGTTGGATAGGCGCGGACTGACAGTGCGATTGACGTTGTTGCGGCCCATGGTCGTCTTTTGCGCTGCAAAGCGACTGCCGATCTCGCGCATGTGCCATGGTTTTGTTCGT
Source organism: Bradyrhizobium sp. (assembly GCF_049798375.1). Taxonomy (GTDB): domain Bacteria; phylum Pseudomonadota; class Alphaproteobacteria; order Rhizobiales; family Xanthobacteraceae; genus Bradyrhizobium. The sequence continues at coordinate 10,960 of NZ_JBARGP010000054.1, forward strand.
GCGAGCACGATGAAGCGTGATCGCGCCGCTTCTCACACGGCGAAGATGTGGTAACATTTTTCGGTCTGACCCACGGAGGTGCCAGACAAGGGCCACCTGCGAGGGCGGTCGGACACGGCAACGAATAACAATAACGTCAAAGACAACGACAGTCGCAGCCTTGAGGCTGCCAGGGGAGTGAAGCGATGAAATCGGTTTTCCACCGAGGCATTCTTGCGCTCGCAGCGATCGGCTTTCTCGCCGGAACCACGATCGCCAGCGCGCAGCCGCAGCCGTCATCAGATGGCAAGGCGCTGAAGAAATACGAATCCGGCAACAAGGAGTTCTGGACGCACCCGCCGGATGACTGGTTCCTCGGCGACGAGACCGAGCAGCAGAAGGGCCTGGCGCCGCCGTCCGGTCCGCCGACCGGTGCGTCGGAGCAGGAACTCGCCGACCTCATCAAGAAGATCAAGCTGCCGGAAGGCTTTAAGATCGAGGTCTACGCGCCCGGCGTGCTGGCCGCGCGCCAGATGGCCTGGGGCGACAAGGGCACGCTGTTCGTCGGCTCGTTCGGCCTCGGCAACGTCTATGCGATCACCGACAAGGACGGCAAGAAAGAGGTCAAGACCATCCTCAAGGGTCTGAACATGCCGACCGGCCTCGCCTACAAGGACGGCGCGCTCTACGTGATCGAGGTCAACAAGCTGGTCCGCTACGACAACCCGGAAGACAATCTCGACAAGCTCGGCGAAGGCAAGGTGGTCTATGACGACATGCCATCCTATGCCGCGCATGGCTGGAAATATATCGCGGTCGACAAGGAAGGCTGGTTCTACATTCCGTTCGGACCGCCCTTCAACATCGGCATCCCGCCGACCTCGGTATCGCAGATCCGCCGCGTCGATCCTAAGACCGGCAATGCCGAGATCTGGGCGCTCGGCGTCCGCAACAGCGTCGGCGGCGACGTCGATCCGCGCACCGGCAAGTACTGGTTCACCGAGAACGCTCGGGATTGGCTCAGCGACGACACGCCCTCCGACAAGCTCAACATGATCGACAAGATCGGTGAGCATTTCGGCTATCCCTATTGTCACGAAGGTGACATCCCGGATCCGAAATTCGCGATGGGCCACAAGTGCTCGGAGTTCACGCCGCCCGTGCTTAAGCTCGGTGCGCATGTGGCGCCGCTCGGCATGAAGTTCTACACCGGCAACCAGTTCCCCGCCGAGTACAAGGACAACATCCTGATCGCCGAACACGGCTCCTGGAACCGGCACAAGTACCAGGGCGGCCGCATCATGCGCGTGATCGTCGGTCCCGACGGCAAGAACGCCAAGCAGGAAGTGTTCGCCGATGGCTGGATCCAGGGCGACCAAGGCTATCTCGGCCGTCCGGACGACATCATCCTCGACAAGGATGGCTCGATCCTGGTCGCGGATGATTGGGCCGGTGCGATCTATCGCATCAGCTACAGCAAGAAGTGATAGCGTGACAAAGGGGCTGCGGCTGCCTCACGGCGGCCGCAGCTTTTTGTTTTGATCGTGATGTCGAAAGCAACAATAAGAGCGTTATCGGTGACAAGCCGGCGATGACGCCCGGAGAGGAACAGATGCGGAAGGTCCTGATCGGCAGCGCGCTCGTCGTTGCGGCATGCTTGTCCGGCGCCGGGGTCGTGCAGGCGGCCGACCTCGCCGCCGGCAAGGCCAAGGCGACAGAAATCTGCGCCGGCTGCCACGGCGAGAACGGCATTTCCGAGATGGAAAACATTCCCTCGCTCGCCGGCCAGCTCGATCAATACATCCAGTGGCAGCTGGTCTATTTCCGCTCCGGCTCGCGCAAGAACGAGCAGATGCAGCCGATCGTCGAGCAGCTCAATAACGACGACATCCGCAATCTCGGCGCCTACTTCGCGCAGCTCGCGCCGGCATCGGGCGCCAAGGACGACAATCCGGATCTGTCGGAAAAGGGCAAGCAGGCGGCCGCCGGGCGACGCTGCGCCTCCTGCCACACCGATTCGTTCGCTGGCACCAAGGCCGTTGCGCGCATCGCCGGCCAGCGCGAGGAATATCTGGTGAAGGCACTGCATGACTACAAATCAGGCGTGCGCTCCGGCGGCGGGCAGGCAGCGATGGCCGATGTTGCCTATCCCCTCAGCGACGAGGAAATCACCGCGCTCGCGCATTATCTGGCGCATTTGTAGTTGTTTGCAGTTGGTCGCGCCGCAACCATAGCCGTCGTCCCGGCGAACGCCGGGATCCATACACACAGGCAGAGGTACGAGAGGCTAGCTGTCGCTCCAGCCTTCGTAAAATAAAGTTCGGTGGCTCTGGGTCCGGCTCGATGCCCGGACGACAGCGGAGCAAGAACGAACAAGCTCTACACTACGCGCTCTTCGTCCGCTGCG
>NZ_JBARGP010000055.1:0-10102 GCF_049798375.1 Bradyrhizobium sp.
GTTCTATCCCGATCCGCAAAACGAGCGGCAGCGCGAAGTCGAGCAGCGGCTGCTGGCGATGGCCGACGATCTCGGCGGCAAGCAGGGCCTCAATCGCCGCCGCTTCTTCCAGACCACCGCCGGCATGGCCGCCTCGTTTCTCGCCATGTACCAGGTCTACGGCCCACTGTTCGACGTCACGCCGGCGGAAGCGGCGACGCCCGCGATGGCGGACGAGCGCGCCGCTGCGCTGAAAGACCAGTTCATCATGGACATGCACACGCATTTCCTGCGTGACGACACCCGCATCACCACCTTCCTCGACATGCGCAAGGCGGTCGGCAAGGCCGGCTGGAACAAGGAGCTCGGCGACCACGAGCAGACCATCGAGGACCTCAAGTTCAACAACTACAAGAAGGAGATGTTTCTCGATTCCGACACCAAGATCGCGCTGATCTCGTCCGCGCCGTCGGACATCGAACAGGACTGGTTCCTGACCAACGAGCAGATGGCGGATGCACGGCGCAGGATCAACGAGGAAGCCGGCGCGCGACGGTTGTTCTGTCACGCCATCTTCACGCCGGGCCAGCCGGGCTGGCTCGACAAGCTCGACGCGGGGCTGGCGCTGAAACCGGAGTCCTGCAAGGGCTATACGATCGGCGACAACACCCACAAGGAGATCAGCCACTATCCCTGGCGGATGGACGACGGGAACGTCGCCTACAAAGGCTACGAGAAGATGCTCAAGGCCGACATCAAGAATGTCTGCATCCACAAGGGGCTGTTTCCGCCCGGTCTCGAGAAGCAGTTCCCGAACCTGCGCGGCTTCGCCGATGTCGCCGATGTCGGCCAGGCGGCGAAGGACTGGCCGCAGCTCAATTTCGTTATCTATCACTCGGCCTATCGCCATGTCGGCGGCGATCCCAAGGTCGCGCTCGCCGAATTCCTGCGCACCGGCCGGATCGCCTGGACCAGCGATCTCGCCGACATCCCGGCGCAACATGGCGTCAACAACGTCTATGGCGATGTCGGGCAGTTGTTCGCGACCACGCTGGTGGCCGAGCCCAATGTCTGCGCTGCGCTGATGGGCACCTTGATCAAGGGCCTCGGCGTCGATCACGTCTGCTGGGGCACGGACGCGCTGTGGACCGGCGCTCCGCAATGGCAGATCGAGGGCTTGCGGCGACTGGAGATTCCGGAGGTGATGCAGAAGCAGTTCGGCTTCGCGCCGCTCGGGCCGGCTACCGGAGCGGTGAAGACGGCGATCTTCGGCGACAACAACGCCCGGCTCTACAGTGTCCAGCCCAAGCACGCGATGCTGGAGCTCAAGGGCGACCGCTTCGCGGCAATGAAGACCGAATATGAGAAGCTCGACCCGGAGCCGTCCAACACGCGCTACGGCTATGTCGTGCCGCCCGCGCCGATCGATCACAGCGTGTTTGCTTAGTTTTCCACCGTCATTGCGAGCGAAGCGAAGCAATCCAGGAATGTATCAGCGGAAGCAGTCTGGATTGCTTCGTCGCTTACGCTCCTCGCAATGACGCGGTGAGAGCTGTGCCTAAGTTAGGCACGTCATTCCGGGGCGACGCGTCAGCGTCGAACCCGGATTCCCGATGTTATGAAAATAGACACGAGCCAATCTCGAGATCCCGGGTTCGCGCTTCGCGCGCCCCGGGATGACGAAGTCATCTGCGACGACCTCGTCATTTCTCCGCCGGATCGCGGTGCACCGGGTCGATCCACAGCACTCTCTCCGGCTTCTCGACCGGCTCGATGTCGATGTTGACCGCCACCGCCTCGCCGTCCGAGCGCACCAGCACGCATTCCAGCACTTCGTCGGGGCTGGCATTGATTTCCTGATGCGGCACGTAAGGCGGCACGAAGATGAAGTCGCCCGGGCCGGCCTCGGCGACGAACTGCAGCTTCTCGCCCCAGCGCATCCGCGCCTTGCCCTTCACCACATAGATGATGCTTTCGAGATGGCCGTGGTGATGCGCGCCGGTCTTGGCGTCGGGCCTGATCGTCACCGTGCCCGCCCACAGCTTCTGCGCGCCGACGCGAGCGAAGTTGATCGCGGCTTTGCGGTCCATGCCGGCCGTCGACGGCACATTGGGATCGAGCTGATCGCCGGGGATGACGCGCACGCCATCGTGTTTCCACCGATCATGATCGTGGTCATGCGAATGGTCGTGATGATCGTGATCGTGGGAACCTGTCATTGTCGCCGTTCTTTGCTGAGAGGGAACTGCCACAGCCTAGCTAAAATGCCGCAACAACGCCACACAGGTTCCCAGAACCATTCTCCAGCGCATGCGTTGTCAAACCACGAGCAACACGAAGGAGAACACCATGGGTGCCACCGCTGACAAGATCAAGGGCACGACCAATGAGGCCATCGGCAAGGCTAAGCAGGGTATTGGCGAGGCCACCGGTTCCGACCGTATGCAGGGCGAAGGCGCCGTGCAGGAGGTCAAGGGCAAGGGCCAAAAGGCGATGGGCGACGCCAAGCAAGCCACAAAGGACGCCGTGAACGACGCGGCGGCCGCGACGAACAAGAATCTTTGAACGACATTCCCCTGCGGACGCTTGGTGCTAGCGCGCGCGAGCGTCGGTGATAAGGACCGGTCCCTCACGGGGCCGGTCTTTATGTGTTTGATAGGACGAAGCCCGCTTCGCCGAACGCGGTGCACCTCTCCCGTTGTGGGAAACGAGAGGCGCACCGGTCGCCGCTAATTACTTCACTCCCAGCAGCTCGACATCGAACATCAAGGTCGCGTTCGGCGGGATCACGCCGCCGGCGCCGCGCGCGCCGTAGCCGAGCTGCGGCGGAATGATCAGGGTGCGCTTACCGCCGACCTTCATGGTGGCGACGCCTTCGTCCCAGCCGGCGATCACGCGCTTCATGCCGATCGGGAATTCGAACGGCTCGTTGCGGTCTACGGAGGAGTCGAATTTCTTGCCCTTTTGGCCGTTCTCGTAGAGCCAGCCCGTGTAGTGCATGACGCAGGTCTGGCCAGGCTTCGGCGACGGACCGGTGCCTTCCTGGGTGTCGATGATCTGCAATCCTGATGACGTGGTCATGATCTTTCCTTTGGTTTGCGCCGAGGCAACCGTCGGCGCAGCCACGGCAGTCATCGCCGCCAGCGCGAGGGCCATCGCTGGCATGATCGCAATTGTCTTCAATCTCGAGCGCCGCATCCTTGAAGCCGCCTTTGCTGTTCAACGGGAGCGCTGTTTAGCGCAAGGCGGCCTGCATTTCCAGTCGCTCAAATTGAGCGCGATCGCCTCAGATCTCCAGCTTTTCCAGCCTGACCGGCAGCTTGCGGATGCGCTGGCCAATGGCGTGGAAGATCGCGTTGCAGACCGCGGCATTGGTGCCGACATTGCCGAGTTCGCCGAGCCCCTTGACGCCGGCCGGGTTGATCTGGTCGTCCTGCTCGGAAACCAGGATCACCTCGACGCTGGGCACATCGGCATTCACCGGCACCAGATAATCGGCAAGGTTGTCGTTGACGTAGCGCGCATTGCGCGGGTCGATCTCGGTGACTTCCAGCAGCGCTGAGGACATGCCCCAGATCAGCCCGCCCATCAACTGGCTGCGCGCGGTGCGCGGGTTCATGATGTGGCCGCAGGCAAAGGCGCCGACCAGCCGCGGCACCCGAATCTCGCGGGTGATGCGGTTGATGCGCACCTCGACGAACTCGGCACCAAAGGCATAGGCGATCTTGTCGCCGAACTCCGGCCCGCCGATCAGCCGCGCGTGACCTGCGTACATCGCATGAAAAGAATCGAGCGGTGCGCCCTCCGGCTTCCACTCGCCATACTCCTCGACCACGCTGACGCCGAGCGCGTCGAACGCCTTCTCACGGTCGAGCGGCTGGTCACCATGCGCCGCATCGGTCACCGGCGTGCGGCCGACACCGACCGTCTCCTTGGCCTTGTTGATCATACCCTCGTCCGGCATCACGGCCTTGAGCAGCCGCTGCCGCACCTGGTCGCAGACCTTCATCACCGCCGAGCAGGTGCTGGCGGTGGAATTCGAGCCGCCCGCGACCGGCGCCGGCGGCAGGTCGCTGTCGCCGATCATGACGCTGACGTTTTCGACCGGCACTCCGAGCCGGTCGGCCGCGGCCTGCGCGATCACTGTATAGGCTCCGTTGCCGATCTCATGGCCGGCGATCTGCACGCGCACACGGCCGTCGCGCTGCAGCCGCACCCGCGCCGCGGCCGGCGCCATCTGCGTCGGATAGCAGGTGGTGGCGCAGCCATAGCCGATCAGCCAGTCGCCGTCGCTCATCGAGCGCGGCGCCGGTGTGCGCTTCGACCACTCGAAGGCTTTCGCCGCCTCGTCGAAACAGGTCATCAGGGAGCGCGACGTATAGGGCTTGCCCTTGATCGGCTCCGTCATGGTGTCGTTGACCCTGCGCAGCTCGACCGGATCCATGTTGAGCTCGACTGCGAGTTCGTCCATCGCGCTCTCCAGCGCGAACAGATACGGCACCTCCGGCGGCGAGCGCATGAAGCCCGGCGTGTTGCGGTCGGCCCGCACGATCGACACCATGCTCGCGACGTTCGGGCAGGCGTACAGGCGCGTCGTGGTCTTGGTACCGCCGACCGCATAGGCATCGGCGCGCGAGGAAATCTCGTGACCATCGTGGCGCAGCGCCACCAGCTTGCCGTCGCGGCCGGCGCCGAGCTTGATCTGGTGTCGCGTCTCGGCGCGGTAGGTCGCGATGGTAAAGCCCTGGTCGCGAGTCGCCACCAGCTTGACCGGACGATTCAACCGTCGCGCCAGCGACGCGATGATCGCGGTGCGCGGCGTCAGCGAACCCTTGGAGCCGAAGGCGCCGCCGACATAGGCATTGATCACCCGCACCTTGTCGGCGTCGATGCCGAGCTGCGCGGCCACGCCGTTCTTCAGGCCGTAGACATACTGGCTCGGCTCGTAGATGGTCAGCTGGTCGCCGCTCCAGGCGCAGCTGGTCGCGAACAGCTCGATCGGATTATGGTGCTGCGTCGGCGTCTCGTACTCCGCCGAGACCTTCACGTCGGCGTCGTCGAAAGCCTTGGCGAAGTCGCCGACCTCAGGATCTTCCTTGAACTGCGCGAGCTGGCCCTTGGCGCCGGCCGCCGTGGTACCCTCCGAATCGAAGCTCGCACTCGAGGGCATCGTGGTGTAGCTCACTTTGACCCTATGCGCGGCCTCGCGCGCCGCCTCAAAGCTCTCCGCCAGCACCACGGCGATGATCTCGCCGTCATGGGCGACCTCGGCCGATGTCAGCGGCTGAATCGTGGTCGACATGTAGCCGCCGTTGGAGAACAGCTTTGCGTCCTTGAGTTTCTCGGCGTTCTCGTGCGTGACGATGTCGATCACGCCCCGCACGCGCCGAGCCTCGGCCAGATCGAAGCTATCGATCCGGCCCTTGGCGATGGCGGAGGTGACGAGATAGGCATAGGCGGGGTTGGCGAGCGGCACGTCGGCCGCATATTCGGCGCGGCCGGTCACCTTGGCGACGGCGTCGTAACGCGGGATCGGCTGGCCCATATTGGCTTTGGGCGCGGGAGCTGTGGTCGACATGGTCAGATCTCCATCGTTGCAGCCTTTTTCAAGGCGTGCGCCACGACCCGCTTGCCGAGCGCGATCTTGAAGGCGTTGTGCTGGCGGCCGCTTGCGTCAGCGAAGGCAACCGCGGCCGCACGCTCGGCCAGTCCGTCGTCGAGCTTCTGGCCCTTCAGCAGGCCTTCCGCCTCACGAACCCGCCACGGTATGGTGGCGACGCCGCCCAGCGCCAGGCGCGCGTCGTTGATGACGCCATCCTGCAGGTCGAGTGCGACGGCCGCGGAGGCGAGCGCGAACTCATAGGACTGCCGGTCGCGCACCTTCAGATAGACCGAGCGCGGCCAGCGACCGTTGACGCTAAAGCCGGAGATCAGTTCGCCCGGTGCCAGCACGGTCTCGATCGCTGGCGTATCGCCGGGCGCCTTGTGGAATTCCGCGAACCGCATGGTGCGCGGGCCGGCCTTGCCGGTGATCTCGATATCAGCGTCGAGCGCGATCAGCGCCTGGGCGAAATCACCGGGATAGGTGGCGATGCACTGATCGGAAGTGCCGAGCACCGCATGCATGCGGTTGAAGCCGTCCATCGCGGCACAGCCGGAGCCGGGATTGCGCTTGTTGCATTCGGCATAGGAGACGTCGCGGAAATAGCTGCATCGCGTCCGCTGCAACACGTTGCCGCCGAGTGTCGCCATGTTGCGGAGTTGCGGGCTCGCGGCGAGCTTAAGGCTGTCGGCGATGACAGGGTAATGCTGCTGCACCTCGGCATGCCCAGCCACCTGCGACATGTGGGCGAGCGCGCCGAGCTTGAGGTTGCCGCCATCCAGATTGATCTCCGCCCAATTTCCAGCGAGCGGATTGATGTCGACCAGCCGCTCGGGGCGCATCACATCGAGCTTCATCAGGTCGATCAACGTGGTGCCGCCCGCGAGCGGCTGGGTCGGCGATTGGGTCAGCGGCGCGTTGACGGCGGATGTGGCGGCCAGCGCCTGTAGCGCGGCCTGCGGGTCGGACGCCCGCTGATAGCTGAAGCTGCGCATGCGATCATCCCTTCAGGATTTCAGGCGCGGCCTGCTTCACCGCGGCGACGATGTTCGGATAGGCGGCACAGCGACAGATGTTGCCGCTCATATATTCGCGGATGTTCTCGTCGCTGTCGGCGTGCCCTTCCCTCACGCATGCGATCGCCGACATGATTTGGCCCGGCGTGCAGTAGCCGCACTGGAAGGCATCCTGATCGATGAAGGCCTGCTGCATCGGATGCAGCTTGCCGTCCGACGCGAGGCCTTCGACAGTGGTGATCTCGCGCCCTTCCGCTGAAAGCGCCAGGGTCAGGCACGACACCACGCGCTGGCCGTCGAGCAGCACCGTGCAGGCGCCGCACTGGCCATGGTCGCAGCCCTTCTTGGAGCCGGTGAGGCCAGCATGTTCACGCAGCGCGTCGAGCACGGTGGTGCGGGCATCGAGCGCCAGCGCCCTGGTCTCGCCATTGATGCGCAAGGTCACCTGCACCGGCGCCGCAGGGTCTTGTGCCATAGGCGCTTGCGCGGGTTCATTCGCCGCACGCGCCGTGAGGGGAATGGCGACCGCGGTTCCGGCAGCGCCCGTCAGGAAGGCGCGGCGGTCGAATCCTGATCGAGGGGAAGTGATCTTGTCGGACATGCACCGGCCTCCGCCGCTTCCATGAGAAGCGACGCACGCCTGCCCCGCTTCGGTGCCGTGCTAACAGCGGCAGCGGGGCGTAGTTCCGGGAACGGTAAAGCAACGCGGCGTGATGAGTTCCTAGCGCGATCAGCTTCAGCTGATGGAACTGAGGACGGACGAACGCCGCTCCACGCTCCGCTGTCATCGCCCGCGCAGGCGGGCGATCCAGTACGCCGCAGCCTGTCGACTTATCATCACCATCTCTGGAATACTGGGTCGCTCGGTCACGCCGGGCGACGACAACCATATCTCGTCATTGCGAGGAGCGTGAGCGACGAAGCAATCCAGGTCTTTTGCTGAGCTCTGGATTGCTTTGTCGCCTTCGGCTCCTCGCAATGACGAGAGGAGCAGCGGCGTTATCCCGCCTCTCAATATCCCAGCGCGCAGCCGTCCTTGCGTGGATCGGAGCCGCCGGTCAGCGTGCCCTTGTCCCAGTCGATCCAGATCGCCTGGCCACCGCCGAGCGGCGGCACCAGCTTGGTGGTCTTGTGACCGAGCCTTTGCAGTCCTTCGACGACCGCGGCCGGCACGCTGTCCTCGAGCTGATAGTTGCCTTCGTAGTGCAGGCCGCGCGGCATATCGATCGCCTCCTGCACGTCGCAGCCATAATCGAGCATGTTGGTCAGCACGTGGGTCTGGCCAGTCGGCTGATATTGCCCGCCCATCACGCCATAGGACATCTGCGCGCGGCCGCCTCTGGTGACTAGCGCCGGAATGATGGTGTGCAGCGGCCGCTTGCCGGGCCCGATGCAGTTCGGATGACCCGGCTGGATGCGGAAGCCGCCGGCGCGGTTCTGCAGCAGCACGCCCGTGTTGTTCGAGACGATCGCGGAGCCGAAAGCGTGCGCGATCGAATTGATGAAGGAGCAGACGTTGCGATCGCGATCGACGACGGTGATGTAGACCGTATCCGGATTCATCGGCGGCGCGACGTTTGGCAGATCGAGCGTTCGCTCCATGCTGATCTTATTGATGTACTCGTCGGCGAATTCCCTGGCGATGATGCTTGCGACCTCGACCGTCATGTGGGCGGGATCGCCGACATGCTGCTCCCTGATCATGTAGGCAATGCGCGCGGCCTCGGCCTCGAGGTGGAAGCGCTCGACCGACACTGGCGCATATTTCGTCAGGTCGAAGCGCGACAGGATGTTCAGCATCACCAGCATGGTGAGGCCCGGGCCGTTCGGCGGGCACTGCCAGACGTCGAGGCCCTTATAGATGGTGCCGATCGGGCTCGTCGCCTCGGTGGAATGATTGGCGAAATCCTCCAGCGTATGCAGACCGCCGATGCCGCGCAGGGTCTCGACCATGTCCTCGGCGATCGGACCGCGATAGAACGCGGACGGACCGTCCTTGGCGATGGCGCGCAGTGTCTGCGCCAGTTCCGGCTGGCGGATCACATCGCCGGCAACGGGCGGCTTGCCGCCCGGCAGCAGATAGTGCGCCGTGTTGGTGCCATTCTTCAGCTTCTCGAAATTGTTCTTCCAGTCGAAGGCGATGCGCGGCGCCACCACGTAGCCCTCTTCAGCGGCGCGAATCGCAGGCTGCAGCAGCCGGTCGAGGCCGAGCCGGCCATGGTCACGCAGGATGCGGTCCCAGGCGTCGACGGCACCGGGGACCGAGACGGCATGCGCCGAGGTCAGCGGCACTGAATGGATCTTCCGCTCCTGATACCACTCAACATTGGCCGCTGCGGGCGCCCGGCCGGAGCCGTTATAGACGACGATCTTGCCGTCGCCCTTCGGCTGCACCAAGGCAAAACAGTCGCCGCCAATACCGGTCGATTGCGGCTCGATCACGCCGAGCAGCGCGCAGGCCGCGACCGCCGCGTCCGCTGCGGTGCCACCCGCTCGCATCACCTCGATCGCCGCAAGTGCAGCCTGCGGATGCGAGGTCGCCACCATGGCATTCTGGGCATGCACCGTGGACCGGCCGGGGAAGTGGAAGCTTCTCATTCGTGCTCGCTTCGTCGTGAATACGGGACGGAAATGACCGCGTTGGCGGGTTTCATGACACATTCTTTCCCGGCTGGGCAATGGCTGGGATACCAGCTTTGCTGCCGGCAGATCTGCTGCTAAATGGCGGCATGGCTCTCAAGGTCGCCGCCTTCTATCAATTCGCCGCGCTGCCGGATTTCCGGGCACTGCGCGCCCCGTTGCATGCGCTCTGCGCTCGCCGTGGGTTGAAAGGTAGCGTGTTGCTCGCGCACGAAGGTATTAACGGAACGCTGGCAGGTCCTCCCGAGGAGATCGATGCGCTGATCGAGGAGTTCCAGCACGGCGTCCTATTCGGCGGCCGGCTCGACAATCTCGAGTTGAAGTACTCCGTTGCCGCCGAGATGCCGTTCGGACGGTTGAAGGTCCGGCTGAAGAAGGAGATCGTCACGCTCGGCGATCCCTTGGCCGACCCGACCCGCCAGGTCGGAACCTATGTCGACGCGGCCGAGTGGAACGCGCTGATCGCCGCGGACGATGTGCTGGTGCTCGACACGCGCAATGCGTTCGAGGTCGCGATGGGGACTTTTGAAGGCGCACGCGATCCGGCCATCGCGAGCTTTGGTCAATTCAAGGATTTTACCGCGCGCGAGCTCGATCCGGCCAAGCACAGGCGGATCGCCATGTTCTGCACCGGCGGCATCCGGTGCGAGAAAGCGAGCGCGCATCTGCTCGCCCACGGCTTTGCCGAGGTCTATCACCTGAAAGGCGGCATCCTCAGATATCTCGAGCAGATTCCGAAAAGCGAAAGCCGCTGGCGCGGCGAGTGCTTCGTGTTTGACGAGCGTGTTTCGCTCGGCCACGGCTTGCGCGAACGCTCGCCCCGCATGAAGGTTGTAGCCGATGAATGACAGCAGAAATTTGACCG
>NZ_JBARGP010000056.1:0-10392 GCF_049798375.1 Bradyrhizobium sp.
GGCAACGAGCGAGCTCGCTTATGAACGCTCGGGGCCCGAACGTTTCCTCGAGACCTATTACGTGCTGACCGAGCTCGTACGCGCGGTCGGCCCCAATCCGGACAGCCGCAGCGCCGAGGGCATCGGACGGCTGGTCGCGCAAGTTCACACCATGCGCCGCATGTCGGTGTCGGTGGCGGGCATGCTGCAGGCCGGCAAGGAGCCGGTGGTGGAGGCCTCGATCGTCAAGGACATCGGCACGGTGTGGGAGCAGCGGTTGCCGCATCGCGTGCGCGACCTCGCCGCGTTCGTCGACGAAGAAGCCGGCAATCGCGAGACGCTGGAGCAGCAGCTCACCTTCGCAATCCGCACCGCGCCGAAGCTGACCATCCAGGGCGGCACCACGGAAGTGCTGCGCGGCATCATCGCGCGCGGGCTGGGGCTGCGGTAGGCATTGATTTTGAAACCTAAGCGGCTTGCTCAGTGTACCCTCTCCCCTTGTGGGAGAGGGTGGCGAGCGAAGCGAGCCGGGTGAGGGGTCTGCATCCGCGGAGACAGACCCCTCGCCCGGCTCGCCGTCGCATCCGCGCCGGCGATCCACCCTCTCCCACAAGGGGAGAGGATGCGCCGCCCGGGCGGTTACATTTACGCTCACCGGAGACACCACATGACCAAATTCACTGACATCGGCGTCGAGGTCCACGACCATGTCGGCCTGATCGAAATCCGCCGGCCGCCGCTGAACTTCTTCGACATTTCGCTGATCAACCAGATCGCCGACGCGCTGGACCAGTTCGACAACAACATCGAGATTCGCGCCTCGGTACTGGCAGCCCAGGGCAAGGCGTTCTGCGCTGGCGCCAATTTCAACGATCCGGCGCGGCAGGCCCAGGAAGCCCGCGAGACCGAGAGCAAGGCGAAGGGCGATCCGGCCGACAGTCTCGGCCCGATCAACCATCTCTACATCCAGGCCGTGCGCATCTTCCGCGCCAAGAAGCCGATCGTCGCCGCGGTGCAGGGCGCCGCAATCGGCGGCGGCCTTGGCCTCGCGGTGTCGGCCGATTTCCGCGTCACCTGCCCCGAGGCGCGCTTCTCGGCCAACTTCACTAAGCTCGGCTTCCATCCGGGTTTCGGGCTCACGGCCACGCTGCCGGAGCTGATCGGCAAGAACAATGCGGAGCTGATGTTCTACACCAGCCGTCGCGTCACCGGCGAGGAGGCCTATCGCTGGGGCCTTGCCAACGTGCTGGTGCCGCAGGATCAAGTGCGCTCGGCCGCGCTGAAGCTCGCTGCCGAGATCGCCGAATGCTCGCCGCTCGGCCTGGTCTCGACCCGCGCCACGATGCGTGCCGGCCTCGCCGACCGCGTGATGTCGGCGACGAATCACGAGCTCGAAGAGCAGACCCGGCTGCGCGCCACCGAGGACTTCAAGGAAGGCGTCAAGGCTACCGAGGAACGGCGCGTCGCCAATTTCAAGGGACGGTGACGGCGCCTCGTCTGCGCCACACCCCGATGTCGTCCCGGCCTCGCGCCGGGACCCATACGCCGCGGCGTTTGTTGTTACGAAAGGTACCGACCGGACTGCCTCACAGCACGGCCGCGGCGTATGGGTCCCGGGTCAGCGCTCGCTTTGCTCGCTTGCCCGGGACGACGGCTAAACGCAATGGCTCACGCTGTTAGCGAAAACGTCACGCCACCAAGCATGAAGCTGTCGTCCGTCACCGCATGCCCGCGTGCCTGGGCCGCGGCGAGGACTCGCGAAACATCAGCTACCCGAAATATCAGCCCACTCATGATCTCCTCCTCGCCGGGTACGAAGCGGATGCGCCCATTCGGCAGTTCGAGCTGCGGCATTTCGTCGGCATCGATGGTCGGCGCGATGCCGAGGATCCGTCCCCAATGCAAGGCGAGATCGGCCGGCGCCTCGCTTTGCAGTTCGACTGCAATCAGCGCCCGCGTGACGTCCTTGCGGATCGCGCGCTGCCAATCCGGCCCGGCTGGCGGATAGGCGCCGAACACATCGTCGCTGCCGTCGGTGTGATTGAACTCGATGAAGGCGGCGCGGCAATCGCGCGGATGCAGCTGCACGCCGTGATAGGGCGCGTGATCGATCACGTTGGCGGTCCGCACGCCGAGCGCATTGGCGCAGCGACCACGCGCATCGGGATCGTCGCAGGCGAAGATCGCCATGTAGCCGCCGCGGCCGCCGGTCTTGTCGAGGAAGCGGCCGGCCGCCGTGCCTTCGCGCGCCGGCGACACCACTTCGAGCAGGATGCTGTCGACGGGCATGAGCGCATTCTCCAGCCCGTATTTGCCGACATGCGGGTCGCGATAGCAGACCTCGAGGCCCATGATCGCGGTGATGTCGGAGACCACGAGTTCGAGCTTGGGCGCCACCAGGCAGATCTGACGGAGGTGGAGATGGTTCATGACACGCTTCTCTCGCGACAGCTGCGCCTAGCAAGAATCCTCTTCATCCTCGCGTCATTGCGAGCGAAGCGAAGCAATCCAGAGCAATGCAAGAATTCTGGATTGCTTCCGCCGTCGACCTTCCGGCTACGGCGGACAAGTCGTCGCTTCGCTCCTCGCAATGACGGCAAGCGCGCAACTACTTTCCCTGAAACACCGGCTTGCGCTTTTCGACGAAGGCTTTGGCGGCTTCCTTGTGGTCGGCGGTTTCGCTGCAGCGGGAGTGATGGATCGCCTCGCCGTCGAAGCAGGCCTCTAACGAGGAGGTCTCGGCGTTGTTGATGTTGCGCTTGATGTAGCCGAGCGTCACTGTCGGGCCCTGCGCCAGCGACATTGCCAATTCACGCGCGGCAGCCTCGACCTCGCTGTCGGGCACGACCTTCGTCACCATGCCCAATGCAAGCGCTTCGCTGGCGGTCAGAACCGGCGAGGTCAGATAGAGTTCGCGCGCCCTGGCGCTGCCGAGCAGTTGGGTGAGGAAATAGGTGCCGCCGTAATCACCGGACAAACCGACCTTAGCGAAGGCGGTCGTGATCTTGGCCGATTCGGACGCCACGCGCAGATCGCACGCCAGCGCCATCGACAGGCCGGCACCGGCCGCGGCGCCATCGACCTGCGCCACCACGGGCTTCGGCATCAGATGCAGAATGCGCGACACCTCCATGCGCTCGCGCAAGGTGGAGACCTTGGCCTCGAACATCGTCGGCGCCCTGCCCTCAGCCATCGACTTGACGTCGCCGCCGACGCAGAAGGTGCCGCCGGCGCCCTTGAGCAGCACCGCGCGCACGGCCGTATCCTCGACCGCGCGCGTCGCCGCGTCGACCAGCGCCTTGGTCATCTCCGGATTGAGCGCATTGCGCCGCTCCGGACGGTTCATGGTGATGGTGAGCAGGCCGTCTTCGAGTTGCTGCAGGACGATGTCGGACATGGGCGATGCCTCGTTCTTATTAGTTGGGCTTTTTTTCCGTCGTTCCGGGGCTCGTCGAAGACGCGAACCCGGAATCTCGAGATGGTGGACTCAGGTCGACGTCCCCCGATGCGCAATTGCGCATCTGTGGTTCGATGCTTCGCATCGCCCCGGAACGACGTTGCTTCACTTCTTCACCAGCGGGCAGCGGGATTGCTCTAGCGGCTGGAACGCCTGGTCGCCCGGCACGGTGGCGAGCAGCTTGTAATCGTCCCAACGTCCCTTCGATTCGCTCGGCTTCTTCACCTCGAACAGATACATGTCGTGCACCATGCGGCCGTCCGCGCGGATGTGGCCGTTCTTGGCGAACATGTCGTTGATCGGGGTGTCGCGCATCACCTTCATGACGGCGCCTGGCTCAGTGGTCCCCGCGGTCTTCACCGCGTTGAGATAATGCAGCACCGACGAATAGACGCCGGCCTGCGCCGAGGTCGGCACCCGCTTGGTGCGCGCCATGAAGCGCTTGGTGAAGGCGCGGGTGTCGTCGTTGAGATCCCAGTACCAGGCTTCTGCCAGCAGCAGGCCCTGCGCAGTCTCCAGTCCGACGCTGTCGATGTCGGACACGAAGGCGAGCAGCGGCGACAGCCGCTGGCCGCCCTTGGTGATGCCGAACTCCGCCGCCTGCTTGATCGCGTTGATGGTGTCGCCGCCGGCGTTCGCGAGCCCGATCACCTTGGCCTTGGAGGCCTGCGCCTGCAGCAGGAAGGATGAGAAATCCGACGTGTTGAGCGGATGACGGACGCTGCCGAGCACCTTGCCACCGGTCCTGGTCACGACAGCGCTGGTGTCCTTCTCCAGGT
The DNA here is from genome assembly GCF_049798375.1 of Bradyrhizobium sp. GTDB lineage: Bacteria > Pseudomonadota > Alphaproteobacteria > Rhizobiales > Xanthobacteraceae > Bradyrhizobium. Next base: position 4,216 of record NZ_JBARGP010000056.1, read on the forward strand.
CCTGGCCGAAGGCGTAATCCGCAGTCAGGAAGAACCAGGTGTCAAGCCCGGATTTCACCGCGGCGAGGCCCGTGACGTTGGCCTGCGCGTAGGTGTCGAACACATAGTGCACCGTGTACGGCCCGCAGGCCTCGTTGGTGAGCCGGATCGAGCCCGGACCGTTGAACATGATGATCTTGTTGCGGGCCTTGGCGATCTCGCCCGCGGCGAGCGCGGTTGCGGAGGCCGCGACGTCGTAAATCATCTCGACGCCCTGGTTGTCGATCATGTCGCGGGCGATGTTGGCGGAGAGATCGGCTTTGTTGAGATGGTCGGCTGCGATCACCTCGATCTTGCGGCCGAGCACTTCGCCACCAAAATCCTCGACCGCCATCTTGGCCGCGGTCTCGCTGCCGATACCGGTGATGTCGGCATACAGGCTCGACATGTCGAGGATGCCACCGATCTTCAGCGGCGGCTTGTCCTCCGCCTGTGCGCCAGCGGTGGCCAGCGTACACAGCGACGCCAATGCAAACAGCGACGCGCACACGCCGGATCGAATCCGTCTCATCAATTGTCCTCCCTGCCGGACACGCCGCATCAGCGACGGCCGTTATCGTGGTTGGCCGTATCATGCCGCAGCGTCGCTAGCGCAGCAAGCTCCGCTGCGACATGCGTTTTTTCCGTTCGATGGAATGGATGTTTCGTGAGATGATGTGCTCATGTCGAATCTGTCAGGGGACGCCGACAGCATGCCTGCGCATCGCGCCTTGCCGATGCTCGCCGTGATTGCGCTCGCGATCGGCCCGGTGTCGTCGCTACATGCGGGCACGCCTTGCGCGTTCACCGAGCAGGGCGATGGCCATGTTACCGAGATCGTCGACAGCAGCAGCTTCCGTCTCGATGACGGACGCGAGATCAAGCTCGCTGGCATCGAGACCACCGTCGCCGACCCGCATCGCGACGCTCGCGCGGCGTTGACGGCGCTGATTGCGAATCACGACGTGACCTTGCGCGGCGACGACGATGCGCCAGACCGCTATGGACGGCAGCGCGCCTTCGTCACACTCACGGGCTCCGGGACACTGGTGCAGCGGGAATTGCTGGCGCAGGGCGACGCACTGGCCGCGGCTGACATCGCGGATCCGGACTGCGCGCGCCTGCTCGGGGCGGCGGAAGCCGAAGCCCGCGCCAATCACCGTGGTATTTGGGGCGCGGCCGTCATAAAAAACGCGGAAAGTCCAGACGATATTTTGTCTGGGATTGGGCGATTTACGGTTGTCGAGGGGAAGGTGTTGTCCGTACGACAGGCGGGCGCGACCACCTATCTCAACTTCGGATACAACTGGACACGGGGCTTCGCGGTGACTATTTCAAAGCGCATGATGCCCGTGCTCGAGACGGGCGGGTTTGCCGTTAAATCCCTCGAAAATCGACGGATTCGGGTGCGCGGCTGGGTCGAGACTCAGCGCGGCGGGAATTCTGGGCCGAGGATCGATATTCTCCGGGTGGCCCAAATCGAAATTTTGAACAACAACTGACCACGAAGGTACGTGAGTAGCGACGTGAACGGATTTGTGCAGCAGCACGAGAGAGCGATGATTCGCGGCCTTCAGGTCGCGTCCGCCTTGTTGTGCGCGGGCCTCGCGCTCGCCGGCTGCAGCGGCATGGGCAATGTGCAGACCAGCACGGCACCGTTGCCGACGCCGCGGCCGAAGCCGGCCATCGTGCAGACCACGCCCGCGGCCGATCGCGAGCATGAACGCATCCTCACCACCTATGGTGGCGCGTACGATGATCCTCATCTCGAGGCCCTGATCAACAAGACCGTCGAGCGGCTGGTTGCGGCGTCCGATCATCCGGAGCAGGGCTACAAGGTCACCATCCTGAACTCGGGGGCGGTCAACGCCTTCGCCCTGCCGACCGGGCAGCTCTATGTCACCCGCGGCCTGATCGCGCTCGCCAACGACACCTCGGAATTGTCCTCGGTGCTGAGCCACGAGATGGCGCACGTGCTGGCGAAACACGCCACCAGCCGCGAGGACCAGGCGCGGGTCGTCACCCGCGTTGCCTCCGACGGCGATCCCGATTTCACCGCGCTGGCGCTGGCCAAGTCCAAGCTGACGATGGCGAGCTTCTCTCGCGCCCAGGAATTCGAGGCGGACGGCATCGGCGTCGGCATCTCGGCCAAGGCGCATTTCGACCCCTATGGCGCTGCCCGCTTCCTGAGCTCGATGGAGCGCAATGCCGAGCTGAAGGCCGGCAAGACCCCGATCGATCTGCGCGCGCAGGACTTCCTGTCATCGCATCCGGCCACGCCGGAGCGGGTGCAGAACGCGGCCACGGTGGCCAAGAACTACGTCACGCCGGACGCCAACGAGCACGATCGCGAGAGCTATCTCTCGGCGATCGACAACATCGTCTATGGCGAGGACCCGAGCGAAGGGTTCGTGCGCGGCCGCCGCTTCCTGCATCCGAAACTCGGCTTCACGTTCCAGGCGCCGGAGAACTACACGCTCGACAATACCGCGCAAGCCGTGATCGGTGTCCGCGAAGGCGGCGCGCAGGCGATGCGCTTCGACGTGGTACGGGTACCGGCGGAACAGTCGCTCGGCGACTATCTCAACTCCGGCTGGATGGAAGGCGTCGACAAGTCGGCGACCGAGGATATCACCATCAACGGCTTCCCGGCGGCCTCGACCACGGCCAGCGGCGATCCCTGGCAGTTCAAAGTCTACGCGCTGCGCTTCGGCACCGACGTCTATCGCTTCATCTTCGCCACGCGGCAGAAGACCACCGAGAGCGAGCGCAACGCGCGCGAGACCGTCAACTCGTTCCGCCGCCTGACGCTCGACGAGATCCAATCGGCGCGGCCGCTGCGGATCAGTGTCATCACCGTGCAGCCGGGAGACACCGTGGAATCGCTCGCGCACCGCATGAGCGGCGTCGACCGGCCGATCGAACGCTTCCGCGTGCTCAACGGGCTCGACGCCCACGCTCAGGTCAAGGTGCGCGACCGCGTCAAGATCGTGGTGGATTGAGGGTTGGAGTTGCGATAGCGGGGAGGCGAGTATCGACTCCTGCAGTGCAAGCCGCCGCGCATCGTTGCAGTCGAGGACGTGCCGTGATCGAAGCTTCCGCCGATATGGTCGTTGCTATCGCTTGGTATCAGCCAGACGAATGGGATCAGCTCAGGCAGCTTTGCCCTGATCTGGACGACACCTATGAAGAGTGGCTCGCCGCGGCTCAAAAAGCAGTCGAAGATCTTGGCGATCGTCTGCAGGGACGGATCGTGAAGGTCGTCTTGACCGTCGATGAGCTTCGGAGATGGAAGCGGGCCACCGGCCGCGAGGTCACTTCGAAAGTCCGCGGTCAGCTAGCCGTCAAACTCTCGAAGCGACAATTTGAGAGCTGACGATCGTCGCGCTGAACCGAAGCCCGGCCACCCCTGTGCAGCCCACAACGTTGTCAGACCACGTGTACAGTTTTGGTCAGCTGCTACCGTGGCGCGAATAAAAAAGCCCGGCCTTGCGGCCGGGCTTTGGTATTCAATTGAATCGGTGACGTGTTACGCCGCCTCGTCGGCGACCGCGCTGTCGTCGCCATCGACATCGTCGCCCTCGGCGTCAGCCTCGCCGTCGGCACCGGCTTCAGCTTCAGCCTTCGCGCCGCGGCGCGGGCTCTTGGCGAGCTGCGCCTCGATTTCCTTGACCGCTTCGGTCTCGGTCGAGTGCTGCACCACGGCGATCTCGCGGCTGAGACGGTCGAGCGCCGCCTCGTAGAGCTGGCGTTCGCTGTAGGACTGCTCAGGCTGCGACTCCGAACGGTAGAGGTCCCGCACCACTTCCGCGATCGCGACGATGTCGCCGGAGTTGATCTTAGCTTCGTATTCCTGGGCGCGACGCGACCACATCGTGCGCTTGACGCGGGCGCGGCCCTTCAGCGTCTCCAGCGCCTTCTTGACCAGCGTCGGGTCGGACAGCTTGCGCATGCCGACATTGGCGACCTTGGCGGTCGGCACGCGGAGCGTCATCTTGTCCTTGATGAAGTTGATGACGAACAGTTCGAGCTTGGCGCCCGCAATCTCCTGCTCCTCGATCGCCAGGATCTGACCGACGCCATGCGCCGGATAGACCACATATTCGTTGGTCTTGAAGCCCTGACGCTGCGTCAACACCTTCTTCTCCGCAGGCGCCGGGGCAGGTGCGGCCGGCTTGGCGGCGGTCACGGGCTTGGCAGCAGCGGCCACAGGCGGCGCAGCCTTGGGGGCAACCGTCTTCGGTGCGGCAGGCTTCGGCGCAGCAGGCTTTGCAGTCACCTTGGCAGCAGCGGCCTTCGAGGCCGTCGCCTTGGCAGCGGTCTCTTTGACAGGCGTCTTGCTAAGAGGCGTCTTGGCAGTCTTTTCAGGCATTGCGCTTCTTTTGTTCTTTGTGGACTTGGCAGCCGACGCCTTCGCGGCAGCCCGAACTTCCTTTACAGGAGTACGGGCACGGCTCTTGGAAACGCTGCGGCTCGCCGCGGCGGCTTTTTTAGTACTCTTGGAAGCACTCTTCTTACGCGTTTTCTGTGACACAGCCTGCGCGCGGAACTGCCACGCCCCTGTTTGATGTTGCGGGAACCGAAAAGGGCGGCCACAAAGTACGCAATGGCCGGGTTGGCTCTGAGAATGTGTCCAATATAACACATTCTCCGCAAAAATCAATGATTTACAGGGCGGGCGACTGGTATTGTGACGGTCCTGCGCCGTTAGGGTTAAGTGGAGCGCGGTGTGGCTCGAACAATTGCAGTCATCGCCGACCGCAATCGAGCCTTACGTCATTGTTTCCGCGTGGTGTTTTCCCAACATAGGCGCCCTTTGCGGCGCTTCGGCGGCAGCCCAGCGGCTGCATTGCGGCAGTGCAATATCAGTCGCCGGAACCGGGATTTTTCGAGAAAAATTTATCGAATTTACCGGCCTCGCCGTCGTGCTCCTTGGCGTCGTCCGGCGGGTCTTTCTTCTGGGTGATGTTGGGCCAGGTCTTGGCATAGTCGGCGTTGATGCCGAGCCACTTCTCCAACGCCGGCTCGGTGTCCGGCTTGATCGCATCCGCCGGACATTCCGGCTCGCAGACGCCACAATCGATGCACTCGTCCGGGTGAATGACGAGCATGTTCTCGCCCTCGTAGAAGCAATCGACCGGACAGACCTCGACGCAATCAGTGTATTTGCATTTGATGCAGTTTTCAGTGACGACGTAAGTCATCCAGCGCTCCGGAACGAGTCTAAAAACGTGTTGGCGCTTGGACTAGCGCAGGACGTGATGTGCTGCAAGTGAAGCGGGTTCAAGAATTGAATCCTAAATGACGCCGGCAAGCCCGGTCACGACCGCTCGCTCAGTTCTTCGTAGAGCACGCGTGCGGAGGTGGCGTCGCCGCGGCGCTCCGCGAAGCCCACGATCTTGAGCACGCGCACGCTGCGGTCGAGCGCGACGGTCAGCACGTCGCCCCGCTTCACGCCATGACCCGGCGAGGTCTCGCGCGCACCGTTGATACGGACATGCCCCGACGTGACCAGCGCGGCGGCGCTCGAGCGCGCCTTCACCACCCGTGCATGCCACAGCCATTTGTCGAGGCGCTGGCGTTCTGACGGAGTCTCGGACGTTAGTGTCGCCCTCTCTGCTCGACACGCGATCAGCGCTGCACGATCCCGGCCCTTGCCTAATCCTTGCGGTTGTTCGCCGACAGCTGCTCCTTGAGCGCCGCCAGCTTGGCGAACGGCGAGTTCGGATCGATCGGCCGGTCGCGCTCGCGCGGATTGGCGCTGGAGGCGTAGGGCCGCAGCGACGGGCCGCCCTTATCGCGGCCGCCCTTGTCGCGGAAGTCGCGGCCGCCACGCCCCTCACGCTCGCCGAACTTGCCGCCCTTGTTGTTGTTACGGTCACGATCGCGACCCTTGTTGTCGTGATCGCGACGCGGCCCGCGATCCTCGCGTGGCGGCTGGGCTTGACCCTGACTTTCGCCGGCGGCCTGCTGCGGCGCGCCGTCGCGCGGCGGTCCCTTGCGGAAGTCCTTGCCGAACTCCTTGACCCGGTCGCGACGGCCACCACCAGCGCCACCACCACCATGACGACGTTCGCCCCCGCGCTGCTCGCCCTCGCCCGTGGCGCCACTTGCGGCCTGCTCGCCGTTAGCCTGCGGCTGCTGGCCACGATCCTGGTG
>NZ_JBARGP010000057.1:0-2230 GCF_049798375.1 Bradyrhizobium sp.
TATCGCCGGCCATGAACTACACTCCGGATGATAATTTTAAGATGGCGTAGATCGAGGCGAGCGCCACGGTCACGCAAAAGAAATTGTTCGCCATGATCGAGACCAGCTTCAGCCGCTCGCCATGGACATAGTCCTCGATCACCACCTGCATGCCGATCTTCATGTGCCAGGCACTGGTGATGACGAAGAGCAGCATAATCAGCGCGATCGGCAGCGAACCTAGGATCTGCGCGGCGCCGGCCTGGTTGCGGCCGAGCAGCATGAACACCACCACCAGCACCGGGACGATCAGCAGCGTCATCGCCACGGCAGTGATGCGCTGGCGCCAGAAGTCGCCGGTGCCGGAATGGGCGGCGCCGAGGTTGCGGACGCGGCCGAGCGGGGTGCGCATCGATTTCAGCCTGGTCTCTCCGCTCATCGTCCGCCTCCCACCGCATAAGCCACGATCCAGACCAGGATGGTCAGGCAGATGCCGCCGATCAGCGCGCCCCAGGTCAGGGCCTCGCGCTCATTCGGCTTGAAGCCGTAGCCGAGGTCCCAGACGAAGTGGCGGATGCCGGAGAGCAGATGATGCAGCAGCGCCCAGGTGTAGCCGAACACGATCAGCCGGCCGATGATGCTAGAGGTGAAGGCCTGCACATTGGCGTAAGCGCTGGGACCGGAGGCGGCGGCGATCAGCCACCAGGCGAGCAGCAAGGTCCCGAAATAAAGTGCAATTCCGGTGGCGCGGTGGACGATCGACAAGATCATCGTCAGCGTCCAGCGGTAGGTTTGAATGTGCGGGGAAAGCGGGCGTTCGATCCTGACGGTCATTGGCTGTTTTGACATGTTCTTGGGGCTGGAGCCCGTTTCAGGCTTGCAGCACGTGGATCGCGAGATGTGCCTCTTATTTACGGAGAAGGAACAGGCAGCGCAACGATCAAATGCCTGAAAATCGAACCGCGGTTCAGTCCTATCGCGCCCAGGGCAAAAGAGCCAATGCTTGCCGTGGTATACCAGAGCATTGTCAGCGTCCTACAAACGAATGGATATTCGGTTCTTGTAACGCGAACTCCGAAACGGCCAGCGCGCGCAGCGACTTATTACTCCTCCAATGTGCGGCGAGAAAGTCGACGAAGGCGCGCGTCCGCGGTGATCCGAGCCGCGCCGGCAGCATCACTATGTGCACCGCGCTGGCCGGCATCTCGAAATCCGGCAGCACGCGCGTCAGTCGCCCAGCTGCCATGTCGTCCGCGACCTGCCAGGATGGCACGCGCACCAGACCAGTACCGTCGATCGCCGCGCCCACCAGCGCATCCAGACTGTTGATCCACAGCCGGCCTGCCAGACGCATCGTCGTGCTCGCGCCGTCAGGCATGCGGAAGCGCCATTCGCCGGCGCCGGGCGGGTCGGAGAACAACAGGCAGTCGTGCTCGGTGAGGTCGGCCGGCGTTGCGGGCGCGCCGCGGCGCTGCAGATAGCTCGGCGCGGCACAGACGACCATGGAGAGCTCGGCGAGTCTTCGCGCGATGAGTTGCGAATCCGGGAGCCGCCCGATCCGCAGCGCGGCGTGGATGTCCTCCTCGAGCATCTTGACCGGCCGATCGACCAGCAGCAGGTCGACCGACACCGACGGATACAGCCGCAGGAAATCCGGCAACAGAGGTGCGATCAGCAGGCGCCCCATCAGGCTCGGCGCGCTGATGCGCAGCCGCCCCGACGGTTGTGATTCACGCGAGCTAAGTGTGAGCTCGACATCCCGGAGCTCGGCGATGACCGCCTTGGCGCTGTTGTAGAGCAGTTGCCCCGCATCGGTCAGCGCCATCTGCCGCGTCGTGCGCAGCAGGAGCGGCATGCCGTAATGCGCTTCCAGTGCAGCGATCTGCCGGCTCACTGCGGTGAGCGAGGCCGGGATCGCTCGCGCCGCGGCGGACAGGCTGCCGGCTTCCACGACCCGGACGAATGTGGTCATCGCCGCGAGATGATCCATGAGCCCGACCCGTCCGCCATACGCAACAGAGCTGACCGGAGACGTCGCTTACTCCCGGTCGCGGAACGTGTCTACATTGCGGGGTAGCTCAATATGATCCGGTGCTGACAGCGGGGGCGCGTCCAACATGTTCAACGGCATCGACGTGACGGAGCTCGTCGAGCTCATGGGCCTGCTGGTGCTGGTCGGTGCGCTCTCGGGCTTTCTGGCCGGCATCTTCGGCATCGGCGGCGGCGCCATCCTGGTGCCGGTGCTCTATGA
>NZ_JBARGP010000058.1:0-16990 GCF_049798375.1 Bradyrhizobium sp.
AGTCGGCACTGCGTCCCCTCTCCCCGTTCTTGCGGGGAGAGGGTTGGGGTGAGGGGCAGCCGCTTGCGCTTATGTTAGTTGTTAGACCTGCCCCCTTCACCGGATTGCATCTGACGATGCAATCGGACCTCTCCCCGCATCCGCCGTCGCGCTGCGAGCTATGGCGGACAAGAGCGGGGCGAGGTTGCAGTGGGCGCGCGGCGAGATACGTGCACGCCAACTGAAAGGGGGTCGGTTTGTAACTCCACCGAACTCAGAGATCAGCGCCGCCCAGCCTGTAGCTCGGCGAAACCAGCTGCGGCCTCGCGCACTTCCTCGCAGAAATCCGCCATCTCCTGCACCTGGCGGATCTCGATGATCTCGTTGTCGGAGGCCGGGCACTTCCTGGCCCAGCCGATCGCCTCGTCGCGCGAGGCGACGTCGATCATCCAGTAGCCGCCGAGCACTTCCTTGGATTCGGTGAACGGTCCGTCGGTCACGACTGGCTTGCCGCCGGCGAACGAGACCCGTGCGCCCGATGACGGCGGATGCAGCCCATCCAAGGTGATCAGCACGCCGGCTTCCTTGAGCGCTTCGTTGTAGCGCATCATTGCCGCCACGCGTTCCGGGTCGGGCTGGGTGCCGGGCGCCGCACTCTCATAGCCGAGGGGGATCATCAGCATCATGAATCGCATCGCATTGCTCCTGGTCTGAAAGTTCGTTGAAAATCAGTGCTTGGCGGCCTTGGCACGCAGGCGTTCCTCCTGCGCGCGCAGCTCAGGCGTCAATGCCTCGCCAAAGTCCTCCGGGGCGAACACCTGGCGGATTTCGATCTGCGCCCCGGCGCCGAACGGCGCGCGCGTCATCCGGGCGATCACTTCGTCCAGCGATCCGGCCTTGATCAGCCAGAAGCCGGCGACGAGGTCGGGGACCGGCGTGAACGGACCGCGCGTCACGGCGGCCGCACCGCCCGTATAGTCGAGCCGGGCGCCTTTTGCGCTCGGATGCAAGCCCTCGCCCGCTTCCATCATGCCGGCCTCGACCAGTTCGGCATTGAACTTACCCATGGCCGTCAGCATCCCGGTATCGGGCATCACACCGTTTTCGGTATCCGTCGTGGCCTTCACGATCACCATGAACCGCATCCTCAAAGCTCCATCTGCTCCCAGAGGGGGGCGTGCCTGAAAGACGAACGGATCTTGACGCGGCCGACATGGCTGTCCGAAAATTTTTTGGGCCGGGTGCGGCTCAGGCCTCGTCGCCCCGGGCGCGCACGAACGCGCCGTCCCGATAGGTCGCGCCGAAATAAACGTCGATGCGGCTGATGCGGTCACCTGCAAAGACGATAACCTCCGTGTTGCGGAAGCTCTTGCCGTCCTTGGCGACGCATCGATAGGTCACGAAGGCGACGTCACCGTCGACACAAATGCGTTCGAGGTCGTGACGCGCGATCCAGTCGCTGCCGCGCCAGCAGCGCGCGAAGTAGGTCGTTTTGTCGATCGCATCGTCATAGGGGCTTGTGAAGCGGAAATCCTCCGTCAGCATGTCGTCCACAGTTTGACGGTCATTGGCGAGATAGGCCGCGAACAATGCGCGGACGGCATCGGCTTTGTGTCCCATCTGTCTCTCCTGCTTCGGGAAGAGCTGCCGATGCGGCTCGGCCTCATCGGCATGGAAAAGTCCCGGTAGCACACCACAATCTAGCTCCCGCGTGAATGCACGAGAAAGAACCGCAACATCTCCCGCGTCGCGTCCGGCCCTCGGGGATCGGTGTAGGAGCCGGCGGGACTGCCGCCCGACCAGGCATGACCGGCGCCGTGGATGGCCCAGTGCTCTGATGTCACCTGCCCGCTCGGGTCGCACAAAATCGTCCTCGTATAGGCATGCCCGCCCGGCATCCGCCCGCGAACGACAGACGATGTGTGGCGCGTGGCTCCGGTCGATTGCGCGACGATGCGATCGCTATTGTCGGGATGCACCGTGGTGTCGCGATCGCCATGGAAGACGATGGTCGGCACAGCCGGTCTGCCATCCACCGTACTGTCGGCCTTGCCGCCTTGACGCATGGCGAGCAGCGCGGACGGAAGATCGCGCGCGGCCCCGCAGGCCAGGCCGGAATGGATCCCGGCAGCAGCGTACAAATCGGGGTACGTCGCGGCCATGATGGCGGCAGCCGCGCCGCCGGCCGACAGGCCGCAGACATAGACGCGCTTTGGATCGATCGCGTGCTCCCGCATGATTTGGCGGGTGATGCCCGCGATCAGCGACGGTTCGCCGCCGCCCCGCTGCTGGTCGCCGGCGCGAAACCAGTTCCAGCATTTCGCCTGATTGGCTCCGCTGGGCTGTTCGGGATAGACCACGAAGCAGCTCTGCTCCTCGGCCAGAAAATTCATCCGGGTGCCGGCCGCGAAATCGTCCGGCGACTGGGTGCAGCCGTGCAGCATGACGACCAGCGGCAGAGGTTTGTCCTCAGCCCGGCTCGGGCTGAACAGCTTGTAGCTCCGGCGCCCCGCCGCATTGGCAAAATTGCCTGCGACGAACTGCGTCCCTTCCGGCGCGATGTCCCGCATCGCCGGCGCGCGCCCGATCGGACCTCGCAGGCCGAGGCCCGGGATCGCATCGATGAAGGCGCGTGGCGGCTTGTGCGCCTGAGCGGGCGTCGCTTGCGTGGGCATGGCCTGTGCGGGGTGACGCTCGCGCTCGGCGACGCGCGTCGCCTTCACATCGATTGTCGGCGGCTCCAGCCTTGCCGGCGTGATGACGGCGGCACCGCCAGATTTAGCAGCCGGCGCTGTCGCGCCGCGCAGCATGCGCTGCAGCAGCGCGGTGGCCTCGACCAACTGGCCTGATCGTGTCAGCCGCGAGGCTTCGCGCATGATGTCTTGATTCAGCATTGCGTCACCTCATTCTGTCGGCGAGCGCGGCCTTGACCGCGGGCGTGGCATGCAAGGCACCCAGCACCGAGACCGAGGCGATGGTGGCGCGGGCCAGCTCGGGCGTGACGTCCGTGGCGATGGTCGCAAGGCCCAGCACATTGATCTGCAGCATCTGGCCGGCGCGCTGCGCCGCCTCGAGATCCCCACGGCTGTAATGTCGCAAGCCCAGGTCCAGACTGTTGCGGACTGTCGACTGCTTGACGACGTCCGCATGCCGTTCGAGCTGGTTGCGGATCGCGGTGCGGATGAAGTCAGCGCGGTTGGAGTAAAACCCCTCCTGCACCAGCAGATCGACCTGACCGAGATCGACATAGCCGAGATTGACGGTGATCTTCTCGGTTTCCGGAACCTTGGGCCGTAGCTCGCGTACGTTATTCGTCATAGGGACCATCCATATGCCATCTGTATGGATGGCACATGGATGGAATATGGAGCTGGCGTTCGAGCATTCAAGAGCGCCCCCGTTCAAGAGCGCACCCCGGCAAGTGGCCGGAATGCAGGCCGCCTTTGCCCAATTCGTCGCTCGGTCTCGCCGCCGAATGTGGCTATTCGCCTCGGGAACTTATGTACAATTTTGTACTTAAGCTCCTGCCGTTTGGTCGCGGCAGTGGGGAATCGAGTCGTGCAAAACGAGTTGTTGGTGGTTCTTGTCGTCGAAGACGAAGCCTCGATTCAGGGCTTGATCGAAGACGCTCTTTCAGAAGGCGGCTTCAAGTCGGAAATCATTTCCTCTGGCGAGGAGGCCGTTACTCTCCTCCAAGGCCGCCGTGAGGAATATCGCGCGCTCATAACAGATATCAACTTGTCCGGCGGACTGACCGGCTGGGACGTTGCGAGACGGGCGAGAGAGCTTCACCCCGAGATTCCCGTGATCTACATGAGCGGCGCCTCAGCCGAGCAATGGACTTCACAAGGCGTCCCGAACAGCCTGCTCTTAACAAAGCCGTTCGCACCAGCGCAGATCGTTACGGCGGTCTCTCAGTTGCTCAATCAAGTTCCGCCAGCGGCGCATGAATAAGGCCGCCGCGGTGGGCGGCCTCTTCATATGGCGAGGGCGGTAATTTTGGCCTCTTGCCTTGTCGATTTCAGCTTCTGAATAAGGCGCTCGATTTCCTTCAGGCCAATATTGCCGCTCCTATTCATGCCAGGACACGATGGTGCAACATCGCGCGATTTGGCTGTCATGCGGACATCCATGGCGGCGTCGAACAGCCGAATTCGGGGGCGATCTGCTTCAACAGCTCGGGCGCGGAATGCGCCGCGAGACCGCTGACGCGCGCAAGCCACCAGCACATGTGGTAAGAAAGGTTGCACGAAAAGCCCTGTGATAGTGGAGTGAAAGTCCCCTTGATGACCTCGCGTTCTGAAAAAGTCGTCCTCGTAACCGGCGCCGCGCGCGGGATCGGGCTTGCCACTGCGAAGCGTTTCCTGGCCGAAGGCTGGCGCGTCGCGTTGCTGGATATCGAGGACGAGCTGCTGCGGGACGCGGTTGCTGGGCTCGCCCAGCCGGACGATGCGCTGCCGCTCTGTTGTGACGTCTCGGACGCGCAGGCGGTGCATGATGCGATCCATGCGGTGGCCGATCGCTTCGGCCGGCTCGATGCGCTGGTCAACAACGCCGGCGTGGCGACCTTCGCGCCGTTGCTAGACACGACGAACGAGGACTGGGACCGGATTCTCGCGGTCAATTTGACCGGCCCGTTCCTTTGTACCAAGGCAGCGGTGCCGCTGATGCGGGCGCATGGCGGCGGCGCGATCGTCAACATTACCTCGATCTCCGCCGTGCGCGCCTCGACCCTGCGCTCGGCCTACGGCACCAGCAAAGCGGGCCTCGCCCATCTCACCAAGCAGCTCGCGGTCGAGCTGGCCTCGGCCGGCATCCGCGTCAACGCGGTGGCGCCCGGACCGGTCGAAACCGCAATGGCGAAGGAGGTGCACACGCCCGCGATCCGCGCCGACTATCACGATGCGATTCCGCTCAATCGTTACGGGCTTGAAGACGAATTGGCGGAAGCCATCTTCTTCTTGAGCTGCGACCGCTCCAGCTACATTACCGGGCAGGTGCTGGCCGTCGACGGCGGCTTCGATGCGGCCGGCATCGGCCTGCCGACCCTGCGCGGTGAACCACGCAAAGGATGAGTTGATCGTGAGTTGGACGCGGATCATCCTGACGCTCTTTCTCGCGCTGGCACTCTGGGCCATCGCCACCATGCTGGCCCGCGCCGACATTCGCATTCTCGCCTCACCCGGCGGCGAGGTCGGATCGTTCCTCAAACTGTTCGAGAAGGTCCGCGCCTCCGGCGAGCGGGTCGTGATCGACGGCCCTTGTCTGTCGGCCTGCACGCTGGTTTTGGACGTCGTTCCGGAAGACCGCATCTGCGTCACCAAGCGCGCCGTGCTCGGCTTCCACGCCGCCCGCTCGGTCGACCGCCGCGGTCGCTTCTATGCCGAGCCCGAGGCATCGAAGCTGGTGCTGCGCGCCTATCCCGACCCGGTCAGGGCCTGGATCGAGCGCCGCGGCGGCTTGACGTCGCGGCTGCTCCTCTTACGCGGGCGTGAGCTCAAGGCGATCTACCCGTCGTGCCGCTAACGCATGACCCGGAAAAGTGATCGCGCGCTCAAAAGCCCTCGGCCGGCACGTTGATCATCCAGGGGATGCCGAACTTGTCGACACCCATGCCGAACCCTTTCGACCAGAACGTCTTGCCAAACGGCATCATCACGCTGCCGCCGTCGAGCAGAGCCGCGAATTTACGCTCTGCTTCGGCGACATCGGCGATCTGAATGGAAACGGAAAAGCCCTGGGGTTTCTGGAAGTGTTCCGGCGGCGCATCTGAGGCCATCAGCACATCGCCGCCGATCGAGATGCGGGCGTGCATGACCTTGTCCTTGCGTTCCGGCGGATAGGGCATTTCTGGCGGCGCATCGGAATTGCGCATCATCATGTCGATCTTGGCGCCGAGCACCGCAACATAGTGATTGAGCGCTTCCTCGCAGTTGCTGTTGAACATCAGATAGGGGCTGATCATCGTCTTCTCCTTGGTGAACTTCATGATCCGAGCGGGCGCCAGCGCTCACGCCTCAGCCAAGCGCTTCAGGCCGGAGAGGCCAGCTTCGAAATCCTTACCGATCATCTTGTCCATATTCATGACGAGTTGCATGACCTTCGACAGGAACGGCGCGGGACCGTGCATGGTCCAGACGATCTCGGTCGACGATGTCAGCGGCCGCAGCGTGAACTCGGCGACATTGTGCCCTTTGAATGGCTTGATGAAATCGAGCTTGATCATGATCTTCGACGGCACCGTGACCTCGATGATCTCCATCCGCCCTGCTCCGACATTGCGGTTGCCGTCCCAGGCATAGATTGCGGCGACACCGCTACGCGGTCCTTCGAAAGTCCGCTTCATCGCGGGGTCCCGGTGTTCCCATGGCGACCAGCCACGCCATTGGTGGAAGTCGGCAATCAGCGGAAAGATCGTCTCAGGCGCGGCCGCGATGACCGCAGAGCGCTGCACGCGGAACCTATCCGGCTTGGCGCTTGCGGCCATCAGCGCCACTGCGATTGCGACCGCGAGCAGCACCGCAATAATGATCAGGACCGTCGACATCACACTCTCCCCACTTACGAACGTTGCGGTGCGCCGTGCATCCCGGCGCCGTCATTTGCGCTCTCTTTGGCACTGTCGCGCTTGAGCCGGTCGATCTGCATCCGGATATGAGCCGCCTCGGTCGAGCTGTGGGCGAGCGCAATGGCACGGTCGAAAGCGATACGCGCCTCTTCATGGCGATCGAGCTGCATCAACAGCGCGCCGCGCACGCCGAAGAAATAGAAGTAGTTCGACAGCCGGTTCGCAAGCGGCTCGATCATGTCGAGCGCTGCGGCCGGCCCACGTGCCTTCGACACCGCGACCGCGCGATTGAGCGTCACCACCGGCGACGGCTGCACCACTTCAAGCGCGCCATAGAGCAGGTCGATCTGGGTCCAGTCAGTGTCGTCGGGCGTCGCTGCGCGCGCGTGCAGCGCCGCGATCGCTGCCTGGATCTGGTAGGGACCGCTGCGCCGGTGCCGCATCGCCTTGTCGATCAGCGCTAGGCCCTCCGCGATCAGGGTCGGTTTCCAGAGCGAGCGGTCCTGGTCCTCCAGCAGGATCAGCGCGCCATCCGCATCGTAGCGCGCCGAACTGCGTGCATGCTGCAACAGCAGCAGCGCCGTCAGCCCCATGATTTCCGGCTCGCCCGGAAACAGCCGTAGCAGCAGCCGCGCCAGCCGAATCGCCTCCTCGGACAGTGGCATGCGCAGATCGGCGGTCTCTCCGCTGGCCGAATAGCCCTCGTTGAAGATCAGATAGATCATGGCGGCGACCGCCGTCAGCCGTTCGCTGCGCTCGACCGCGCCGGGCGTCTCGAACGGCACGCTGGCCTGCGCCACGCGCGCTTTGGCGCGGGTGATGCGCTGCTCCATCGCGGCCTCGCCGACCAGGAAGGCGCGTGCGATCTGCTTCACCGTGAGGCCCGAGACGACGCGCAAGGCGAGCGCGATCTGCTGCGTCGCCGGCAGCTCCTTGTGGCAGCAGATGAACAAGAGCCGCAGGATGTCGTCGCGATAATGCGAGCCGTCGAGCCGCTCGGCAACCTCGTCCTCGGCATCGTCGAGGTCCGAGATCGCCTCATCATCAGGCAGCGGCTCCTGCTTGCGGTTGCGCCTGACCTCGTCGATCGCGGCATTGCGCCCGACCATGATCAGCCAGGCGGCAGGGTCGCGCGGCGGCCCGTTCTGCGGCCAGCTCTTCAACGCCCGCAGGCAGGCGTTCTGAAACGCCTCCTCGGCGGTGTCGAGATCGCGGAAATAGCGCAACAGCGCGCCGATGGCCTGGGGACGCGCCGAGGTCAATGCCGCATCGATCCAGGCGGTGTCGGTCATGTCAACTGACCCGCGCGTTGGGAGTGAATACGCCGACCGGACGGATCTCATAGGAGCCGCCGGGATTGGCCGCGCCGAGATCGCGCGCCACCTCAAGCGCCGCATCGAGATTCTCGCAGTCGACGATATAGAAGCCGAGCAGCTGCTCCTTGGTCTCGGCGTAGGGCCCGTCGATCACCAGCGGCGGATCGTCCTTGCGCAGCGTGGTCGCCGCCGTGGTCGGCAGCAGCCGCGCCACCGGGCCGAGCCGGCCCTGTTTCACGAGCTTCTCCTGCACCACGGCAAGCTTGGCCATGACGGCGGCGTCCTGCTCCTTGCTCCAGGAGCAGACGAAATCCTCATCATGATAGCACAGCAGGGCATACAGCATCGGAAACCATCTCCATCTGACCTTAAGACGAAGGAGTATGCCTGCAGCCGACAACGCGGCGAAGAAAATTTGGCCGGTTCCCTCCGGCGCCTCGGCGCCGCGCGGCGGTTGGACGCAGCGCCCGATCTGCTATGGGATGCCGGTCACCTGATGCGAGGAAGATCACGATGAACAAAGGCGTGCTGGCGCTGCTGATCCATGGCGGCACCGACAATTGGTCGCCGCAGCGCTGGCAGGCGCGGTTTACCGAGGCTTGCGGCGACCGCCCCGTCGTGCTGCTGCCGGATGCCGCGCTCGACCCCGCAGAGGTGCATTACGCCGCGGTGTGGAAGCCGGTGCCGGGCGAACTGGCGGGCTTTCCGAACCTGCGGGTGATCTTCAATCTCGGCGCCGGCGTCGACGCGCTGATGGCCGACAAGACCCTGCCCGACGTGCCACTGGTGCGCGTCGCGGTCGATGATTTAACCGCGCGCATGACCGAATATGTCGTGCTGCACGTGCTGATGCATCATCGTCAGGAGCTCTATCTGCGGCAGTCGCAGCGTGACAAACGCTGGGCGCCGAAATACCAATGGCCGGCGGCCGCGATCGGGGTCGGCATCATGGGGTTGGGCACGCTCGGCACTGACGCGGCCGATGTACTGAAGCGCCTCGGCTTCCGCGTCGCCGGCTGGAGCCGCAGCGCGAAGCAGATCGACGGCGTCGAATGTTTCCATGGCGCGGCGCAGCTCGACGCGTTCCTGCAGCGGACCGACATCCTGGTCTCGCTGCTGCCGCTGACGGCGGACACCAGGCAGATCCTGAACCGCAACGTGTTCACGAAGCTCAATCGCACCAGCCCGCTCGGCGCGCCGGTCATGATCAATGCCGGCCGCGGCGGCCTGCAGAACGAGGCGGATATTCTCGCCTGCCTCGATGACGGCACCCTCGGGGCCGTCTCGCTCGACGTGTTCGGCCACGAGCCGCTGCCGGCCGACAGCCGCTTCTGGACCCATCCGAAGGTGGTGCTGACGCCGCACAACGCCGCCGACACCGATGCCGACGCCATCTCGCGCTATGTCGGCGCGCAGATCGCGCGCTTCGAGCAGGACGGCGCACTGGAGAACATGGTCGATCGCAAGAAGGGTTACTAATATCTTCGTCCCGGCGTTCGGGACGACGGACTTGTTTCGTCGCTCATTTCCTCAGCATCACGTCGAGCGCGCCCTTGACGATCGCCTCCAACTCCCCACGCGGCGCGTGCGCGCGGGCACGGATCGCAATCGTATGGATGGTAGCCGACGCCAGCTGCGCAAGCACGACCGGATCGGCGCTCGCGGGCAGCTCGCCGGCGTCCTTGGCGCGGCGGAAGCAGAAGGCGAACGCCTTGTCGAGCTCGCGCAACGCATCCTGCACCATGGCGCGGATGTCGCCGTCCTGGACCGCTTCGGAGCCCGCGGTCATCACCGTGAAGCAGCCGCGCGGACCATCCTCACCCGACAGATAGATATCGAGCGCGGTGGCGAAGATGCGCTCGAGCTGCCGCCGCACAGATGCATCACCGCGGAAGATATCGGCCATCGCGGCACGCGCCTCGTCGCGATAGCGCTGATAGCTCCTGATGTAGAGCTCGCGCTTGTCGCCGAACGCGCCATAGAGGCTCGGCCGGTTCATGCCGGTCGCAGCCGAGAGATCGTCGAGCGAGGTCGCGGCAAAGCCGCCCTGGCGAAACAGGTCGAGCGCCTTGCCGAGTGCCACGTCCGGCTCATAAGCGCGCGGCCGCCCGCGGCGCTTGGGTTCAGCGGGCGCTTCCGGCGGCGGTGTGCCATCGCCTTTCTTTTTTTGTACCATATCGCATTAAATTCCTTGACGTCGTTTATATTATGCGAAACAGTATGAAAATCAACAATGCTCCTTAGGGAGCACTCAGGAGGCGTCCATGGATCTGTATTTCTCGCCGATGGCCTGTTCGCTCGCGACCCGCATCGCGCTTTACGAAGCCGGCGCCGAAGCCAACTTTCTCGAGGTCGATCCGAAGACCAAGACCGTGCTGCGTGACGGCTCCGACTTTCGTGCCGTCAATCCGCTCGGCCTGGTGCCGACCTTGCGCACCGATGACGGCCAGGTGCTGACCGAGAACGCCGCCATCCTGCAATATGTCGCCGATCATTTCCCGCAGGCCGATCTCGGCACCAGCCCCGGCATCGACCGCAGCCGGCTGCATCAATGGCTCTGCTTCATCGGCACCGAGCTGCACAAGGGCCTGTTCATCCCGATCCTCGACAAGACGGCGCCGGAGGAGATGAAGGCACATGTGCTGAAGAAGAACCTGTCGCGGCTCGACTATCTGGAGACCTACCTGAAGGGCCGGGACTATCTGCTCGACCATTTCAGCGTCGCCGACGCCTATCTGGTCACGGTCATCAACTGGACCATGGCGACGCCGCCGGTAGAGCTGGCGAAATGGCCTGTCGTGAAGGCCTATCATGAGCGCCTGAGGACGCGGCCCGCGGTTGCAAGGGCCGTCGCCGAGGAGTTCGAGCTCTACAAGGCCGAACTCGCGCGCCACAAAGCGGCGGCCTGATCTGCCTTAAGCCCCGCCCATCGCAAGGCGCAACGCCCTGGGAATGCGTTGCGCCTTGCCGCCCGAGATGAAGGCCACACGCACGCTCGCCTCCACCAGGAGATCATCGCCTCGCTTGCATTGTTGCAGCAATGTGATCGAGGCGCCCTTCACCTCCTGCGTCGTCGTGATGATGTCGAGCACATCGTCGAGATAGGCCGGCTTGAAAAAATCGAGCTGCATCGCGCGGACGACGAACGCAAATCCGGGCGTTTCGCCCTCGGTTTCCTCTATCAGCCCGCGCTGCTGGGTGCCAAGCAGGCGAAGGAAGTTCGTCCGCCCGCGCTCCATGAAGCGCAGATAATTGGCGTGGTAGACGATGCGCCCCGCATCGGTGTCCTCGAAATAGACGCGGGCCTGCATGTGATGGCGACCATCGCGGATCTCACCGTCGAGATGGGATGTCATTGGGACATTTCCCGATCCATGTCCATGCGGCCATCGAGAACACGGCCAATCACAACGCGCTCAGCCTCCACCAAATAGAATACCACGTAATTCTCGACCAACAGCCCACGCAAGGAGGCTCCTAATTCGCTTCGGTCTCGTCCTAGCATCGGGAAGCGACGTAACTCTTCGAAGCATTCGGAAAAGCGGGTCAAGAGCCGATCTGCTGCGCCGGGACTTCTTTCGACGAGGTATCCATAAATGCCCCGAAGATCATCACGGGCACGGAAAGCAACCTCGATCTCCAAGAGCGCCCCTATGGCTTCGTCTCCTGGCGCGCCTGCGCCAGAAACTCTTCCAGGTCCCACGGCACCGTGCGGCCGGCTTCAACATCTGCCAGGCCTTCGCCAACTGCGGACTTGAGAGCGCGAAACTTTCTCGCCTGCATCAGCAAATAATCGGCAGCAGACTCCTGCATATCTTCCGGAAGCATTTCCAGGGCCGCAACGGCCTTATCAACGGCTGAGCTCATGGCCAGATGGTACCACGATCAAATCGAAATGCACAGATTGCACGGCGGCCAATTTACGACATCACCGCCAGCGCCGCGCTGACCGTGACCTGCACGATCTCGGGCGGCACGCCGATCCGCACCGGCACGATGCTGCAGCCGAGGCCGCCGGAGACAATGACGTCGCAGGCGGTGCGCGCATGACCATAAGCAAACTTATTGCCGTAGCGGGACGGCACGACCGGCGACCAGCCGAGCAGCCTAACCTGACCGCCATGGGTGTGGCCGGAGAGCTGCTGCGCGACCCGCGACGGCACGCGCATCGCCACGTCCGGCTCATGCGCGAGCAGGATGACCGGCGCATCATCGGTCACCTTCGCAAGCGTCGCCTTGAGATCGTCGACGCCGATGCGCGGGACCGGCCGAAAGCGTCGCGCCGGCCAGTAGGCCAGTTGATCGCCAAGCCCGGCCAGCCAGAACGGCTGCCCGTCCTTGCTGAGGCGCACCGCAACATTTTCGTAAACCGGAATGCCGACCGCCTCCAACGCACGCCGGGCCGCAGGCGCGCCATGACCGGCGCGCTGCACGCTGTGATCATCCCAATAATCATGGTTGCCGAGAATGGCATGCACGCCGAGCGGCGCCTTCAGCCCGGCCAGTACCGCGGCCCATTCGGGCGCCTCGATGCGACCGATGAGATAACGATGGCCGGCCACGTAGTCGCCGAGCATGACGATGATGTCGGGCTGGAGCGCATTGGTGTGCGCAACAATGGTCTCGATATGGGCAAGTGACATCCACGGATGACAGGCATGGACGTCAGCGATCGCGGCGATCTTCAATGTCAGGCCGGCGGGCCAGCGCTGCGGGTGCACTTGATAGTCGGCGACGCGCAGCCGCAGTAGCGGCTCGATGCCAACGCCATAGCTGGCCGTGGACAGCCCGATGGCGGCAGCACCGGTGGAGAGTTGGATAAAGCGACGGCGGGACAACATGAACGTTCAAAACCTCTGCTGCATGCCGGTCATAGGGCTGGATTGCAGCCGCTTTGGGTTCGGGCGGTGCAGATTGTCAGCAGGCTTTACTCATCATCCGTGCTGTCGCCGAACAGGCCGAACTGTGCAGCCGGGTCGCGCGTCGGCTCGGCCATTCCGAGGTGACGGAAGGCATGCGAGGTCAAGAGACGGCCGCGCGGCGTGCGCTGCAGGTAGCCGCATTGAATGAGATAAGGCTCGATGATGTCCTCGATGGCATCGCGCGGTTCGGACAGCGCCGCTGCCATCGTCTCAACGCCGACCGGGCCGCCGCCATAATTCAGCGCGATGGTCGAAAGGTAACGCCGGTCCATCGCGTCGAGCCCGGCCGCATCGACCTCGAGCGCGCTCAGCGCGTGATCGGCGATGGCGCGATCGATCGCCTCAGAGTCGGCGGCGGAGGCGAAATCGCGCACGCGACGGAGCAGACGACCGGCGATGCGCGGCGTGCCGCGGGCACGACGCGCGATCTCGTTGGCACCGTCGGCCGTCATGCCGACCTCCAGCACCCGGGCGCCGCGGGTGACGATCTTCTCCAGTTCCTCGATGGTGTAGAAATTGAGCCGGATCGGAATGCCGAAACGATCGCGCAACGGATTGGTCAATAGCCCTGCGCGCGTAGTGGCGCCGACCAGCGTGAACTTCGACAGGTCGATCTTGACCGAGCGCGCCGCCGGGCCTTCGCCGATGATCAGATCGAGCTGGAAATCCTCCATCGCCGGATAGAGCACCTCCTCGACCGCCGGGCTGAGCCGATGGATCTCGTCGATGAACAGCACGTCGCGCTCTTCCAAATTGGTCAGCAGCGCGGCGAGGTCGCCGGCCTTGGCGATCACGGGCCCCGAGGTGGCGCGGAAGCCGACGCCGAGCTCGCGCGCCACGATCTGCGCCAGCGTGGTCTTGCCCAATCCCGGAGGGCCGACGAACAACACGTGGTCGAGCGCCTCGCCGCGCTTGCGGGCCGCTTCGATGAAGATCGAGAGGTTGGCGCGCGCTTGCTGCTGGCCGACGAAATCGGCGAGCTGCTGCGGGCGCAGGGCGGTGTCGCCGACGTCGTCGCCGCGGCGCTCCGGGCTGACCATGCGGTTGGGCGCAGGCTGCTTCATTCGCCGCCGCGCCTGTATTTGTTCGGCAGCAGCTCCCCGATGGTCACGACCTTCGGTGGTTGCCCGTTGTCGGGCACGATCACCTTCGCCTTGGCATCGTAATCGTGGATCAGCTCGCGGCAGATGCCGCAGGGCGAGACCACGGCGATCTTGCCGGGCTCACCAGGCTTCGGGTGCCGCACCGCGACCATGGTCTCGATGCCGTGATCGCCATGTTCGGTGATGGCCCGTCCGATCGCGATGGCCTCGGCGCAGACCGCAATGCGGCCGAGATAGGCGTCGATATTGACACCTGTGATGATCCGGCCGTCGCGGGTGCGCATCGCGGCGCCAACCTCCTGCCAATCATTGCGATAGCGATCGGAGATGGCGGAGGTCGCGGCATCGATCAGTTCCTGGTCGGCCTTGCTCACCATGGCAACTACAGTTCCTTCTAATTTGCACCGCGCCGGCGATAACCTACTTCGCCAGCTCCTTGAGGCCGAGCCGGATCAGTTGCGCGGTCTCGGCCTTGTCGCCCGCGCTGCGGGTCGCCGCGGCAATCGCTGCCGCCGCCTGGGGCTGGCCATAGCCGAGATTGACCAGCGCCGAGATCGCGTCCGTGACCGGCTTCGGCGCGCGCGCCTCGTCGATCGCACCCGACAGGCTGACCACGGCCGGATCCACATCGGCGAAGTGCGGCGCCTTGTCCTTCAGCTCGGTGACGATGCGCTCGGCGACCTTCGGCCCGACGCCCGGCGTGCGCGCCACCGAGACCTTGTCGCGCAATGCGATCGCATTGGCGAGGTCCGATGGCGGCAACGTGCCGAGCACGGCGAGCGCGACTTTGGCGCCGACGCCCTGCACGGTCTGCAACAAGCGAAACCATTCGCGCTCGACGTCGCTGCGGAAGCCGAACAGCTTGATCTGGTCCTCGCGCACATAGGTCTCGATCGACAACATCGCAGCCTCGCCGGGCTTCGGCAGCGCCTGCAGGGTGCGCGCGGAGCAATGCACTTGGTAACCGACACCGCCGACGTCAAGGATCACGAAGTCCTCGGCGTAGGAGTCGATCAGACCCTTGAGCTTGCCGATCATAAGGAGGCCACCTTCATCCGCAGCGCCTGGCCCTGACGGTGATGGGCGTGCGTGATCGCGATCGCGAGCGCGTCGGCGGCATCGGCGGAACGCGGCTCGGCCTTGGGCAGCAGGATCTTCAGCATCACCGCGATCTGGTTCTTATCGGCGTGTCCGGCCCCGACCACGGTCTTCTTGACCTGGTTCGGCGCATATTCGGCCACGTCGATACCAAAGATCGCAGGCGCCAGCATGGCGACGCCCCGGGCCTGGCCGAGCTTCAGGGTGGCGGCGCCGTCCTTGTTGACGAAGGTCTGCTCGACAGCGGCTTCCATCGGCCTGAACTCGCCGAGCACGGCGGCGAGACCTTCATGGATCGCGCGCAGCCGGCTCGCCATTGGCAGGTCGTCCGGTGGCTCGACCGAGCCGCAGCCGACAAAGATCAGCCGGTTGCCCTCGCTCTCGATCACGCCCCAGCCGGTACGGCGGAGGCCGGGATCGATCCCGATGATGCGGACTGGGATGCGAATCGCCTGCGAGGTCATGCCCAAGTGATAGCCTTCGGCCGGCCTGCGGGGAAACATAAACAGAACAGCCGCCGGGCGTGGTCAACAGCCCATTAACCGCCCATCTTGGCCATGAGCGCGTCAGAGATCTCGAAATTGGCGAACACGTTCTGCACGTCGTCGTGATCGTTCAGGAGGTCCATCAGCTTCAAGAGCTTCTCGCCGGTCTCGTCGTCGACCGCCACAGTGTTCTGCGGCTTCCAGGTCAGCGCCGCCTTGCGCGGCTCGCCGAACTTCGCTTCCAGATTCTTGGCGACCTCGCGGAAGTTCTCCGGGGAGGCATAGACCTCATGGCCGTTCTCGCTGGAGATCACGTCGTCGGCGCCGGCCTCGATCGCAGCATCCAGCATGGCGTCGTCGGACGCGACGCTGGAGTCATATTCGATGATCGCGGTGCGATCGAACATGAAGGACACCGAGCCGGTTTCGCCGAGATTGCCACCGGATTTGGTGAAGAAGGAGCGGATGTCGGAGGCGGCGCGGTTGCGGTTGTCGGTCAGCGCCTCGACGATGACGGCGACGCCGCCCGGGCCATACCCCTCGTAGCGGATCTCATCATAATTATCGCCCTCGCCGCCGAGCGCCTTCTTGATGGCACGCTCAATATTGTCCTTCGGCATGTTCTCCTCGCGCGCGGCAATCACGGCGGCGCGCAGGCGGGGATTCATGGCCGGATCCGGCGTGCCGAGCTTGGCTGCGACGGTGATTTCGCGCGCCAGCTTGCCGAACAGCTTGGATTTCATCGCATCCTGCCGGCCCTTGCGATGCATGATGTTCTTGAATTGGGAATGGCCGGCCATGCGAAGCTTCTCTTGAAGGTCTGTGAGGATCGAAGGGTAAGCGGGGAGGCGCGGCGTTATAGGCCGGGCTCATCCAAAATCAAAGATAGTCCAATCTTAGGTATTTAAGCACTCCCGCCTGAGCTTGCCAGCAGCCAATTGTTAACCATGGCTTCATGAGAAGGTGAAAGGATACGGCCCTCAACCGACAATTGTGAAGCATCTGATTTTTCCGGGAGAGCCCCATGGCGTTCGCCTGGTTCGGAAGGCGCACTGCACCCGTACCCAAGACAACGGCCAGGGCCCCGGTCGCCTCACCGCCTGTGGAACCGACGCCCTCGACGGAGGGCGAATCAGCCAAGGCCATCCTCGACCTGCTGGAGCTCGAACTCGGCGGCATGATCCGTCAGCTCGAGCGCGCCGCCAACTCGGTCACGAGCGGTGCCGAGGGCACCGCCGGCACCCTCTCCGACATCCGCCGGCGCACTGAGGCTCTGAGCGGCCGCTCGAGCGCGGCTCAGGGGACGGCCGCGACCTTCGCGCAGGCAGCCGACAAGGTCACGCAATCGGCCCAGGGCATCGGCGCCCAGGTCCGCGATGCCGGCCAGCTTGCCGACGCCGCAAGCGCGGCCGCCGACGAGGCGCGGGCCAATGTCGATCGCCTACGCGAATCATCGGCCGCGATCGGCAACGTGGTCAATCTGATCTCCCAGATTGCCCGCCAGACCACGCTCCTCGCC
>NZ_JBARGP010000059.1:0-3435 GCF_049798375.1 Bradyrhizobium sp.
GGCGGGCCTCGCGCATCACGGTGTTGCGCAACAGCGCGCCGACGATGACGTTCTCGATCACCGTCATGCTTTCGAAGCTTTTGACGACCTGGAAGGTGCGGCCGATGCCGCGCTGACAGCGCTCGGCGGCCGGCAGATCCGTGACGTCCTCGCCGTCGAAGATGATGGTGCCTTCGGTCGGGCGGAATACGCCGGCGATGAGGTTGAACAAGGTCGACTTGCCGGCGCCGTTCGGGCCGATCAGGCCGACGATCTCGCCGCGTCCGACCGAGATCGAGACGTTGGAATTGGCGGTCAGGCCGGCGAATCGTTGCGTGATGTTGCGGGTTTCCAGCAGGCTGGTCATGACGCCACCGCTCCCTTGACGACGGTGGCGACCGGCTTTTGCTTGCGCGCAAACAAGCTGACCAAGCCCTGCGGCCGCGCCAGCGAGATCGCGACGATCAGGCCGCCATAGACGATCAGATCGACGCCCCTGCCCGAACCGCCGATATAGGACCGCGTCAGCTCGGTCAGCGGGATCAGGATCGCGGCGCCCAGCATCGGGCCCCACAGCGTGCCGATGCCGCCGATCACGGCCGGCAGCGCCATCAGCAGCGAGAACTGGAAACCCATCACGCTCTCAGGGTCGATGTAGGAGACGAACATGGCGTAGAAGGCGCCGCCGATCGCGACCAGGAACGCCGACACCGCCGCCGCGCCCATCTTGGAATTGAACACGACCACGCCGAGGCTTTCTGCCGCAACCGGATTGTCCTTCACCGCGCGCCACCAATAGCCCCACTTCGAGTCCTCCAGCCACCAGGTCACGAACCAGGAGATGCCGGCCAGCGCCAGGGCGAAGTAGAAGTAAGGCAGCTTGGAGCGAGCGAACTGGAAGGTCAGCCAGCTATCATGCCGCGACATCGGGATGTCGATGCCGAGCGCGGCGCCTGCCCAGTCCCAGTTCTGGAACAGCACCAGCGCGATCTCGGCGATCACGATGGTGGCGATGACGAAGTAGTGCCCGCCGAGCCGGAAGCAGGGATAGCCGAGCGCCATCGCGATCGCGGCCGACACCAGGCCGCCGGCGACCATGCCGAACCAGGGCAGCACGCCGAATTTGGTGTAGAGCAGCGCCGTGGTGTAGGCACCAAGCCCGAAATAAAGCGCGTGGCCGAGCGAGATCTGGCCGCAATAGCCGGACAGGATGTTCCAGCTCTGCGACAGCGCCGCATACATCAAGGTCAACACCATGATGTTCTGGACGTAGACGTCCTTGACGAACAGCGGCACCATTGCCGCGATCACGGTGATGCAGGCCGCGACGATCAGGTCGCGGCGGCGGCGTTGAGCAAAGGCCTTGTCCATCAGAGCGATCCGAACAGGCCGCGCGGCCGGATGAAGACGATGAGCAAATAGACGCCGTAGATGCCGACGGACTTCATCGACGCCGGCAGCACCAGCGTGGTGGTCGCCTCCACGAGGCCAACGACGATGCCCCCGGCGAAGGCGCCGAACACGCTGCCGAAGCCGCCGAGCGCCACCGTGACATAGGCAATGGTCGCAAACGAGGCGCCGACGTCGGGAAATACGTAGAAGAAGATCGCCATCACAGCGCCGGCAAGCCCGACCAGCGCCGCACCCAGTCCCCAGCCGAGTGCGAACACCCTGTTCTTGTCGATGCCGACCAGCGCCACCGCGCCAGCGTCCTCGCGGGTGGCTTCGAGCGCCCGGCCGAAATCGGTGCGATGAATGAAGAAATAGAGCGCCACAAAGGCTGCGATCGCGATCAGCGCGCCGACCAGCTGCGGCTCAGGCAGATAGATGCCGCCGATCGAGATGGTCTTGCCGCCGAGCCAGGAGTTGGGGATGCTGCGATAATCCGGCGTGAAGAAATATTGCGCCAGCCCGCGCATCAGCACCGCGAGCCCGAAGGTCGAGAAGATCTGCACCATCGCTGTATTGGCCTTGGCCCTGACCGCGAAGCGCACAATCAGGAGATAGACCACCGCGCCGAATACGAACAAGGCGGCGGCCACGATGGGGGCCGCGAGCAGCGGGTCCAGCGCAAAATAAGCGAACAGGAAGAAGGTCGCGTACATCGCGATCATCAGGAATTCGCCATGGGCGAAATTCACGACGTCCATCAGCCCGAAGATGAGCGCAAGCCCCGCGGCGATCAGGCCGTAGAGCAGGCCCATCAGCAGGCCGCTGGCGAGACTTTGGATGATGGTCTCGGCTGTCACAAGTCTAGCTCCAGTTTCGTCATTGCGAGGAGCGCAGCGAAGAAGCAATCCAGACCTTGTTCGTGGCTCTGGATTGCTTCGCTTCGCTCGCAATGACGCGGCGTATGCCGCGCCATCTTCCGTATCAGTCTACTTCATCGGCCAGATCGGCTGGGCGACCGCGGCCTGTTCGGGGAAGATCGTGACGAACTTCTTGCCGACATATTGCAGCAGCACCGGGTCGGCGTCGTTGTTCTGCCCGGTCTCGTCGAACTTCACCCGCTTCCAGGGCATGATGGTCTTGTCGCCGGGCATGTCGGTGGCAACGAGCGCTTCGCGGATCTTGTCGCCGTCGGTCGACTTGGCGCGATTGATGGCGTCCGCCATCACGATCAGGCCCATGAATTGCCGCGACGAATAGTCGTTGAGATCCTTGCCTGACTTTTCTTTGAACATGGCGTTGATCTTCGCGACCATCGGCCGCTTCTGGGCGAGGTCGAGCGAGAACGAGCCGCGCGAGATCACGCCTTCGAGCTTGTCGCCGACCGCATCGTAAAGCGCCTGCTCGGAGAAGCCGGCATCCTGCGCCATGATCGCGTTCGGCTTGTAGCCGAGTTCGGCCATGGTCTTGACCAGCAGGATGCCGTCGGTGGTGTAGCTCGACGGCATCAGCACGTCTGCATTGGCCGCCTTGAGCTGCTGCACCTCGGCCGACAGCGAGGGCGAGTTGGCGCGATACTTGATGTCGGCGACAACCTTGTAGCCACGCTCCTTGGCGAATTTGAGCTGCGCGTTGGCGGAATCGGTGCCGAAGATGGTGTCCTCGTGGAACAGCGCCAAGGTCTCGATCTTGGCTCCCTTCTTCTTCATCGCATCGAAGAAATCGAACATCGCCTGCGAGAACATCACGTCATGCGGAGCGGCACGGAAATAGAACTTCAGCCCGCGCTGGTTCAGGCTCGGCGAGGAATTGTCGGCCGAGAGATACGGGACCTGGTAGCGCTCGCAGGTCTGGCTCGCGGTGACGGCGACCGCGCTCTGATAGGAGCCGATCACAGCGCAGACATTTTCCTGGGTGATCAGGCGTTCCGTCTCGGCGCGGCCCTTCTGTGGGTCGGCCTGATGGTCGGCGAAGATCAGCTTGACCTTGGCACCGCCGAGGCCAGGCAGCCCCTCCTCGCGCGCCAGCGGCAGATCGTAATCATACTTGCGGTTGATGATCTCGGCG
>NZ_JBARGP010000060.1:0-27317 GCF_049798375.1 Bradyrhizobium sp.
ATCCTGTCGAGCACGAGGGACCAGCACCGAAGCGGATCGTGACCGGCTTCGGCTTCTGGATTTTCCTGCTCTCCGACATCGTGATGTTCTCCTGCTTCTTCGCGACCTATGCGGTGCTCGCGGGACAGACCAATGGCGGACCGAGCGGCGCCCAGCTGTTCGATCTGAAGAACGTCGCGATCGAAACCGCGCTGCTGCTGCTGTCGAGCTTCACCTGCGGCATGGCCAGCATCGCGGCCGACCTGCGCAATTTTCTCTGGTTTCAGGTCTCGATGGCGGTCACCGCCGTGCTCGGTGCCGGCTTCCTGGTGCTCGAGGCCATCGAATTCATCGATCTGGTCGAGCGCGGCGCGGGCCCGAGCCGGAGCGCGTTTCTGTCGTCCTTCTTCAGCCTGGTCGGCTGCCACGGCCTGCACGTCACCGCCGGCATTCTCTGGCTCCTGACCATGATGGCCCAGGTCGTCGCCAAGGGCTTTCGCGCCGATATCCAGCGCCGCATCCTGTGCTTTGCGCTGTTCTGGCACGCGCTCGACATCATCTGGGTCGCGGTGTTTTCCGTCGTCTACCTGCTCGGGAGTGCGGCATGAGCGAACAAGTGCACGGCCGTCAGGCGCATGAAATCGACGTCGCACCGGGCGAAGAGGAGCATGGCAGTCTCGGCTCGCGGGTTCTCGGCTATTCGCTCGGCCTCGCTCTCGCGATATTGCTGACGGCGACCTCATTCTTCATTGCCGGCACCGACCTGGTCTGGCAGCCCTCTATTCCCGTCGCGATCGTCGTGCTCGCGATCGCGCAGATGGGCGTCCACATCGTGTTCTTCCTGCACATCACGACCGGACCCGACAACACCAACAACGTGCTGGCGCTGGCATTCGGCCTGCTAATCGTGTTTCTGGTCGTCGGCGGCTCGATCTGGATCATGGATCACCTCAACCACAACATGATGCCGATGGATCAGTTGATGCAGATGCAGCGGTGAGGGGGAGTCATTGCGAGCGAAGCAATCCAGAGCCGAGAGCAAGGTCTGGATTGTTTCGTCGGGGCTGTAAGTTTTTAGACAAAAACGTGAACAAGGTTCTTGCTTCGATTCGGTTTTAGACTCGATCTGTTACGAAACTTGTTCTCGTTTCTGTCTATTTCCTGACAGCCCCGTCGCTTCGCTCCTCGCAACGACGAAACTCACGAGTTGCGCGCGTAGGGTGGGCAAAGGCGCAGAGCGCCGTGCCCACCGTCTTTCCGAGATGCAAATTGTTGTTGGGATGGTGGGCACGCTTCGCTTTGCCCAGCCTACTGGTTTTACTTCCCCTTGCCCGGCCGACAATTATAAGCGCGGCGGAAGCCGGCGGCGCGGGCGTCGTCCTCCGCGCAGAACCAGCGCTCCGGCTCGGTGATCCCCGGATAGCTCGGGCAGCCCCGCAGGTGGTAGACGCCGATATTGCCGGTCACTCGCGCGCGAAGCGCGAGCTTACCCTTGATGGTGCAGCCGGGCGGCGCGGCCGGCGCATCGGGAAACAGCACGGCGCGGACCTCGCGGTCGCGGTCGGGACGGCAGGAGGCGCCGAGCAGCGCCCCATCCTTCTTGCCGATGCGGAAATCGGCAGGCAGCGCGAAGCAGCCCTTCCAGATGCCTGTGGTGGCATTCCTGGCCGCTGCGGCGTCATCCTTGGTGTGAACCTTGACCGCCGGCTCGACGCTGACGGCAAAGCCTGATCGCACCGCCTGCTGGTTGAGGCTGACCTTGTCGCCATCTGCGGTGCAGAGCCCGAGATGCCGGCCGCGGCGCCCCTTGTCCGGCCCGAGATCGTCGCAGTGGACTGAGCGGCCGCCAATCAGCCTGCTCAATCGGTCGCGCGCGTCGATGCCGCAAGTCCAGGGATCGGCCTGCTCGTTGATGCAGAGCTGATCGAGCTCCGGCGCATCGATGCCATCAAGATGGTAGGCGGTATCGCCGATCTGAATCGTATCGCCATCCCTGACGGTGGTGCTGGTGGCCTGGGCCGCTGCTGCCGGCAGCAAAAAGCTGAGCAGCAATGTCGCGCAAACTGAAAACAGCGCATTTCGCAATTGCATAGATCGAATTCCCTTGAGGGCGCCGGAAGCGTGCCAAGCTCTCCTAGCATACCGGCCCATCGCCGGACCAATCCATTGCACGGTGATGGGCCTTTGACGACACATCCGTTCTGCCTCTATCGTCGCAGTCGGCCGCGGCGACCGCGCCGCGGGCCAATGATCTGACCGCGCCCAAGACACGGTACCAAGACACGGCAACAAGACGCGGCAACTAGACGCGGCAGCAAAACGGAGCAATGCCTGGAAATGAACGATCCCGTCGACGTTCTGATCATTGGCGCGGGCGCCTCCGGCGCAGCCGTGGCCTGGTCCTTGGCCGAGACCAAGATGCACATCCTCTGCCTCGAGCAGGGTGGCTGGATGAAGCCATCAGAATACCCGAGCACGGGACGCGACTGGGAAGCGCGCTTCTATGGCGATTATTCGCCGAGCCCAAACATCCGCGCCAGAGCAGAGGACTATCCTGTTAACGACGACCACTCGCCGATCAAGGTGGTCAATTTCAACGGCGTCGGCGGCTCGACCGTGATGTACACGGCGCATTGGCCGCGCCTGCATCCGTCGGACTTCCGCGTCCGCACGCTCGATGGCGTCGCCGACGACTGGCCGATCGATTACGACACCCTGGTGCCGTTTTTTGCCGAGAACGATCGCATGATGGGCGTGTCGGGGCTCTCGGGCGATCCGGCGTTTCCGCCGACCCAGCCGCCGATGCCGCCACTGCCGCTGGGCCGTTCCGGCGCGCGGTTCGCCAAGGCCATGAACAAGCTCGGCTGGCATTGGTGGCCGTCGGATACGACGGTCGCCACCACGGACTACGAGGGCAGGGCGCGCTGCATCAATCTCGGCCATTGCACGCCGGGCTGCGCACAAGGCGCGAAAGCCTCGACCGATATCACTTATTGGCCGGCGGCGCTGCGTGCCGGTGTCGAGCTGCGCACGCATTGCCGGGTGCGCGAGATCACGACTAATGACGACGGCATGGCGAGCGGTGTCATCTATTATGACGAGGACGGCGTCGAGCAGTTTCAGCCAGCCGAGATGGTAATCATCGCCTGCAACGGCATCGGCACGCCGCGGCTGTTGTTGAATTCAACCTCCGGCCGCTTTCCAAACGGGCTCGCCAATTGCTCCGGCCTGATCGGCAAGAACCTGATGTTTCATCCCTATGCGCAAGTCTACGGCTATGTCGACGAGCCGACCGACAGCAACCGCGCGCCGCCAACCTGCCTGTGGAGCAAGGAGTTCTACGAGACCGATCTCTCGCGCGGCTTCGTGCGCGGCTATGCCTTCCAGTTCGGTCGCGGCGTAGGCCCGGTGTTCGAGGCCGTCGCCAGCGAAGCCAAGGGCATCCTGCCCTGGGGCGCCGAGCATCACGCGGTGTTCCGCAAGCTCAACGGCCATCGTCTCGCGATCTCGGCAATCTGCGAGGACCTGCCGGAGGAGCACAATTGCGTCACGCTCGATCCGGTGCTGAAGGACAGTCACGGCATTCCGGCGCCGCGCGTCGACTACACGATCGGCGAGAACTCCGCGAAGATGATGGCGCATGGCATCGCGCGGGCGAAGCAGGTTCTCGAAGCTGCCGGCGCCACCGACATCAACGTCAACTCGCCGATCCTCTATGGCGGCTGGCATCTGCTCGGCACTGCGCGGATGGGCACCGATCCCGAACGCTCCGTGGTCAATGAATGGGGCCGTACGCATGACGTGAAGAACCTCTTCATCGTCGACGGCAGCCTGTTCGTCACCTCGGGCGGCGTCAATCCGACCTCCACCATCCAGGCCATCGCGCTCTACATCGCCGATCAGATGAAGCAGCGCCTCGCCAACCTCTTTGATTGAGGCCGCCATGCAGTCGAACGAGCAGCTGACCGAAGCGCAACGCCAAGACTTGCGCACGATTGCGGGCATAATGATTCCGGCAAGCGTGGAATATCGCATGCCCGGTGCCGACGACGCGGCGATCCAGGCCGACATCATTGCAACTCTCGGTCGAGATGGGCCTGCTGTGCGTTCCGCGCTCGATCACCTCGCACGTCTAGCGGGCCAGCCGCTCGCCATGTTGGATTCTGCGCGACGCGATGCCGTGGTCGCGGATTTTCGCGCAACCGGCGGCGTGGCAGCCGCGACGCTCAGCCGCGTGGTCCTGCAGTGCTACTATCGCGATGATCGTGTGCTGACTTCGCTCGATCTGGAACCGCGCGCGCCGTTCCCGAGGGGACATCAGCTCGAGCAGGGCGACTGGTCGCTCCTCGACGTGGTCAGGGCGCGCGCCCCGATGTGGCGCAGGGCGCCATGATGGAATTGCATTCGATTGGCAACGGATTTGTTTACGAATCTGTCTAAGAAGGCTTCCAGATCGGATCATTCGGATCCGGCTGGGGGTCAGAGATGCAAACGGACGATCGCTCGGCGATGCGCGCCAAATTCGCGCGGCCGGCAGAGCAACCCAAACATTCAGGCATGTCGCGGCGCAGCCTGCTCGCCACCGCCGCGCTGTTGATCACGACCTCAGGGGCGACGGCCAGGGTTGTCACCAAGGTGCTGCCGTGGCGGCCGAACGAGGCCTATCCCGTAACGCCGGTCGTGCCAGGTGGCTGGCTGTTCTTTACTGCGGATGAAGCGGCCGTCGTGGACGCAATCGTCGACCGGCTGATCCCGACCGACGAGCTCGGGCCGGGCGCCAAGGACTCTGGCGTTACCACCTTCATCGATCGCCAACTGATGGGTCCTTATGGCGGTCACGACTGGCTCTATATGCAAGGCCCATTCGCCGACAAGCCGCTGCCGACGCAGGGCTTGCAATCACCCCTGACGCCGCGGCAGCAATATCGCCAGGGGCTCGCGGCGCTCACGGCCTATTGCAAGGCCAATTTCGGCGGTCATGCGTTTGCCGATCTCTCCAACGACGACAAGGACAAGCTGCTCGCCGGCATGGAGAAGGGCGACGTGAAGTTCGAGGGCTTCTCCAGCCGCATGCTGTTCTCCACCGTCTACGCCAACACGATGGAAGGCTATTTCGCCGATCCGATCTATGGCGGCAACAAGGACATGGCCGGCTGGAAGCTGATCGGCTTCCCCGGCGTCCGCTACGACTATCGTGATGTGATGGACAATCCCAACAAAACCTACACGCTGCCGCCCGTGGCTCTGCAGGGCCGTTCCACCTGGGGAGCTCGCTAATGGCCCGTCGTCTTCCCCGTAAGGATGTCGTCATCGTCGGCCTCGGTTGGACCGGATCGATTCTGGCGCTCGAGCTTGCCCGCACCGGGCTCAACGTCGTCGCGATCGAACGTGGTCCGTGGCGTGACACCGCGGCCGATTTCAACATCGGCACCGCGCCTGACGAATTGCGCTATGGCGTACGCCACGAGATGTTCCTGCGTCCGCGCCAGGAAACCATGACGATGCGCAACAACTCGTCGCAGACGGCGCTGCCGATCCGCAAATGGGGCAGCTTCCTGCCCGGCAACGGTGTCGGCGGCGCCGGCATGCATTGGAACGGCCAGACCTGGCGCTTCCTGCCGGATGACTTCCGCATCCGCAGCCACATGACCGAGCGCTATGGCGAGGGCATCCTGCCCGAGGGCAATCACATCCAGGATTGGCCGGTCAGCTACGACGAGCTCGAGCCGTTCTATGACCAGTTCGAGCGCTGCCTCGGCGTCTCCGGCAAAGCCGGCAATCTCAAGGGTGCAATTCAGGCCGGCGGTAACAGGTTTGAAGGCGCGCGCGCCAACGAATACCCGACGCCGCCGATGAAGCAGGGCTATTCGCAAGAGCTGTTCATGAAGGCGGCGAGCGGAATGGGTCTGCACCCGTTTCCGCGCCCGTCGGCCAATCTGTCGTCGGCCTACACCAACCAGTACGGCTGCAGCATGGCGCCGTGCACCTATTGCGGCTTCTGCGAACGCTTCGGCTGCGCGAACTCCTCGAAGTCGTCGCCGCAGACCTGCGTGCTGCCGGCGCTGGTGCGCGAGCCGACCTTCGAGGCGCGCACCGAATGCGAGGTGATGAAGGTCAACCTCACCGGCGACGGCAAGATGGCGACCGGCGTCACCTATGTCGACGCCAATGGCGAGGAATGGGAGCAGCCCGCCGACCTCGTCCTGGTCTGCGCCTTCTCGATCTTCAACGTGCGCCTGCTGCTGCTGTCCGGCATCGGCAAGCCCTATGATGCGGCCAAGGACGAAGGTGTCGTCGGCCGCAACTACGCCTACCAGACCGGCTCGGGCTCGACGGCGTTCTTCGAGGACGCCAAGTTCAACCCGTTCGCGGCAGCCGGCTCGCTCGGTTGCGCGCTCGACGACTACAACAGCGACAATTTCGATCACGGACCGCACGGCTTCGTCGGCGGCGCGTCGATCACCAACGCTTACACCAATGGCCGCCCGATCATGTACCACCCGACGCCGAAGGGCACCCCGACCTGGGGGGCGGCCTGGAAGAAGGCGGTGCACGAGACCTATCAGCGCGTCACCAGCGTCGGCGCGCAGGGCAGCGTCATGAGCTACCGCGCCAACTACATCGATCTCGATCCGACCTACAAGGATCCGCTGGGTCGCCCGCTGATGCGCATCACCTTCGACTACCAGGAGAATGAGCGCAAGATGGCCAACTTCATGGCCGAGCGTTGCGAGGAGATCGCCAAGGCGATGGGTGCGAAGACCGCGACGATCAATCGGCTCAACGGACCTTGGTCGGTGATCCCATATCAGACCACCCACAACACCGGCGGCACGGTGATGGGTAGCGATCCCACGACCTCCGTGCTCAACCGCTATCTGCAGTCGTGGGACGTGCCGAACGTGTTCGTGACCGGCGCTTCCGCCTTCCCGCAGAACGCCGGTTACAACCCGACCGGTACGGTCGGCGCTCTGACCTATTGGGCGCTGGACGCGATCCTGAACAAATATCTGAAATCGCCTGGCGCGCTGGTGCAGAAATGAGCTCGATCGTGAAGCAGATAGCCACCCTGCGCCCGCGCTATCTGCTCGCGCTGGCGTTGTTGGCGATGCCAAGCGCGGCGCTTGCGGATTCCGACAATTACGTCGACGTTGCGCGCGGCAAGGCGCTGGTCACGGCCGGCGACTGCGTCGCCTGCCACACCGCGCCGGGCGGCACGCCGTTCGCCGGCGGACTTGCGCTGCAGACACCGTTCGGCGCCATCATGACGCCGAACATCACGCCCGATAATGCAACCGGCATCGGCAGCTGGAGCGCGGACGATTTCGCCCGGGCCATGCATGAAGGCAAGCGGCCGGGCGGCACCCGGCTGTATCCTGCGTTTCCCTACACCTACTACACCAAGGTGACGCGGGCGGATTCGGATGCGATCTTCGCGTATCTGCGCTCGCTCGATCCTGTCTCGAACACGGTCAACCGCAACACGCTGCCGTTCCCGTTCAACATTCGCAGTTCGATGTCGGCTTGGAACGCGCTGTTCTTCACACCTGGCGTCTTCAAGCCCGATCCGAACAAGTCCGAGGAGTTCAACCGCGGCGCCTACCTGGTCGAGGGTCTCGGCCATTGCGGCGCCTGCCACACGCCGCTCAACGCGTTCGGCGCCAACAAGAGCGACAAATATCTGCAAGGCGGCCAGGTCGACAATTGGACCGCGCCTAATATCACCAACGATGCCCGGGCCGGCCTCGGCAAATGGTCGGTCGACGACGTCGTGCAATATCTGAAAGTCGGGCAGGCCCGTGGCGTGATCGCCTCCGGCCCGATGAAGGACGTCGTCGAAAACTCGACCTCCAAGATGTCGGATGCGGATCTGAAGGCGATGGCGGTCTATCTAAAGGAGCGTGGCGCGACCGGTTCGCCGGCGCCGAGCCCGGTCTCCGCCGATGACGGCCGGATGAAGGTCGGCGAGGCGATCTACGTCGACACCTGCTCGGCGTGTCACGTGCGAAACGGCTCCGGTATCGAACACGTCTTCCCGAAGCTCGCAGGCGCCACGATCGTGGCCCAAGACGATCCGACGTCGCTCATTCGCATTATTATCGCCGGCGGCCGTGGCGCGGCGACCGACCAACGGCCGACCGGACCTGCGATGCCCTCGCTCGGCTTTCGTCTCAACGACGATCAGATCGCCGCCGTCGTCACCTATGTCCGCAACAGCTTTGGCAACGCCGCCTCGCCGGTGACGGCAGATGCCGTCAAGGCGGTGCGCGGCAACGTGACTGGCGCGGCCGATTAGCCGGCCCTGCTGCTCCCTTGCGTGACAGGGGGCAGCTACCCATCTGATGTGGCAAAGGAAATCGCCATGTTGGATTTTACCTCTGATTTCGCCGGCGATAACCTGTCGCCGGCGCAAACGTCTGAAGTTTCTCCCATCAACGACCAGGCCTTGCTCGACGCCTATTCCAACGCCGTCATCTCGGTGACGGAGCGTGTGGGTCCGGCCGTCGTTCGTATCGAGACCGGTCCCAAAGCCGGATCCGCGCCGGGCCAGCGCGGCGGTGGTCTCGGCTCTGGCATCATCATCTCGCCCGACGGCCTGGTGCTGACCAACAGCCATGTGGTCGGCGCATCGAAAGAGATCCGGCTGCGCGACACCGAGGGGGTCGTGACAGACGCGCATGTGCTTGGCGTGGATGCCGATACCGATCTGGCGCTGCTGCGCGCCAACGGCTCGCGCGACCTGCCATACGCGTCACTCGGCAATTCCAAGACCTTGCGGCGCGGTCAGCTGGTGGTCGCGATCGGCAATCCGCTCGGCTTCGAGTCGACCGTGACCGCCGGCGTAGTGTCGGCGCTCGGCCGTTCGATCCGCTCGGTCTCGGGGCGCACGATCGAGGACGTGATCCAGACCGATGCGGCGCTTAATCCCGGCAATTCCGGCGGCGCGCTGGTGTCGTCCGCGGCCGAGGTGATCGGCATCAACACCGCCATCATCCAGGGCGCGCAGGGCATCTGCTTCGCGGTCGCCAGCAACACCGCGCAATTCGTGCTGTCGGAGATCATCCGGCACGGTTATGTCCGGCGCGCCTATATCGGCGTCTCCGGACAGACCGCGCCGATCCCGCGGCGGCATGCGGTGCTGGCCGGCGTCGAGAACAAGATGGGCGCATTGTTGATGCAGATCGAGCCGGACGGGCCGGCGGCGCGCGCCGGCCTCTTGCCCGGTGACGTCATGATCAAGCTCGACGGCGTCGACATCCACGGCGTCGACGATTTGATCCGGGTGCTGGATCGCGACCGCATCGATCGCACCGTGTCGATGGACGTGCTGCGGCTGGGCCGTCTGCGCGAGTTCGACGTCCATCTGGTCGAGCGCAAGCCGGTGCCGCGGCAGGCGCTGGCGTCGTAACCCACGCAATCTGGTTTGAATACGGAGATGCCGCCTTTAGGCGGCATCTTTCGTTTGGGCGCTCCTTTGCTGCGCATCCTTGTATGCAATGGCATGGCGTTTGCTTGTTTTCACGGCGAGCGAAGTCGAGCAGGGGGAGCCGCCATGACTGATGTCACACCAGCAGCAATCGGTATGGTGAAGGCCGAGCCGGAGCCGATCATGGTCGATTGGAGGAAGACGGCGCTCGTCATCATCGATATGCAGCGCGATTTCCTGGAGCCTGGCGGCTTCGGCGAGACGCTCGGCAACGATGTCTCGCAGCTGGCAAGCGCGGTCGGGCCGATCAGCAAAGTGCTCGCGGCAGCGCGCAAATCAGGGATGCTGGTGATCCACACCAGGGAGGGGCACTTGCCCGATCTGTCCGACGCGCCGCCGGCCAAGGTCGAGCGCGGTGCGCCATCTCTGCGCATCGGCGATCCCGGCCCGATGGGTCGCATCCTGATTCGGGGCGAAGCCGGCCACGACATCATTCCCGCGCTCTATCCCGTCGCGGGCGAGGTCGTGATCGACAAGCCTGGCAAGGGCGCGTTCTATGCGACCCAGCTCGGGGACGTGCTGAAGCAGCGCGGCATCGAGAACCTCTTGGTGTGCGGCGTCACCACCGAAGTCTGCGTCAACACCACCGTGCGCGAGGCCAACGACCGCGGCTACCGTTGCGTCGTGATCGCGGACGGCTGCGCCTCCTACTTTCCTGAATTCCACGACATGGGGTTGAAGATGATCAAGGCCCAGGGCGGCATCTTCGGCTGGGTCGCGGGATCAGCCGCGGTGCTCGAGGCCATCAATGCGTAGAGCAGGCGGCGCGTCCTGAAGTGCCTGCCGCTGCGGGCAGATTCTGCCAGCGCAAGTTTTACTACGGCTCCCTTCAGCTTTCCTTCGGCTTGAGCTGCGACGGCCTGGATCATAGAACCAGCCATCGCATCAAGACGACAGGGTTGGCGCCATGGTCTGGAATCCGCAGCAATATCTCAAATTCGCCGGCCACCGGCTGCGGCCGGCGCTCGACCTGCTCGCGCGTGTCCCGGATTTTCCGGCGGACACCATCGTCGACCTCGGCGCCGGCGCCGGCAATGTGACCAAGCTGCTGAAACAGCGCTGGCCGAATGCTAAGGTGACGGGCATCGAGGGCTCCGCAGAAATGGTGGCCGCGGGGCGCAAGGCCGCGCCCGATGTCGAGTGGCAGCACGCGGATCTCGCCTCCTGGCAGCCATCGAAGCGCTACGATCTGGTCTATTCCAACGCGGCGCTGCATTGGCTGCCCGACCACGCCAAGTTGTTTCCTGCTATCATGAAGAACGTTGCACCTGGCGGTTTCCTCGCTGTTCAGATGCCGCGCAACTTCCTGGCGCCATCGCATGTCCTGATCGCCGAGACTGCACTCACCGGTCCCTGGCGTGGAAAGGTCGAACATCTGGTGACGCCGCCGCCGGTGCACGAGCCGCAATTCTATCATGAGGTGCTGGCGCCGCATGCCGCCGACATTGACATTTGGGAGAGCGAATATCTGCAGGTGCTCGAAGGCGAGAACCCGGTCAAGGAATGGACCAAGGGCACGTGGCTGACGCGCTATCTCGATGTGCTGGAGGGCGACGAGAAGGCGGCGTTCGAAGCCGCCTATGGCGAGCAGGTCGCAAAAGCCTATCCGCGCAATGCCGCCGGCCAGACGCTGTTTCCGTTTCGGCGCATGTTCATGGTTGTGCAGGCGAAGGACTGAGCGTTCGTCATTGCGAGCGAAGCGAAGCAATCCAGCATCACGCGGGAA
This sequence comes from Bradyrhizobium sp., assembly GCF_049798375.1. Taxonomy (GTDB): domain Bacteria; phylum Pseudomonadota; class Alphaproteobacteria; order Rhizobiales; family Xanthobacteraceae; genus Bradyrhizobium. The sequence goes on from NZ_JBARGP010000060.1 coordinate 11,193, forward strand.
GTCTGGATTGCTTCGTCGCCTCCGGCTCCTCGCAACGACAGCAACTAAACTCACGGCCGCACCGCCGGGGTCTCCATGGTCATGCCGTGCGCGCGTGACATCAGATAAAGCTCGAGCGCCACCATGTCGAGCGAGCCGAAGTCGAAGGCCTGGGCGCGGATGCCGGTCATGCAGCTACGGATGCGCCGCGCGAGCGAGCCCATCGCCTGCCACTCCAGCCGGTATTCCGGATACCCGTTCGGCTGTCCCTGCGTGATCGGAGCGCCGGCGAGATGCTTGTCCCAATTGTCGTCGTGGCAGTTGGCGCAGGCGAGGTTGAGCTGGCCCTGCCGCCGCATGAACAGCTCTTGGCCACGGGCGACGAACGGCGCCAACGCCTCGTCGTCGCCCGATGTGATCGGCTGCCCCCGTGATTGCTTGCCGATGAATGCGGCGAGCGCGAGCAGCTCGCGGCTCTCATTGGCGAACGGGCTCGCCTGCTGATGATCCCTGCGGCAGAGATTGATGCGCTGCTCGATATCGACGGGATGGCCGAGCGCCTTGTCGAAGGCCGGATAGCGCGCGGTGACGCCCTTCATGCTCCCGGCCGCATCGCCATGGCAATCGGCGCAGGATTTGTTGGCTTCGCCGACCTTCGTATTCCATAGCGCTTCGCCGTCCATCACCGACAGCATGCCGGGATTGGCGGTGTCGTCGTCCTGCATCGCCTTGGTGTCTGATGTCATGAAGCTGTAACCCGAGCGCCGCTCGGCGGCCGGAATCTCCGCTGCCAGCGCGGGCAGGGCGGTTACGACCGCAGCTAACAAGAGCAGGCAGCGCAGGCGCATCATGCCTCGACCGTGATTGCGGCGGAAGCGTTGGCGACAAAGCCGTTGTCGCCGATCCATTCGAACTCGAACTTGCCGCTCTCGGTCGCGACCGTGAAGAAGGAGAGGAACGGGTTGGCCGCGATCGCCGGAAACAGATCGGCGCGAAAGATCTCCTCGCCGTTGAAGCGGCAGGTGAAGCTGGTGATGATGTCGCGCGGCACGAGATTGCCCTCCGCCGTCCTGCGGTAGCCCGGCTCCATGATGTGTGACATCAGGGTGCGGATCTCGATAACAGCGCCCTTTTTGGCCTTGGGCGGTACATTGACGAGGGCGGAGGCCATTACGGCACCTCCTCGGTGCAGGCGGCGAGCGTGACGATGACGTCGACGCTGCCCGACCAGAACGAGCCGTCCGAAAGCTGCGCGACCGCGGTCACCTTCTGGCTGTCGGCGAGCCGGATGCGAGTTGCGACCTTGGCGCGGCCGGCGCGCGGACCCAGATGAAAATTGCCGATGTTCGGCTGTGGGTTCTTCTCGTTGAAGACGTGGATGCTCTTGACGTAGTCGTCTGATGTCATCGGGCTGTCGATCGTCACCGTCATTGGCACCGTGTTGCCGTTCTCGACCAGCGGCGGAATCTCGAGCTTGACCTTGCCGACCTTAACGGTGGCTTCGCCGACGAGGTCGCGGATCGCGGAGGCCAGCATCGCGGGCGTTGCGCTCATGGGGCGCGTGGTGACGACAGGCAATGCGCTGCACACGGCAGCACTGCTGGCGAACTGCAGCAGATGGCGGCGTGAGATGTGGTTCCTGAACATCATCTTCATATGGTCTCAGTCGCGCAGGGATGCGAGATAGGCCACGATATCCTCGATTTGGTCCGCCGAAAGAATCGGCTTGCCCTGCCAGCTGTGACCGACCCGTTCCAATCCATCGACGCGGTAGTAGGACGGCATGATGGTTGCCGGATTGAGGCGCGAGGCATCGACCAGCCGTAGCCGCAACTGAGCGATGCTCCAGCGGCTGCCCGCGCCTGCGAGGTTCGGCGCCAGATCGCCCTGGAACCGGACCTCCGGCAGTGGCGCGGAATGGCAGAGGATGCAGGTCGACGAGCGCTCGGCAACCAAAGCACGCCCGCGCGCTGCATCGCCTGGCGCGCCCGTCAGGGACTGATCAATGCCATCCCCTGAGATCGCGTAGTTGGCGAGCGACTGCGCCATCGCGACAGGGGAGGCGAGGATGACAAGGCAGGCGATGGCGAGCGACCTAGCCAAAGGCGCCCACCGTCAGCGTCTTGTACCAGGCGATGGCCGCGTCCGCCTCCTTGGCCCTGACCTCACGGGGGGCGTCGACCGGGCTGGTGCTGCCACCTTCGACCTCGCCAAAGATCTCGCCCTTGGGCTGGTACACGCCGGCCAGCGAGAACGCGTACCCGGGTGCGACGGTGTTGTAGCAGACGCCGGTCAAGGTCGGGCTTTCCGGCGTCTTACCCACGAGCTGAGCTGCGATAATGGCAGCGCAGGCCTTGCCCTGCGCCTGCGCGGCCGCAGCCGATTTTGGAATGCCGCCGCCGAGGCAGGCATCGCCGATCACATGGACATCGGACACGAGCTTTGAGGCGAAGGTCTTGGGATCGATCGGACACCAGCCGGTGTGATCGGCAGCGCCGGCTGCGGCCGCGATGCGTCCGGCCTTCTGCGGCGGAATGACGTTGGCGACCTGCGGATTATAGTTGCCAAATTCGGTGATGATAGTGAGATCAGCCGGATTGATTTCGGTAACCCGTCCGCCTTGCGATAGCGGAATGCGTTCGATCAGCCCGCCATAAAGCGCGCTCCAGGCCTGCTCGAACAGTCTTTGCTGCGAAAACTCGTCCTTGGCATCGAGGATTAGCACCTTCGAACGTGGCTTGTTGGCTTTCAGATAATGCGCGATCAGGCTGGCGCGCTCGTACGGCGCGGGCGGGCAGCGGATCGGATTGGCCGGCACGGCGATCGCGACTACGCCGCCATCGTCCATCGCCTCGATTTGCTTGCGTAACAGCAGCGTCTGCGCACCGGCCTTCCAGGCATGCGGCATCTTGTCTGCCGCAGCTTCGTCATAACCCTGGATGGCCTTGAAATCGAGGTGGATGCCCGGTGACAACACCAGACGATCGTAGGCGAGCGCGCTGCCATCGGTGAGCGTCACTTTATGCGCCTGCGGGTCGATTGCGCTGGCGGCCTGCGCGATCACGCGCACGCCTTCGGCTGCAATCTTCCCGTAGGTGAACTGCTGCGCGGCGATGTCGCGCAAGCCCGCGATGACCTCATTGCTCAGAGGACAAGACGTGAAGGTCGCGTTGGGCTCGATCAAGGTAACGTCGAGCTTGGGATCAACTTTGCGCAGCGCGCGTGCGCAACTCGCGCCGCCAAAGCCGCCGCCGATCACGATGACACGCGCGGAGGCTTGCGCATGCGCCACGTAGGGAAGAGCAAGCGCGCCTGCAGTGACCGCCATTCCGGCTACAATTTGCCTGCGGGTCAGCATCTGCTTTGAGATAATCGACATAAGTCCGGTATAGTGTGTGTTTCTCTGCTGGTGCGGCGCCCTCAGTGTAACCTCGCCCCGCTTGCGGGGAGAGATCGCATCGCATCGCCAGACGCGATGCGGGTGAGGGGGTACAGGTCTAACAACTGCCACCGAACGGGCGGCTGCCCCTCACCCCAGCCCTCCCAGCGCGAGCGAAGCTCGTCGCGCCCCCGTAAGAACGGGGAGAGGGAGCGCACCGCACCTCGTCCCTAGGAGTTTGGCTGCTCAACATAGATCGACGATCTCCCATCAGGCAAAGCCGATGTTCTGGTCGCGCAGCGGCACTGAGCGGATGCGTTTGCCGGTCGCGGCGAAATAGGCGTTCAGCACCGCGGGCGCGGCGACGCTGATGGTCGGCTCGCCGACGCCGCCCCAGAAGCCGCCGCTCGGCATGATGATCGACTCCACCTTCGGCATCTCATTGATGCGCATCGAGTTGTAGGTGTCGAAGTTGGTTTGCTCGATGGCACCGTCCTTCACGGTGCAGCCGCCATAGAACAGGCCGGAGAGGCCATAGACGAAGGAGCCCGCGATCTGCCGCTCGATCTGCGCCGGATTGACGGCGTAGCCGGGGTCGGTGGAGGCGACGACCCGGTGCACCTTGATCTTGGTGCCATCGGTGACCGAGACTTCCGCGGCGGCTGCGACGTAGCTGCCGTAGGAATGCAGTTGTGCCAGCCCGCGATAGACGCCTTTTGGCGCGTCGGTGCCCCAGCCGATCTTTTCGGCCACCGCATCGAGCACCGCGCGATGCTTTGGATGCTTGTCCATCAGCTTGCGCCGGAACTCCAGCGGGTCCTGGCCCGCGGCGTGCGCCAGCTCGTCCATGAAGCATTCCAGGTAGATGGCGTTGTGGTTCACATTCACGCCGCGCCAGAAGCCCGGAATGATGTGCGGGTTGCGCATGGAATGCTCGACCAAGAGGTTCGGCACCGAATAGCCGATCATGGCATCGCCATTGGCGTTGAGGCCGGCGAAGGTGGCCGGATCCTTGCCGTTGACCAGCGCTTCCGGCCGCAGGCTGAACAGGATCGACTGGCCGGAGATCCGCATGTGGAGCGCCGTCAAATTATTGTCCGCATCGAGACCGCCGGTCAGCTTGCACTGCGTGATCGGGTGATAGCGGCCATGTGTCATGTCCTCTTCGCGCGACCAGAGCAGCTTGATCGGCGTGCCCGGCATCTGCTTGGCGATCATCACCGCCTGACGGACGTAGTCGGTCTGGCCGCGCCGGCCGAAGCCGGTGCCGAGCATCAGCTTGTGCACTTCGCATTTGTCGGCCGAATAACCGGTCGCCTCCAGCACCGCGGCAAACGCCGCTTCGCCGTTCTGCGTTCCGCACCAGACCTCGCATTTGTCGGCCGTGTAGAGCGCTGTCGCGTTCATCGGCTCCATGTTGGCATGGTTCTGGTAGGGATAGTTATAGACGGCCTCGACTTTCTTGGCGGCGCCTGCAAGTGCATTCTTCACGTCGCCATTCTGGTTACCGACATAGGCCGGACCGGAGTCCAGGCCCTCGGCAAGCCATTGCGCGATCGAGGCTGAGGACACCTTGGCATTCGGGCCTTCGTCCCAGACGATCGGCAACGCGTCGAGCGCGGTCTTGGCGTGCCACCATGTGTCAGCAATGACCGCGACCGCGGTATCCTCGACCCGCACCACTTTCTTGACGCCCTTCATGCCTGCGATCTTGGCGTCGTCGAAGCTCTTCAGCTTGCCGCCGGTGACCGGGCAATCCTTGATCGCGGCGTTGAGCATGCCCGGCAGCTTGAAATCGATGCCGTAGATCATCGCGCCCGTGACCTTGTCGGCGGTATCGAGCCGCTTGACGCCCTTGCCGATCAGCTTCCAGTCCTTTGGGTCCTTCAGCTTGACGTCGGTCGGCGGCGTCAGCTTGGCCGCGGCTTCCGCGACCTTGCCGTAGGTCGTGGTGCGGCCGGACGGCGTATGGGTGATGACGCTATTAGCTGCCGTGCATTCGGAGGCCGGCACGCTCCACGTATTGGCCGCGGCCTGAATCAGCATCATGCGCGCGGCAGCGCCGCCCTTGCGCACATAGTCCTGCGAGGTGCGGATGCCGCGGCTGCCGCCGGTCGAGTATTCGCCCCAGACGCGCTTGCGGGCGACGTTCTGGCCTGGCGTCGGATATTCGGTCGTCACCTTGCTCCAGTCGCATTCGAGTTCCTCGGCGACGAGCTGGGCCAAGCCGGTCAGCGTACCCTGGCCCATCTCCGAGCGGGCGATGCGGACCACGACTGTCTCATCGGGGCGGATCACCACCCAGGCATTGACCTCGGGTGTCCCATCGGCGGCGCGAACGGGCTCCGGGCCGAAGGGAATATCGAGACCGAGCGCAAGGCCGCCACCGAGCGTGGCTGCACCGATCACGAAAGCACGGCGATCGAGTCTGGGCGCAACAACATGCTTGTTCATGGCTGCCTCCCTCACGCGTTCGTCACGGCATGGATCGCTTCGCGCACCTGCTGGAAGGTGCCGCAGCGACAGATATTGGTGACGGCGTCGTCGATATCCTGATCGGTCGGCTTTGGATTGTCCTTCAGCAGTGCCGCCACCGCCATGATCATGCCGCTCTGGCAGTAGCCGCATTGCGGCACGTCGTTGTCGATCCAGGCCTGCTGCACCTTGTGCAGCACGCCGTTGCTGGCGAGGCCCTCGATGGTCGTAATCGTCTTGCCGCTCGCTTCCGAGACGCTGATGCCGCAGGAGCGCACCGCGACGCCATCCATATGCACGGTGCAGGCACCGCATTGTGCGATGCCGCAGCCATATTTGGTGCCGGTCAGGCCGGCGTTCTCGCGGATCGCCCACAACAGCGGTGTGTCGGGCTCGACATCGAGATCGAACGTCTTTCCATTGATCGTCAGGTTTGCCATCGCATATCCCCGGTTCATTCAACTCGCCAGTTGAACTGCGGCCGCGAACTTGGACCGGATGCTGGAATCGTTCAAATCAAGAATCCGCGTCCGCGACGCTGAAAATGCTTAGTTTCAACGCGGAAGAAGTGTGGCCGCCTGGTGTTGTCGCGAGTCATGCGCCGCGTGCCGGCGGCACGGCGAGCCGCAGGAAGCTCATCACGCTGCCGAACGCGGCAAAGCCCGCGCCGAGCGCGAGCGCCAGGGTTGCGCCCTGGTGACCGGCAAGGGTGAAGCAGAGCGCGGCCAGCGCCGCACCCGTGGTCTGTCCGATCAATCGCGCGGTCGCGACCATGCTGCTGGCGCTGCCGCTGCGATGCGACGGCGCGCTTGCCATGATCGCCCTCAGGTTCGGGGTCTGGAAGAAGCCGAAACCGATGCCGCACACCACCATCCGCCAGACGATGTTAGCGACGCTGGGATCGCCCGGCAGCAGCGCCAGCAATGCCATGCCGATGCCGAGCAGCACGAGCCCGGCGCCGCAGAGCAGTCCGGCCGGATAGCGATCGGAGAGATGGCCGCCGATCGGCGCCATGATCGCGACCACCAGCGGCCAGGGCGTCAGGAAGAAGCCGGTCTCGACCTGCGAGCGATGCAGGATGTCCTCGAAGTAGAACGGCAGCGACACGAAGGCCAACCCCTGCACGGCAAAGGAGCAAACGGCCGTTGCCGCGGAGAGGGCAAAGAGTGCACGGCGGAACAGGTCGATCGGCAGCATCGGCGCCGGATGATCGGCATGGCGCCGCTGCAGAAAGACGCCAAGCACCAAGGCTGCGGCAAGCTCGATGATGACGGTAACCGCGGTGGCGCCATGGGCGGCGCTGCCGATGCCGATGATGAACAGGCCGAGGCAACATGACGTTAATAGCGCGCCGGGCAGATCGAAGGCGTGGCCGGTGCGCGGCGTCGGCGGCAGCATGCGGACACCGATCAGCATCGCGACTACGCCGAACGGCAGGTTGACCGCAAACAGCCACGGCCAGGGGCCGAGCGCGAGAATGGCCGACGCAATGGTCGGACCGAGCGTGAAGGCGATCCCGACGACCAACGCATTATGGCCGAAGCCGCGGCCGGCCATCCGGCTCGGATAGACGAAGCGGACCAGCGCCGCGTTCACCGCCATGATGCCGCTGGCGCCGAGGCCTTGCAGCGTGCGGGCGACCAGCAGGCTCGGCAGCGACCAGGCCATGGCGCAGCCGACCGAGGCCAGCGTGAACAGCAGCAACCCGCACAGATAAATGCGCTGATGGCCGACGATCTCGCCGAGCGCGCCGAGCGGCAGCAGCGTTGCGACCAGCGCGATCTGATAGACGTTCACCACCCAGACGGCTTCCGCCGGACTGACGTGAAGGTCCATCGAGATCGCGGGCAGGGCAATGTTGGCGATCGCGGTGTCGAGCGAGGCCATCGCCAGCGCGGTGAAGAGCGTAGCGATCGCCCAGCGGCGCTGCTCCCAGGGCAAGCCGTCGGTCGCAACCGCGCCGGCATCTCTCGCTTTGTCCTTGGCGGCTTGCTGGCGGTTGGACATTCCTGGCCCTTCAGTTCGCGCGAAGCGCACATCTAGCCGAGCCATATACACCGGACCGGCCTAACTCCACTGAGGCCAGCGCATGGCCGTATGCGCGCGGCCGAACACCTCATGGTGCCGCGTTCTCGCGGCCGGATTTGCCCGAGTTTTGCAGGACGCTTCACCCGCTCTAATCGAGAGGGCGCAGGGAAGGCCGGGTGCCGTTCGCACCCATGGTCCGCGTGCAACAAAAAGCACGCGGCAGAACCACAGGTACGAGCCGGACATCCGGCCTTCCCTGCGCGATGGCTTTACGGCTTATACGCGCTCTCCTCGGGGACCGGCGTTCTTGCCCCCGTGTCACGACAACGCGCGATGCGCGATGCGCTCGGCGTCAGCACCGGGACGCCAGGACCACACGATTTCGCCGTGCGCACCGGATCGTTCGTCCGCGTGATAGATCACGCCGCAACCCGATGCGCCCACCGCATCCCGCCTCCACGCTCGTGACGATCGCGAAACGCCCCTCTTGCCGAGGCGGGACAGCGGCAGCAAAGCATGATTTCTGTAAAAGCGAAAGAGAAATCTTTTGCGAAGTTGGCCCTGACGCGGTGAACTGCTGGGGCTCGCTGGCAAAATGAGCTTTTCGGCGCATGCTTTTGCGGTCGTAATACGACGCATTGCGCGGCATGTGCGGGATTATTCAACCATTGATTTGCCCGACGGAGGGTCACATAGCTCGTCACACACACACGCCGGCGTGTGGTCGGGACGACGGTGAATGTGGGGTAGGGCCTGCGTGCTGGATTGTCGAAGGCGTGTATTTCTACAACTCCGTCGTTGTAAGCCGCGTGAGCTGCGAAGCAGTCGAGATGCATTGCCGCTCCGCATAACTCCTCACTCCGGATGATCGACGTTGCCCACGAGCACGCGCAGGTCAGGGGCCTTGTCGTTGGACGACGCCTCGGCGGGAATGAGACCCGCTTTGATGTTGATCGAGAGTGTCCGGACGGTGCCGCTGAACACGCTGTCCTCGCCGCGGGTGCAGAGGCCGCCGCCTCGATGCGCTCACATCGCCTTGGCGAGCACGAACAGCCGGAAATCCTCGAGCGCCGCGTGGCGATGCGGGGCGGCTTCGCGCCGGTAAGTCTCGGTGTCGACGATGGAGCGGAAGGCGGCGAAATCGCCGTATTCATTGATCGCCGCTTCGTCCCAGCGTTCGCCTTGCGAGCCGACGAGGCTCGCCAGGACCGGCCCGGAAAACATCCGCACGAGCGGCTTACCGGCTGCGAGACGCCGGAATGCCGGCCTATAGCGTTCATGAAAGGCTTCGCGGCCCGAGCAGGGCGCGGCGTCGAAGCCGTCCTCGTAACGCGCATACGCGCGGTAGCGCAACAGATTGAGCATATAGACCGGCTGGCCGAGGGGAATCGCGCGCTCGGCGGCGTCGAGGGCTTGCAGGGTGATTTCGATGGGGTTCATGGGACTTCCCGAGGTTTCTGGCCGCGCTAGATTGCGCGCTGACGCTCCCCATTTGGCCACTCGGGAACGGCTCTTGTATCCACCACACCGCCATGACTATGTGGACTGGATGTCCACAACAGCCTTGCCTCCCGACCTCTCGCGCCTCCTCGCCTTCGTCCGCGTCGTCGAGGCGGGCTCCTTCGCGGAAGCCGCGCGGCGTGCGGGGACGACCACCTCGGCGATGTCCAAGGCGGTCGCCCGCCTCGAACAGGCTCGCGGAATGCGGCTTTTGCATCGCTCCACCCATTCGCTGGCGCTGACAGAAGAGGGCGAGCGGCTGATGGCGGCGGGACGCGTGCTGGCCGAAAGTCTCGCCCGTGTCCAATCCGCGCTCGGCGAAGCCGCGCGCGACGACGGCGGACGGGTGCGTGTGACCGCCCCCGCCTCGTTCGCGCGCGCCTGCATCCTGCCGCGACTGCCCGCGTTCCTGCGGGAGCGGCCGGAAATCGAGATCGAGGTCAAATTCCGCAACGAGATTCTCGATCTCGCGGCGGAAGGCGTCGACGTCGCGATCCGCTCAGGACCCCTCGACCGCGCGCCCGGTCATGTGGCGCGGCGGCTTTGCACATTCTCCTGGATCGCTTGCGCCTCGCCGACCTATCTGAACGCGCGCGGCGCGCCGGCGACTCCATACGAGCTTTCCGCGCATGACCACGTCGGCTTCCGCAATCCCGCGAGCGGTCAGATCCTGACCTGGCGCTTCGCCGACCCGCGCGGCAAAGGAGCTGTTCGCGTCGTGCCCAAGCCCAAGCACATTTGCGACGATGCGCACGCTTCGCTCGCCTTGATCGCGAATGGGTTCGGCGTTGGCTGGGGGCCGGCGTGGCTCTTCCATGACGATCTGCGCACCGGCCGGCTCGTCGAAGTGCTTGCGCCCTGGCGCGCACCGGCGGAGCCACTATGGATGCTGCGGACCTCCAACCGCCGCATGCCCCTGCGCACACAGCGCGTCATGTCGTTCCTGGCCACGCTTCCCGCCGCGTTCAGCGACAAGGCGGGATGAAGCGTCGAGCGCGTCGATCTTCCTCCCGGGATTATGCGGAGCGCTCCGAACTCAAAGCGCTGGAAAACCGGGCTCGCGCGCGCCGTGTCTACCCATAACTCCGCGCAATCTGCATTGCTGACCGAAACGTCATTTGAAGTATCGCGGAGAATGATGTCATTCAAATCAGCTAATTTGTCGGCAGCACGACCTCAGGAGGAAACGATGACCAACCCGCTGTTGCGCAAGACGGCATTCGCCGTGGCCCTTGCGGTAACGGTGTGTTGCCCGCCTCTTGCATTCGGCGCGACGCCTGAGGCCATCGTGGCGGCCCCTGACAGGTCCGACGCGGACCGTCAGGGCGACAGCATCCGCGAGCCGGTGAAACTGTTGCAGTTCATCGGCGCCATGCCGGGATGGCACGTGCTCGATATGGCGGCCGGCGCCGGCTACAGCACGGAGTTGATGGCGCGCGCGGTCGCGCCTGATGGCAAGGTGTTCGCGCAAGCGGGGCGGCAATCGGACAAATTCGCGGAACGCCTGAAGACGCCGGCGATGGCCAATGCCGAACTGGTCGTGACGCCGGCCGATAATCTTTCGAATCCGTCGTTGACGAACCTCGATCTGGTGACATTCCTGTTCGGATATCATGACACCACGTTCCTGCCGGTCGACCGCGCCAAGATGGATAAGGCAATCTTCGATGCCCTCAAGCCCGGCGGCTTGCTGATCGTGGCCGATCATTCCGCCAAGCCGGAAGACGGTGCCAGTGTCGGAAAGACGCTCCATCGTATTGCCGAAAACAGCCTTCGCTCGGAAATCGAAGCGGCCGGCTTCGTGTTCGTGGCCGAAGGCGATTTCCTGCGCCGTCCGGACGACCAGCGCACGACGCCGAGCTCACAGAACGCGGCGTCGGTCGATAATTTCGTTTTGAAATTCCGCAAGCCGTGAGGTCGGGATCGCACGGCGGACGCTGAGCTGCAGGCGTCGATCGGCGCCTTGACGTCTCAGTCCTTGACGTTGATGTAATCGAGCAGCGGTTGGATTCTTGGTCGTCCGTGCCAGGATCCAACACGGGTTCAGCAGGGCTCACGCAGCTCATCGATTCGGTCCAGGAAGTGTCCTTATGCGAGCCGCGTTTCGTCTCGGCAGCGAATGCGATCGAGCGCGCCGTGGAAACGGCGATCGCGCAGGGGCAGGCGACGCGTGACGTGGGTGGCCAATTCGGCACGGCGGCGGCCGGCGAAGCCATCGCGAGGCTGCTGGCCTCGGCCTGACTTTTTGCGTTATGCAATGAGGTAAGGCGTAGCTCCGGCCGAAGCAAAAAGTGGGGGAAACACGATGAGCGAGCAGGTGAGCGGGAATATGTAGGGTGGGCAAAGGCGCGCACGCGCCGTGCCCACCGCTTCGGTCGATGTCTCGATCGGTGGGCACGCTTCGCTTTGCCGACCCTACAGCTTCGTCGCTTGCGGCGGCAGTATCAAATCCCCAGATACGCCGCCTGCACCTGTTTGTTGTTGGCGAGCTCGGCGCTGCTGCCCTGCAACGTCACGCGGCCGCTTTCCAGCACATAGGCGCGCTGCACCAATGCCAGCGCGCGGCTGACGTTCTGCTCGACCAGGAGGATCGCGGTGCCCATCCTGTGGATCTCGCCGATCTTCTCGAAGGTGACGTCGGTCATCACGGGCGCGAGGCCAAGTGACGGCTCGTCGAGCATCAAGAGCCGCGGCTTCAGCATCAGCCCGCGGCCGACCGCAAGCATCTGCTGCTCGCCGCCGCTCATGGTGCCGGCGAGCTGTTTGCGGCGATCGGCGAGCCGCGGGAAGATGCCGTAGACCAGCTCCATGGTCCGCGCCCGCTCAGCCTTCGCCTTCGGCACGTAGGCGCCGATCTCGAGATTCTCCTGTACCGTCATTTCCGGAAACACCTGACGGCCCTCGGGCACATGCGCGATGCCGAGCTCCGGAATGCGATAGGGCGGCCGCGTCGCGAGATCGACACCGTCGAAGCTGATGGCACCCGCGGTCAGGCGTACCAGGCCGGAGATGGCGCGCAAGGTCGTGCTCTTGCCGGCACCATTGGCCCCTAGCAGGCCGACCGCTTCTCCGGCGCCGATCGTGATCGAAACATCCGATAGCGCCGGCACCGAACCATAGGCGGCGCTGACACCCTTGATCTCAAGCATGTCCGCCTCCTGCCGTAGGCGGATGTACGTAGGAGCCGAGATAGGCGCGGATGACCTCCGGATTTTCGACGATGTCCTTGGGCGCGCCTTCCGCGATCTTCTGCCCGTGATCGAGCACGACGATGTGGCGCGCCACCGCCATGATCGCACGCATCACGTGCTCGACGATCACGATGGTGAGCCCGCTCGCCGAAAGCTTGCCGACCAACGCCACCGCCTGATCGATCTCGGCCGGGTTGAGGCCGGCCATGACTTCGTCGAGCAGCAGGATCTTCGGCTGCGTCGCCAGCGCCCGCGCCATCTCCAGCCGGCGCTGGTCGATCGTGGTGAGGTCCTTCGCCTGCGTCCGGGCGCGCGCGGCGAGCCCGACGAACTCGATGACCTCGAGCGCCTTGTCGCGGGCGGCAGTGACGCGGCGGTCGCGCAGGAACGCGCCGGTCATGACGTTGTCGAGCACCGTCATGGCGCCGAACGGCTTTGCGACCTGAAAGGTCCGCGCCAGCCCATGGGCGCAGACGTCGTGCGGCCGCAGGCCCACGATCTCACGGCCGAAGGCGCGCACCGAGCCGGCGTCAGCGCGATGGAAGCCGGTGATGAGATGGAAGCTCGTGGTCTTGCCGGCGCCGTTGGGGCCGATCAGCGCCAGCGTCTCGTTCTCCCGCACCGTGAAACTGACGTCCTGCACGGCGCGCAGGCCACCGAAGCGCTTGCTCAGTCCGCTGATGACGAGCGCATCGGTCATGGCGCCACCTTGGCGGCTTTGGCCGGATGGCGCTGTCGATAACGCCTTAGGATTTCACCGGGCACCCCGATCAGGCCGGTCGGCCGCCACAGGATCACCGCCATTAGGATCAGGCTGTAGACCGTGAGCTGCACGCCGCCGGTCGAGGAGCCGAGCCAGCTTTGCAGCAGCGCCGACGTCGTTTCCAGCAGCACGGTGCCGATCACGGGTCCCCACAGCGTGCCGATGCCGCCGACGATCGAAACCAATGCGGCCTCGATCGAGATGTTGAAGTTGAAGGCGGTCGCAGGATCGATGAAGTAGATGTACTGGACGTAGAAGGTGCCCGCGAGCGCAGTCAGGAATGCCGAGATCATGTAGATGTCGCGCTTGATCCGCGGCGCGTTGACGCCGATCGCCTCCGCCGCATCCTCGTCCTCGCCGATCGCGACCAGATAATAGCCGAGATAAGATCGTTCGATCAGGGAGGTGACGAGGAGGCCGAGCGCGAGCAGGCCAAGGACGACATAGTAATAAGCGGGCTTGCCCTCGAACTGCAGCATCAACGGCGCCGAGCCGAGGTTCGGGATCGTGGTGCCTTCGGCGCCCCAGGCGAAGTCGCGGAACTTGAGGAAGATCAGCATCAGCGCCTGGGCGGTCGCGATGGTGGCGATGGTGAAATAGGGGCCACGCAGGCGGAAGCAGAGCCAGCCGATCGGCAGGCTGGCGAGCGCCGCCACCACGCCGCCCGCGACCATGCCGATCCAGGGCGAGATGTCGAAGTCGATCTGCAGCAAGGTCGAGGTATACGCGCCGAGCCCGAAATAGGCGGCGTGGCCGAGCGAGAGCTGCTTGGCATAGCCGCCCATCAGATTCCAGGCGACGCCGATGAACGAGAATAACAGGATGCGGATCAGGATATCGAGCGCGAACGAGTTCGTCACCAACTGCGGCAGCGCCAGCATGACCAATGCGAGACCGGCGAGCAGGATTGCCTTGATGCCGCTCATGATCGCAGCCTCCTGGCGCCAAGGCCGTTCGGCCTGAAGGCGAGCGTCAGCAGCAGCATGGCGAACACCACGATCAATCCCGAATCGGCGCCGACGAACTGGATGCCGAGCGATTCGGCGACCCCCATCATCAGGCTCGCGATCAGTGCGCCGATCACGTTGCCGAGGGTGCCGAGCACGACGGCGACGAAAGCCATCAGCACGAAGGTCTGCCCGACGAACGGGTAGGCCGAATAGAACGGCATCAAGAGCGAGCCGGCGGCGCCGGCAAGCGCCAGAGCGGCCCCGAAGGCGACCGCAAACACCCGGTTCGGGTTGATCCCCATCAACGTCGCGACATCGCGGTTCTGCGAGGCCGCTCGCATGGCGCGGCCGAGATCGGTGGTATGCAGGAACAGCCAGAGCGCGAAGCTCAATCCCATCGCCACGACGAAGGCGATCAGCTTGGCGACGGGAATATACAGCCCGCCAAGGTGAAATGCAGTGTCCGAATAGGAGGTGTGTACGGTGCGGTAATTCGCCGTGAACAGCATCAGCGCGAGATTGAGCAGCAACAGCGACAGCGCGAAGGTCAGGAAGATCTGCGGCATGTCGTTCGGCCCGAGCACGCGGCGGATCAGGACATGCTGGATCAGCACGCCGATCACGAACAGCGCCGGCATCGTGACCACGAGCGAGAGGATCGGATCGAGGCCAATCGTGGTGGCGAGATAGTACGAGAGGTACATCCCGAGCATCACGAACTCGCCCTGGGCGAAGTTCACGATCTTGACGACGCCGAAAATCAGCGTGACGCCGATGCTCACAAGCGCGTAAATGCCGCCGATGAGCAGGCCGTTGATGACGGCCTGGACGATTGTCTCCAACATCGGATCGGCGATCAGATCTTCAGCAGCGGCGCGCGGGCATCTTCCTTGGGGAAGACGCTGACGAGGTCGGCATGTTGCCACTGCACGCCGACCGGCTTGCCGTAGACATTCTTGCCGTCCGGGCCGAACTTGACCTTGCCGCCGGGCGCCATCGCGGCATAGCCGGAGGAGACGTCGAGCGTCGACAGCGCCTCGCGCACCTTCTGCGGATCGGCCGAGGCGGCACGCTCGAGTGCATCCGCCAGCATGAAGGTCTGCGCCACCAGGCCGCCGGCATATTCGAAGGCGAACTCGCCTGTGCGCTTCTTGAACTCAACGTTGACCTTCTGGGCATCCTCGCTGACGTCGTGATTCCAGTGCGCCACGCCCTGCAGGCCTTCGGCGGCGTTGCCGACATTCTTATAAAAGTCAGGCATCACGAAGCCGCCGGAGCCGCCATTGATCGCGATGTTGAGGCCGACCTGCTTGACCGTGCGCACGATCAAAATGAGATCATTCAGATAGGACAGCGAGAACAGCGAATTGGCGCCGGACGCCTTGACCTTGTTGATGAGCGGGCTGGCATCGGTGAAGCCCGCCGAATAGGGCTCGAACATCACGATCTCGACGCCTTCGCCCGGCGCCAGCTCCTTCAATCCGTTCGAGGTCGAGGTGCCGAAGGCGGTATTCTCGAAGATTACGGCCACCTTGGGCTTGTCGCTGACGAGCTTCGACATCTGCAACTGCGCTTTTGCAAATTGCGATGCGCGGGCAAACGGCGTGAAGGTGAAACGGCGGCCTTTGTTGAGCTGATCGGAGCTCGAGCCGGTGATGATCGGCATCTTGGCGCGCTCGCAGACTTCGCTCGCAATCATTGTCAGCGCGCTGGCGTAGCAGCCATGGATCGCGGACAGCTTGTTGCCGGTGATCAGCCGGTCGGTCTCGGTGCGCGTCACCGTGGTGTCGCTCTGCACGTCGGAGACGATCAGGTTCAGCTTGGCGCCGCCGAGCGACTTGATGCCGCCGGCCTCGTTGA
>NZ_JBARGP010000061.1:0-14501 GCF_049798375.1 Bradyrhizobium sp.
ATCCGGGTGAGGGGGTACAGGTCTCACGAGGCAGACCGCTCGTGCGGCTGCCCCTCACCCCAACCCTCTCCCCGTAAGAACGGGGCGAGGGAGTGCCGTTGCGCTCGTGGTCGCTTCTGTCATTCACAAGAGGCTGGCAAATGTTCAATCTAGCTGACCTCGAACAGGCCCACGCCCTCGTCGCCTCCGCCGTGCCGCCGACGCCTGCACATGCCTGGCCGTTGCTCGCGCAGCGGCTCGGCACCCATGTCGTGGTCAAGCATGAGAACCATACGCCGGCTGGCGCCTTCAAGGTGCGCGGTGGGCTGACTTACGTTGATCATGTGAAGCTAGCGTATCCCGAGACGCGCGGACTGATCTCGGCGACGCGCGGTAACCACGGCCAGAGCATCGCTTTCGCCGGCCGCCGCCACGGCCTGCCGGTCACGATCTACGTGCCCCGGGGCAACTCGGTCGAAAAGAACCGCGCGATGGCGGCGTTCGGTGCTGATCTGGTCGAATACGGCAATGACTTCCAGGAAGCGCGGGAAGAGGCCGGTAGGCGCGCCGTCCGCGATGGCCTGCATATGGTGCCGTCGTTTCATCCGCACCTGGTGCTAGGCGTTGCGACCTACGCGCTCGAGCTGTTTCGCGCTGCATCCGGTCTCGATGTGCTCTATGTACCGATCGGGCAGGGCTCAGGCATCTGCGGCTGCATCATGGCGCGCGACCTGTTGGGATTGAAGACCGAAATCGTCGGCGTGCAATCGTCCCTGGCGCCGTCCTATGCGCTGTCATTCGCGGCGCGGACCGTGGTCAATACAAACAGCGCCGATACGCTTGCCGACGGCATGGCGACCCGCAGCCCGGATCCGGATGCGCTCGCGATCATCCTGAAAGGCGCATCGCGCATCGTGCAGGTCAGCGACGACGAAATCGCCGCCGCGATCCGCGCCTACTGGACCGATACGCACAACCTCGCCGAAGGCGCCGGCGCCGCGCCGCTCGCGGCCGCGCTGCACGAGAAGACGAAACTCGCCGGCAAGCGCGTCGGTCTCGTGCTCAGCGGCGGCAATATCGATTTCGATCTGTTCAGGACTTGGGTCATGCAGAGCGCGGCGGTCGAGAAGGCGGTTGTGTCATGAGTTCACTCCTGCGCAACAAACACAGTGTCATCGCCCGGCTTGACTGGGAGATCCAGTGCGCTGCGGCCGTTGTGTTTCTAACGACTGCTGGTGGGTACTGGATGCCCGCCTTCGCGGGTATGACGAGAGAATAAGAGGAAACCAATGGCACAGCCTGCATCGGCCTATTTCATCGAGGACCGCCAGGATCCGACCGAGACCCACACGCTGTCGATCCTGGTGCAGAACGAGCCCGGCGTGCTCGCGCGTGTGATCGGCCTGTTCTCGGGCCGTGGCTACAACATCGAGAGCCTCACGGTCTCGGAGACTGAGAGCCAGAAGCATCTCTCGCGCATCACCATCGTCACCACGGGCACGCCGATGGTGATCGAGCAGATCAAGCATCAGCTCGACCGCATGATCCCGGTCTATCGCGTCGTCGACATGACGCTGTCGGGCCGCGCCATCGAGCGCGAGCTTGCGATGGTCAAGGTACGCGGCACCGGCGAGCACCGCGTCGAGGCGCTGCGGATGGCGGACGCGTTCCGGGCGCGGGTGATCGATGCCTCGACTGAAAGCTTTGTGTTCGAAATCACAGGCAACAGCGGCAAGATCGATCAGTTCATCGACCTGATGCGGCCGCTCGGCCTGGTCGAGGTGTCGCGCACGGGGGTCGCCGCCATCGGACGGGGATCGGAGGGGATGTAGTCATGCTGGCGCGCGACTGGTATTACAACGAGCGGAGCCGGATCGGCCTGGATAGTGTCGTCGCGTGCATCACCGATGCCGGCGAGGACGCCGACAAGCGCGCACGGTGCGCGCTGAGGATGCTGGGCGTCAAGCGCGGCTGGCGGGTCGCCGATATCGGCTGCGGCAACGGCGTGCTGGCCTGCGAGGCGGCGCTGATGGGTGCCGAGGTCGACGCCATCGACATCTCGCCGGCGATGCTGGCGCTGGCCGAGATCTACACCCGCGATCGCCGCGCCGTCGTGCGCACCCAGCCCGCGGGG
The DNA here is from genome assembly GCF_049798375.1 of Bradyrhizobium sp. GTDB lineage: Bacteria > Pseudomonadota > Alphaproteobacteria > Rhizobiales > Xanthobacteraceae > Bradyrhizobium. The sequence continues at coordinate 2,114 of NZ_JBARGP010000061.1, forward strand.
CTGTTGTCGTTCGCCTACGCGCCCAATTCCTATGACCTGATCGTCAGCGAGTTCACGCTGCACCATTTGCCGGATTTCTGGAAAGCCGTGGCGCTGTCGCGCATCTTCGCCGCGCTCAAGCCGGGCGCAAGCTTCTATTTGCGCGACATCGTCTACACCGGCATGCCCGACGGCACCGAGCGCAGCATCGAGCAATGGGCCGATTTCAACATCGGGAATCACGACTTCGCGCGGGACAGCGTCGTCACCCACATGCGCGACGAGAACTCCACCTTCGCCTGGGTGATGGAGCGGATGCTGACCGAGACAGGCTTCAGCTTGCTGTCGGCCGATTATCACGCGCCGCTGCACGGCACCTATCTCGCCCAGAAGCCGGCAGAGGCTGCGTGAGCAATCATGTCGCAACAGCTGATCTCTGCATTCGTGATCTTCGCGCTGGTGATGGCGTTCACGCCCGGGCCGAACAATATAATGCTGCTGTCCTCGGGCGTCACCTATGGCTTCCGCCGCACCGTGCCGCATATGCTCGGCGTCAGCTTCGGCTTCGCCTTCATGGTCGGCGCGGTCGGGTTCGGGCTCGCCACTGTGTTCATTGCCTACCCGGTGCTGCAGTCCGTCCTGAAATATCTCGGCGCCGCCTATCTGATCTACCTTGCGGTCGTGATCGCGATGTCAGGCTCGACCAAGCCGGAAGAGAGCAGGAGCGGCCGTCCCATGAGCTTCTGGGGAGCGGCGCTGTTTCAATGGGTGAATGCCAAAGGCTGGGTGATGGTGATCGGCACCATCACGGCCTATGCGGCGATCGCGCACTTCCCCCTCAATGTCGTGCTGCAAAGCGGCATCAGCTTCGTGATGGCGGTGGGCTCGACCATCACCTGGACGTTGTTCGGGACGGCACTGCGGCCGTTGCTCAACTCCGAGCGCACGGTGCGCGCTTTCAACATCGTGATGGCGGTTTTACTACTCGCCTCGTTGTATCCCGTGTTCATGGACGCATGAAAGAGGCCGGCGTCATGCGGATTGAGGGTTTCCCTCCCGCCCTAAAATGCTTTAGACAACGCCCGGATTTTGCCGGGCGGTCATCGTCTGCGTCTCACCCGAGTTCCTGATCATCCCGCCGATTCCGGCCACCACTCGAAGAGGAAACGACTATGCGTGTTTACTACGATCGCGACGCCGATCTGAACCTGATCAAGGGCAAGAAGGTCGTCATCGTCGGCTACGGCAGCCAGGGTCATGCCCATGCGCTGAACCTGAAGGATTCCGGCGTCAAGGACGTGGCGATCGCGCTGCGCAAGGGGTCAGCCTCGGCCAAGAAGGCGGAAGCCGCCGGCTTCAAGGTGATGGAAGTCGCCGAGGCCGCCAAGTGGGGCGACCTGGTGATGATGCTCACCCCCGACGAGTTGCAGGGCGACATCTATCGCGAGCACCTCGCAGACAACATGAAGAAGGGCGCGGCGCTGGTGTTCGCCCACGGCCTCAACGTGCACTTCAATCTGCTCGATCCGCGTCCCGACCTCGACGTGCTGATGATCGCGCCGAAGGGCCCTGGCCACACCGTGCGCTCGGAATATCAGCGCGGTGGCGGTGTGCCCTGCCTGATCGCGATCGCCAAGGATTCGTCGGGCAACGCCCATGACCTCGGCCTGTCCTACGCGTCGGCGATCGGCGGCGGCCGCGCCGGCATTATCGAGACCACCTTCAAGGAAGAGTGCGAGACCGACCTGTTCGGCGAGCAGGTGGTGCTCTGCGGCGGCCTGGTCGAGCTGATCAAGGGCGGCTACGAGACGCTGGTCGAGGCCGGCTACGCGCCGGAGATGGCCTATTTCGAGTGCCTCCACGAGGTGAAGCTGATCGTCGACCTGATCTATGAAGGCGGCATCGCCAACATGAACTACTCGATCTCCAACACCGCCGAATATGGCGAGTACGTCACCGGCCCGCGCATCGTCACGGCCGAGACCAAGAAGGAGATGAAGAAGGTGCTCGACGACATCCAGTCCGGCCGCTTCGCGCGCGACTGGATGCTGGAGAACAAGGTCAACCAGTCCTCGTTCAAGGCCACCCGCGCCAAGCTCGCCCAGCACCCGATCGAGCAGGTCGGCGAAAAGCTTCGCGACATGATGCCGTGGATCAAGAAGGGCGCGCTGGTCGACAAGAGCAAGAACTGACACGTACGGCAATGACGGCACCCTCTCCCCTTGTGGGAGAGGGTGGATCGCCGACGCGACAGCGGCGGCGAGCCGGGCTCGGGGTTTGTCTCCGCGGATAGAGACCCCTCACCCGCCTTCGATGCTCCGCATCTCCGACACCCTCTCCCACAAGGGGAGAGGGTGCACCTTTGTCTGATCTACTGTTGAGCGTGGCAACTACGCGCCACGCCGGTCACTTCCCGATCTTGTTGTGCACCATCCAGAAACGCAGCGTACGCTGGGCGGTATCGAGTGACAGCCGGGCGTAGTCCTTCTCGGCGAGCTTGAGCGTGCCGGTGTCGATACCGTGCTTGATCGGGCGGTGATAGAGGATCTTCTCCACGGTCGACCATTTCAGTCCCGCCGATTTGCAGGGGATCAGCACCAGGTCGGCACGCGGGCCTTCCAGCACCTTGGCGATCGTGGCGGTCGGCACGCTGTTGAGCAGGCCGAGGCCTGCTGCGATCTCGGAAAAGCGCTTGGCCTCGGCGAACCACACCAGCGAGGCGTCGTTCAGCTCGTTCAATCCCTTCATGCGCTTCACCGCCTCTTCGGCCGCGGTGAAGTCGCGGCCCGAGAGGCCGTCGCCGCGGGCAGCGTCGGCGAAGGTCTTCAGGACCCGCGTGATCTCGTCCCGCAGGTGCTGCGGGGCGTCCGCCAGCAGCCGGATACGCACCGCATCGGTCGCGCGCCGCAGCAACTCGCGCAGATGCGTGACCGGCAGGTCGACCCGCATGCCGAGGATTTGGGTCAGCTCGTCGTCGGCCTCGGCGCGCACCACCATCCCTGAATAGCCGGTTTCGGAGAAGCGGGCGGTGGTGTTGCCGGCGAGCTTGCGGATGACGCGGTTTTCGCCGCGGTCGACGATGATATCGGTGACGGCTTCGGTCAAATTGGCGCGGCCGGAGAGCGCCATCAGGTGCTCCTGGCCCTTGGTCGTTGCGACCTCGACCAGCGTGCTCTCGCTCACGCGGCTGGAATGGGTGAGCACGTCGCCGGCGACCGCGATCTCATCGTCGTGGGCCAGCCGCTGAATGAGCTCGACCGGTGCGTAGTCGATGCCCGACAGGCATCTGCTGAGCTCGGCCCGGGCGCGGGTCTCGACCCGCGCCACCAGCATGCACAGCACATCATCGAAGACCCTGATCTGCTCCTCGGTGAGGTGCTCGCCGCCATTCAGGAACAGGCTGGCGACCTCGCGAAGTGTGTTGACGCGCCGCTCGGGGGAGCCGCTGCGGACTGCATCCTCGAGTTCGGAGATGACCGAGTGTTCTGGTTGGAGCTGTTCTGGCTTCTGCACGTCTCGCGCTCGTTCGGATCCGGAATCCTTGCACGCGGGCAGTAGCAGGTCCGGTTCTCGCCGCATGCTCGTTGCCTGCAAGGCTTTCCCATCGGCGATAAAAATGTGTTAGGTCGGCCGCCCGTAGAACTCCGGGGCTTGGAGTGGAGACGAAAAATTAAGTTTGGTTCGATAGCAGTGAAGCTGGGCGAGAGCCCGATGCCCGCGACACCACGACGGATGGCAATCTGATCGCTCCGCTTGTGGATTTCGGCGCATTGGCTAATGCCGAAAGGCCAGCGCCTTCAGTCGGTAAGGGCCGCAAGCTGATTCAGATCCGGCGATCCTGTCCATCTCGCATCATCTCGCAAGCCATCAAGAATGGTATTTTAATGTACATTCTTGAGCTGCCCCTGGTGCTGTCGTAGCGCTTGCTGGACGATCCGCGCTACCCATTACATTCCAACCGTTGCCTGGTTTTCGGCCGGCACGTACGAGGTGTGATGACGACGATAGGGAAGAACCGAGTCGAGCTGGCGCAGCTGGTAGAAGAGGCGATCCGCGAGCAGCCCGGCTGCGAGACCGCGCGGGTGCCCAACGTTCAGGAGCTGCCGCATGTGCGCGAGGGCCGTAATTGGGAGATCCCCAACGTCATCCTCGGCGACAGCCTAATCAGCGACGTCGACCGCGCCGTGATGACGGTGCACCACCGGCTCGGTCGCATCTTCCACTTGATGGCCGATGAGTAAAGCCGGTCAGCGGATCGCAGTCGCACCCGGTCGGCTTGCTGGGGCTGTCGAGGGCGCGGTCACGAATGCGACGATCCGCAGAATGAGGGTGGCAGCAAGCGGGATCAGGAACAGGGCGTAGTTCGGCATGCCCGGGATACGCATGCCGAACGACAGGCTAAACTGCGCCAGCAGGTAATAGCCGCCGATCACATGGAGCAGCCGAAAGCCGCGCGCGCCGAGTGCCGCGGCGGTGCGGTCGAACGAGGTGACGGTCATCGCCACGATCACGGCATAACCGATGCCGCCGAACAGATAGGAGGCGAGGCTGGTGGCGGCAGTGAAGGCCACTGGATCGAGCCGCGCGAACGCCACCAGCGCCAGCGCATGCAGGCCGTGCGAGGCCGCGAAGGCCAGCCCGAACTGGCGGCGATTGCGCAACAACCACCGGGTCCAGCCATTGGGCCACAGGCCGGCGAGCGCCGCGGCCGAAAAGGCCAGGCAAAACAAAAGCAGCGAGCTGCGCGCGGTGAAGCGGACCACCATGCGCACGCCGTCGGTGTCGAAGTGCCGCATGGCCGCGAGCCACAGGCAAAGGGCAATCAGGATCAGCGCCAGCAATGAGAGGAGGCGATAGCCTTCGAACCAGTCTCGTTTGGGCATGGTCATGTCCGGTCGCTCCGAAAGTTAATGTAATCACCAATTACATTTCGGGCTGTGCTTTCGGTCAACGGTGTAATCAACGATTACATTCACGATCGGGTGATGCTAAGCTTCATTGATGTCCCGATCCGCAAAGACGACGCGCGTAAAATCGCGCCCATCGGCCGTCCAGGCCAAGCCCTATCATCATGGCGACCTCAGGCGCGTGCTGGTGGAGGCCGCACTGCGGCTGGCCGCGGACGGCGGTCCCGACGATATCAGCGTGCGAGAGGCGGCGCGGCGCGCCGGCGTCTCGCCCGGCGCGCCATTCCGGCATTTCACCAGCCGCGACGCGCTGATGACCGCGGTTGCCGAGGAGGCGCAGCGGCGCTTCAATACCGAGATCGCGGCTGCGCTGGTGGAGGCGCCTGCGGACGATCCGCTGCTGCAGTTCAGGCAGCTCGGCCGGGCGTATCTACGCTGGGCGCTGCGCAACCCGGCGCATTTCGAGATCATCTCGACCGGCCGCTATTTCGATCATGAGGGAGCGAAAGCATTGTCCGCCGACAATGGCGAGCTGATCACGATGACCGGCCGAATACTCGAAGCCGCGCAGGCGAAGGGGCAGCTCAGGCCGGTCGACCTGAAGACGGCGCTGATCACAGGCCGCGCGCTGGTCTATGGCTTCGCCCGCATGGCCATCGACGGCCATTTGCCGCGCTGGGGCGTCGCATCAGACGAGATCGAGCGCAGGGGTGATCAGGCGATCGATCTGTTTCTGGCGGGGATCGTTCGCTAGTCGTGCTGGCCGCTAACCTCTCCCCCGCTTGCGGGGAGAGGTCGGATGGCATCGAACATGACATCCGGGTGAGGGGGCACCGGTCTAACCACTCGCACCGATCGCGCGTCTGCCCCTCACCCCAACCCTCTCCCCGTAAGAACGGGGAGAGGGAGCCTACCGCTGACTGCGGGATAGGCTGGCTCATAAACTTGCATTTGATCGTACTTACTCATTCCCCGTATCCGTGATGATGCCGCCGATGTTCTGCCAGCGCTCGCCGTCGAACTGGATCATCTGCAGCTGCTTGTTGACGCGATAATCGGTCGGCGAGGTCGTGATGCTGATGCCGGGCAGCAGCATGCCGAGCGCGACATGGTCGAGCTGGGTGGCCTGCTTCAGCACATTTGCGCGCGTGAGGTCGTCGCCGCACTGCTGCAGCACTTTCACCATCAGCTCGGCGGTGATGTAGCCGTAGACGTTGAAGTTCGAGCCCTTATCACCGTCGGGGAAATACTTCTCCATGAAGGCGAGATATTCCTTCACGCCTGCATCATCCTTCCACACCGGCTCGCTGGGGTCCTTGACGTAGCCGACGCTGATCAGGCCCTTGGCGTTCTCGATGCCGGCCGGCTTCAAGGTCGCGTTCATCGAATTGGCGTTGATGTCGACGATATGGACCGGATGCCAGCCGAGCTCGGCGATCTTCTTGATCGCTTGCGCCGCCTGTTTCGGCGTCGTGGCGCTGAAGACGAGGTCGGCGCCGGCATCCTTGATCTTGAGAATCTGGGAATCGATAGTGGGATCTGACAGTTCGTAGGACACTTCCGCGACGATCATGCCGGCGGCTTTGTCGCCAAGCCCGGCCTTGAGGCCGGCGAGATAATCCTTGCCGAGGTCGTCGTTCTGGTAGAGCACGCCGACCTTGGCGTTCGGATGCTCCTTCAGGATGTATTGCCCGTAGATCCGGCCCTCGACGAAGTAGTTCGGGTTGAAGCCCATGGTCCAGGGGTAGTGCTTCGGATCGGTGAAGCGGGCTGCACCGGTGGCGGCGAACAGCTGCGGCACCTTCCTGCCGTTGAGATATTTCTCGACCGCCGCGTTCGGCGCGGTGCCGATGATCTGGAACGTCAGCAGCACCTCGTCGCTCTCGACCAGCTTGCGCACCTGCTCGACCGTCTTCGGCGGCGAGTAGGCGTCGTCATACTGGATCAGATTGATCTTGCGGCCGTTGATGCCGCCCTGGTCGTTGATCATCTTCATATAGGCGGCCTGCGCCTTGCCCACCGTCGCATAGGCCGAGGCGGGGCCGCTGAACGGCACGGTCTGGCCGATCTTGATCTCGGTGTCGCTGGCGCCGGTGTCGTATTTCTTCTCGGCAGCATTGGCTGCAACCGATAGCGCGCAGAGCAGCACTGAGGCGGCAGCGAGCGTGAAAATCCTCTCTCTCATGGCTTAGGTCCTTGGCTGTTGAAATGAAAACTCATTCGGCCTTGATGCCGACATCGTGGATCACGGCGCTCCATTTGCTGGTCTCGGCGGCAACGAAGCGGCCAAAGGCCTCGGTCGTGTCGACGCGAACGTCGAGGCCCTGCGCGAACAGCTTCTGCTTGATCTCTGCCTGACCGAGAATGCTGCCGAGCTCGCTTTCGAGCCGGTCGATGATCGGTTGCGGCGTCGCTGACGGCGCCATGAAGCCGTACCAGCCGGCGGCGACGATGTCGGGATAGCCCTGTTCGCGCAGGGTCGGCGCCTGCGGATAAATCGCGCTGCGCTCGGCCGAGGCCACGCCGAGCACGCGGAATTTGCCGCTCTGGACGTAAGGGAGAGCGGTGCTGATCGCGGTCAGCGTCGCGTCGACGCGTCCGGCGAGCAACTCGGTATAGGCCATGGAGTCGCCGCGGAACGGGATGTTGAGCCCTTTGACGCCGGCGTCGCGAAACAGCAGCTCGGCGGCCAGGGAAGGTTGCGAGCCGACGCCGGGAGAGGCGAAGGTGAGGCCCTCCGGTTTGGACTTGCCGTAGGCGATCAGCTCGTCGAGCGTCTTGAAACTCGCCTCAGCACTGATCATCAGGAAGATCGGCGCGATCACGGTGCCGGCAATGGGGCGCAGGTCCTTGCGCGAGTCGTAGCTCAGCTTTCCGAACAGCGCCTCCGCAGTGGCGTAGGGCGCGGCCGCGTAGAGCAGCGTGTAGCCATCGGGCTGCGCATGCGCCACCTGCTCATTGGCGAGCCGCGAGCCTGCGCCGGGCCGGTTCTCGACGATGAACTGCTGGCCAAGACGATGGCCGAGCTCTTCGGCCAGGATGCGCAGCGAGATGTCGCTGGCGCCGCCGGCGCCATAGGGCGAGACCAGGCGCACCAACCGCGACGGATATTTGTCCTCCGCATGGGACGCAGCCGTATGGCCCCATGCGAACGTCGCGGCGGCGCCGCCCAGCAGGGTGCGGCGCGTGACTGTCGGACCCGTCATCACTCTCCTCCTTGCCGAGCGCCTACGCCTGGAGTGCGGGGACGTTCTCTCGGGCGGCGCCGCTTTCGCGGCGCGGGAAGCGCTCGAGATCACCGTTCGGATTGATCAGGATCATCGCGAGCGCGCCGCCGGCAACGATCAAGAGGCCTGCGAACATGAAGCCGTCGCGGAAGCCTTGCGCCGGGTTGGCGCCGACATCGACGATATGTCCCATCAGCCAGGGCGCGATCAGGCCGGCCAGCGTGAAGGTGCCGTTGCAGATGCCGAGCATGGCGCCGCGCTGATGCACCGGGCTGATTTCGCCGATCAGGGGCGGAGCGAGCGCGTAGGTGACGCTGCCGACGGCGAAGGCGATCATGACCAGCGGGATTTGCGCCAGCTCGCTCTCGGATTTCGACAGCAGCAGCATCGCGGTGCCTGCCAGCATCACGCAGAAGCAGGTCAGCATGCCGCGGGACACCCGGCTGGAGACGCCGCGCGCCAGCAGCCGCTGCGAGAGGAAGCCAAGCGTCGGCGACAGGCACGCCTGCAGCAGCGGCGGCAGCATCACGATCCAGCCCGTCGCGGTCGGCGAGTAGCCGCCGGCCTTGATGAGGAAGGAGGGCAGCCAGACGACGGCCAGGGTGACGGCCCAATAGGCCGAGAAGCCCGCCAGCGTGACGCCGATGAAGGTCCGCGACGTCAGCAGCGCCGCATAGGGCACCTGTTCCAGGCCGTCGGCGCCCGCCTCGACCTGATGCGCGTCGAGCGGCCCTTCCTTGCCGAGCACAACCCAGATCGCGACCCAGACGAAGCCAGCCACGCCGAGAAAGCCGAACGCCATGTGCCAGCCAAAATCCAGGATGATCCAGGTCAGCAATGGCGCGGCAAGCCCGATGCCGAGCGGGCCGCCGATCGAGACGAAGCTGGTCGGAAAGGCGCGGCGGTCGTCCGGAAACCATTTGTAGATGGCGTGCAGCGCGACCGGGAAGGCCGGCCCTTCGCCGGCGCCGAGCACGATGCGGCTTGCGAGCAGCATCGGCAGCGACACCACGCCGAGCATCGGAAGCTGCGTCACCGCCCAGATCAATGCCATCACCGCCAGCACCAGCTTGGTCGGAACGCGGTTGACGATGAAGCCGACACCGGCGGCCGAGATCGAGAACAGCAGGAAGAAGGCGCTGCCGATCTGGCCGAACTGCCCGTTGGTGAGATGCAGGTCCTTGATGATGGGGCCCGCGGCAAGGCCGATGACCGCTTTGTCGGCGAAGTTGATCAGCATGAACAGGACCATCATGCCGACAATCAGCCATGCCCGCTGCGGATCGCCTGCTGCGCTGTCGCCTGATTGTCCCATCGTTGCCGTCCCTTGTTTTGTTCGTATCGTTGTTCGTCGGCGCATCGTTATCGTTGTTGGCGCCGACGTCGGGTTAAGTGTCAGATCACCTTCCTGCGGGCGAGCTCGTCCAGTTCGAACTCCGAGAGGCCGAGCCATCCCTGATAGACATCGCGGTTGTCCTGGCCGATGTCGCCGGCGGTGTGGCGCAGCTCGGCAGGGTCGATCGTGAAGCGCGGCACCACGTTCGACACCGCGACCGAGCCGAAGTCGCGGTCGGGCAGGCGCGTGATCATCTCGCGCGCCTTGGCTTGCGGATCCTCGGCGATCTGGTCGATCGCATAGATCGGCGCGATCGTGCCCTTTGCCTGCGTGAAGCGCGTGACCACCTTGTCGAGATCATGCTCGGCGCACCAGGCGGCGAAGATCGCGTTGAGCTCGGCCGCGTGCTGCACGCGCAGCGCATTCGAGGAGAAGCGCGGATCGTCGATCAGGTCTGGACGGTCGATCGCCCGGCAATTCGCCGCATAGAGCGCATTGGTCGAGCCGGCCAGCGTCACCCAGCGATCGTCGCGGGTGCGATAGACCGCCGCCGGCGCCGAATAGCCGTTGGCGTTGCCGATGCGGCTGCGCGAAAAACCGAGTTGGTCGTGCTCGACCGGCAGCACGTCGAGCAACCGGAAAACCGCCTCGGTCAGCGCTAGATCGATCTCCTCGCCCGGAGCGTTGGGATCACGGGCGCGCTTCCAAAGCGCAGCCAGCACGCCGAGTGCGCCAAACACGCCACCGATCGCGTCACCGATCGGGTAACCCGGGTGGGTCGGCTCGCCGTCCGCCTCGCCCGTGATGTAGGTGAGCCCGCCCATGGCCTCGAAGATGCGGGCAAAGCCCGGTCGGTCCTTGTAGGGACCGTCCTGGCCGAAGGCCGTGGCGCGCAGGATAACGAGGCGCGGCTGGATCGACCACAGCACCTCCTTAGACAGGCCCCAGCGATCGAGCGTGCCGGGGCGGAAATTCTCGATCAGCACGTCGAAGCGCGGCAGCAGCTGCTTGAACAGCACAAGGCCGTCCGGCGTGCGCAGATCGAGGGTGGCGAACTGCTTATTGCGATTTGCCGTCTTCCACCACAGCGGCTTGCCGTCCTTGAACGGCGGAAACGTGCGCACGCCATCGCCGTGGCCGGGCATCTCGATCTTGAGCACGTCGGCGCCGTAGTCCGCCAGCAGCGTCGCGGCAAACGGCGCCGCGATGATGGTGGCGATATCGAGGACCTTGAGGCCTGCAAGCGGACCGGGCATTGGTAACTATCTGTCTCCGTGGACTTCAGCGAAGCTGGCCGGCTGCGGCTCGCGCCTGATGATCACAGGTTCGTCCTCATTGATGAGAGCGCGGATGCTGCCGGCCAGCGCCCGGATGCGCGGACCGATCTCGGCCTCGAGCTGGCCGGAGTTGAGGCGAAATGCGGGGATGCCGCAGTTGATGGAGAAGGCGCGCTTGGCGCCCGGCGCATAGAACAGCGGTGCGGCCACAGCGTGGATCGAGGCCATGTATTCGCCGAAACAAGTGCAGAAGCCCTGCTCGGCACATTGCGCGAGGCCCCGGCGATAGAGCGCGCCGAAATCGGACCAGTGCTCAGCGTCCACAGCCTGCAACCGTGCGTCCAGCGCCGCACCGTCCGGAGCGGGAAGGATCGCTGCGGCAGCGCGACCCATCGCGGTCGGGGCCACCGGGATCGGCATGCCGATGTCGGGCGTGTGCGGACCGACGTCGCCGGAGCGTGCGGTCTCGACATAGACCATCGCGGTGCCGTCGAGCACGCCGATCGAGACAGTGCCACGGACGCTCTGCGCGAACTCCTGCATCAGGGGACGTGCGAGCTGCCGGAACGGCATGTCGGCGAGCAGCGGATGTGCCATGTGCAGCGCCCGAATGCCGACGCGGTATTTGGCGAGATCGCGGTCGTAATGGAGATAGCCGAGCTCGGCGAGCGTGTGCGTCAGCCGCGCTACGGTCGGCCGCGGAATGCCAGTGCGGACCGAGATTTCCATGTTGCCGAGCAGGCGGGCGTCGGCCTTGAACGCCTCCAGCACCACGAGGCCCTTCGCCAGCGTGGTGGCGAAGGCCGCATCGCCGGCGCTTTCGGCCAGCACGGCTTCAGCTGACGACAGCGAGACGAGCGACGGCTTTGGTCGGGTTAAAGGGGCCATGCTGCGAATGATGGCTCAACATATATCTCGTGTCCATTAAATTCATATATCGATAAATATTGTCCAACATGTGGACATAACTATCACTCCCTCTTGGTCATCTTACAACGCGCGACTGCGGCCGCCCGGCCGGCTATGTTCGGTCCGCCGTTCCCGCCAGGAATGCCGGCGGCCACGGACTTCAACGGTGGAGGGTTTGCGATGTCATCAAGCGTCAAGGAGATGCTGGCGGCGGCCAATGCAGCGGTGCCGAAGATCACGCCCGCGGAGGCGCGCGACATGATTGCGAAGGGCAACGTGCTCGTGGTCGACGTGCGCGATGCGCCGGAGGTCGAAAAGAGCGGCAAGGTCGCCGGTGCGATGCATGTCTCGCGCGGCATGCTCGAATTCCGCGCCGATCCGGACTCGCCCTATCACGACAAGAACTTCGCGAAGGACAAGACCGTGATCCTGTATTGCGCCTCCGGCGGGCGCTCGGCCCTGTCAGGCAAGACGCTGAAGGATCTCGGCTACGAGAAGGTCTACAATGTCGGCGCGTTCAAGGATTGGGCCGAGAGCGGCGGCGCCGTCGACAAGCCGATCGAGCCGGGCATGTGAGATCACGCTCGCCGCGTTGTCCGCAGTGCTGCGATTGCAACGAGCGCCGCGGCAAAACCTGACGCTGCGCCGACCCCGAGCGCCCAGCGCGGTCCGACATCGTCGGCTACCCAGCCGACGATCGGTGCGCCGATCGGCGTGCCGCCGAGCGCGACGCCGACCCGCAGCGCCATGACG
>NZ_JBARGP010000062.1:0-4713 GCF_049798375.1 Bradyrhizobium sp.
CCGGCAGCCAGCACAGGCCGAGCGAAGCGGTGTGGCCACCGAGCGCGTAGTCCGGCTGCAGCGCCTTGGCCACCATGGCCGGGTCCTGCGGCACGCGGTCGTCCACCGTCTTACCCCAATAGCAATAGGGCCAGCCGTAGAAACCGCCCTCCTGCACCGAGGTCAGATAGTCCGGCGGCGTCTCGTCGCCGAGCCCGTCGCGTTCGTTGACCACCGTCCACAGCACCTTGGTGTTCGGCTCCCACGCAAGCCCGACCGCGTTACGCAGGCCGCCGGCGAAGATGCGACTCTGGCCGCTGGCGACATCGAGCTCATAGATGCAGGCGCGGCCCTGCTCGACCTCGAAACCCTCGTCGGCGATGTTGGTGAGCGAGCCGACGCCGGCATAGAGCTTGCTGCCATCGGGGCTCGGCAGCAGGCTGCGCGTCCAGTGCCCGGCAGGCTTGAAGGTGGTGAGGCGGCGTCCCTCGGCGGTGATCTTGTCGGCACCGGTGTAGGGGAATGCAAAAATGCCGTCGGTGTTGCCGACGTAGAAGGTGTTACCGACCAGCGCCATGCCGAACGGCTGGTTCAGCCCCTGCATGAAGGTGGTCTGGATTTCAGCGACGCCGTCGCCATTGTCGTCGCGCAGCCGCGTGATACGGTTGGCGCTGACGCCGAGCGCCGCGGCGCGCCGCATCGTCGCCTGCATCGCGTAGTGGAAGATGCTCCTCGGCGTACCTGCGACCTGCGTCGATTCCGCAATCAGGACGTCGCCATTCGGCATCACGTTGATCCAGCGCGGGTGGTCCAGCCCCGTCGCGAAGGCGTTGACCTTCAGCCCGGGCGCAACCGTCGGGACATGGCCCGCGCTCCAGCCTTTGGCGGTCGGCATCTTCAAGGTGGGGAGCGCGCCTTGTGGCTTGGCGGTGGGGATGACGGGCTGATGGCCCCAGGCGGGCTGCGGCGTGTCGCCCTGCAGCTTGCGCCACTGCAGCGCCGCGCCGCCGACCAGCGCGACGCCGCGCGCAAAAATGCTGGAGAAGTCCATGGCAGTCCTCGTGATTTGCAGACGCGATGTGAACCGCGCGAATGGATCGGGTCGACGCCGATTAGACCGTATTGCGGCCCCGCGAGTCTACAGGCCGCCCGCGCCTGCATTCGCATAGCTCTGTCGCATGCAGCGGTCATGACACGATCGGGCGGCTGTCGTCATCTTCGCCACCGGGTCTTGTCTCGACTAGCCCGATGACAGGCTCCCGCCGACGTTCCAGTACGCCACTGCCTCTCGATCAGTTACGATCGTCTTAGGATACTGGATCGCCGGTCAGCCGGGCGGTGGCCTACGCTGCCACCGACAGCGTCGCGGTGGCCTTGTAGGCGTCGCGCGGCAGCACGACGCGGACCACGGTGCCGACGTCGAGCTTGGAGCGGAGCCGCATCGAGCCGCCATGCAGCTGGGCCAGCGAGCGGGCGATCGCGAGCCCCAGGCCCGAGCCGTGATAGGTCTTGGTCATCTGGCTCTCGACCTGCTCGAACGGACGTCCGAGCTTGGCCAGCGACTGCGGCGAGATGCCGATGCCAGTGTCGGCGATGACCAGCACGATCTTGTCCTCGAAGGTGTGGCTGCGGACCGTGATGCGGCCTCCCTCCGGCGTGAACTTCACCGCGTTCGACAGCAGATTGACGAGGATCTGCTTGGTGGCGCGGCGGTCGGCCACGACGGGGATGTTGCCGGCGATGTCGGCGTCCAGCACCAGGCTCTTGTCCTGGGCGCGGCCCGACACCACGCGCAGCGATTCCGCGAGCGTCTTGGACAGGTCTAGCGGCTCCATGTCGAACTTCATGCGGCCGGCCTCGATCTTGGACATGTCGAGGATGTCGTTGATGACGTCGAGCAGGTACTGACCGGAGGTGAGGATGTCGTGGCAGTATTCCTGGTAGCGCTCGGAGCCGAGCGTACCGAACATGCCGCTGCCCATGATCTCGGAAAAGCCGATGATGGCATTAAGCGGTGTGCGCAGCTCGTGGCTCATATTGGCGAGGAATTTCGACTTGGTCTGGTTGGCTTCCTCGGCGCGGGTCTTTTCCTGCGAGTACTTCTCGGCGAGATCGGCGAGCTCGATGGCCTGGCGCTCCAGCGCGGCCTGCGAGCGCTGCAGGTCGATCACGTTGGCGCGCAGGCGCAAATCGTTGTCGACCAGCTTCTGCTCGTGCTCCTTGATGCGGGTGATGTCGGTGCCGACGGACACATAGCCGCCGTCCTTGGTGCGACGCTCGCTGATATGCAGCCAGCTGCCGTCGTCGAGCTGCGCCTCGAAGGTGCGTGCGCCCGGGATCTGGTGGACGTTGTCATGCTGCCGCGAGCGTACCTCCGGCATCTTGCCGACCTCGATCACGGTCTCATAGGAAGTGCCTGGGGCCACGGCCGACTCCGGCAGCTTGTGCAGCTTCTGGAAATGCGAGTTGCAGAGCACCAGGCGGTTGCTGGCATCCCACAGCACGAAGGCCTCGGGAATGGTCTCGATCGCGTCGCGCAGCCGCAGGTCAGCCTCGACGCTGCGTTCGGCAAGGCTCTTCTGCTCGGTGATGTCGACGGCGATGCCGATTAGATGCAAGCCGGCATCGCTGGCACCCTGGCTGAGTTCGCAGCGCACCCGCAGCCAGATCCAGTGGCCGTCGGTGTGCTGCATGCGGAAGGTCTGGTCGATGTGATCGATCTCGCCGGCGACGAGCTGGTCGGCGATCGCGAACAGGTCGATGTCGTCGGACTTCACCAGCGCGTTGACCTCGCCGAAGGTCAGGAGGTCGCTGCGGTTGTTGAGGCCGAGCATCGCGAACATCGAGTTCGACCAGAAGATGCGGCCGCGCGACAGGTCCCAGTCCCACAGGCCGCAGCGGCCGCGATTGAGCGCGGTGTCGATGCGGCCGCGCACGGCGTCGTTGATCAGGTCGCCCTCGCGGGCGCGGGTCGATTGCCAATGGAACGCGAAGCCGAGAATCAGGACGACGAAGCCTGTGGTCGCCGACAGCGTCACCGACAGCGCGGCATCCGAGCCCCAGATCGGCTCGACCTTCTCCTGGATCACGACGATGCGGCCGGGCAGCGGCTTGACGAGCTGCGAGATGGCGAGCGCGCCATGGCCGTTCGGCAGCAGGATCTCGGTGACGGTTCCCTGCAGGCCCGGCGTGGCAAGCAATTGCGCCGTCGAGATCAGGTCGAGGATGCGGTCGTTCTCGCCGAGGCTGGCATCGATCGGCGCCCTCGCAAGAATACGGTGGTCGGCGCCGGTGACGATGACGTGGCGGCCGGGGGTCGCGCCCCAGCTCGGGATCAGATCCGGCAGCAGGCTCTGCAAGCGCTCGATGTTGTTGATGCGGTCAGGCCGCATCGCCAGATAGCCGATGCGATCGGCCAGCAGATCTGCGATCGCGGCCAGATCGCGCTTGTTGGAGGCGCGCTTCTGGCGGCTCTGGTCGAGCACCTGGACGAAGGCGCCGAGACAGATAGTGACCAGGAAGGCGATGATCAAAGTAGGGACAGCACGACGCAATACCGGCTCAGCAGTCAGTAGCCTTTGATAGGCCGGTTTCGCGATCGATTGCGCCAACCCTTTGATAGAATCAGAAGATTGGACGCACGCGCTCGCGGCATGCGCACGCGCCATGCTGTAGACCCCCCGCAAAACTTCAGTGAATACTCAAGTTTCGAAAGAGCCCCAGCCGCTTCCGAATCATGAGTTCATTTGAATCCAGTTTCGTCGGGGTGTCGAGAGTCAACGAGTCCGGGGGTGCAAAGAAATCTTATCCAATGCGGAATTACGACGGCGAAATACGGGCAAATAGAGTCCGAAGCGAGAACACATGATGACCTCTGCGCTTCACGCGTGCGGCGGCTCGGCGTGCGAGATGACGCGCTTCACGCTCGGGAAGGCGCGGCGGAGTCCGCGTTCGATGTGGTCGACGTTATCGTGCACCTTGTGCACGCTCATCGACGGTGCGGCGCGGCAGTGAAAATTGACGATCTCACCCGCCTCGGTGTCGCGCACCCGCACATTGTGGATGTCGTAGACCTCGGTCTCCGCGGCGAGCCGCGTCAGCTCCGCCGTGATCTCGTTCACCCGAACTGATGCGGAGTCGGTGCCGAACGGCAGCTCCGGTTCCAGCGGCTCGATATGGGTGTCGACCTCGACGTCGGTGCCGAATTCGTCGGATATGCTGTTCTCCAGGTCTTGCGCGATCTCATGCGCCACGACCAGGCTCATATCGCTGGCAACCTCGAGGTCGATGCTGACGATCAGCTTGCCGCCGAGATCGTGCACCGTGACGTGGTGGATGGCGAGACCGGAATTGCGCGCGATCACCATGATGCGCTCGCGCACGCTCTCGTTACTTAGCGCGACGGGCACGGCGGTGAAGGTGAGATCGGCGCCGATGAGGCTGGAGCCGATCGCGACCTGCGCCTTGCGCTTGATCTCGTCGACGCGGTCGATCGGAAAGGTACGTGGAACCTGCACGGTCGCATCGACGAAATGGGTCGACCCGACCATGCGCACGCGCAGCCGCTCGATGTCGACGACGCCGGGCACCGAGCGGATCGCGGCCGTGGCCTTCTCCGCCGCACCTTCCGGCGCGCGGTCGAGCAGGGTTTCTACAGTGGAGCGCGCGAGTCGCAAGCCCAGCGCCGCGATCATGATCGCGACCGCGATCGCCGCGGCCGAATCGCCCCACCAG
>NZ_JBARGP010000063.1:0-2271 GCF_049798375.1 Bradyrhizobium sp.
GGGCAGAAGCGAGATCGACGCCCGGCTTGATTTGCACGGCATGACCCAGAGCCGCGCCCATCAGGCGCTGTATCTGTTCCTGCAGCGGTCGCACAGCGAGGGACATGCGTTCGTCCTGGTCATCACCGGCAAGGGGATATCAGGCGAGTCCGAGCGTGGCGTGCTGCGCCGGCAGGTGCCGCACTGGCTGAGCCTGCCTGAATTCCGCTCGCTGGTCGTCGGCTTCGAAGAAGCCAATATCGGCCATGGCGGAGCGGGCGCGCTCTATGTGCGCATCCGGCGATCGAGAGCCTAAAAAGGCCGGATGATTCCGACGCGCGGCAGCGCGGTGACGATCCAGCCGAGCCGCGCGGACTTGCGATCCTCATTTGGGATCAGCGGCACAACCTTTATCGCCGGCAAGGTCTTCACTGCGTGCAGCAGCAGGATCATGCAGACCACCCAGCTCGAGAGCCAGCGGGAATAGTCGAACACCATGGCGAACATCACGAGATAAGCGAGGCTGATCACGCCGATTGCTGCGAGCACGATGCGCTGGTGCCAGGTGTCGGCGAGCGCACGAACGGTAGCGGCGAAGAAGCGCCACAGCGGCGCATGGAGCCAGAGAAGCAGCGCGTAGACGGGCACGCCGAGCAGGTTGGAGGGCATCCGCGCCCAGGTGTCCTGCAGCTCCTTCGAGAGCGGCTGGTACCAGATGTAGGCGAACTGCAGTAGCGCGGTGCGCGAGGGATCGGCCATCTTGCTCTGCAGATAGCGCACGAATTCGTCGTGCGGGATCGGCATGGTGCCAAGAAACTGCGCGGCGAGAAACAGTGCGCCGAGTCCGAGCAGTGCCGCGACGCCGACCGCTACGTTGAGCCGGGTCGCGCCTTGGGTCAGGTAGTAGCGCAGCACGACGATCGCCGTCATGGTCGGCACGTACATCAACAGGTGGATGTGGTGGATCAGGATCAGCAGCGCCGAGAGCACGGTCGCAAGCCACACGATCGCCAGCGAGCGCGCCGGGACCAGCAGCAGGATGATCGCGGCCAGCGCGCCATAGATGTCGAAATGGCCGAGCGCGAAGATGAAGTTCTTCAGGAAGAACGGCGAGCCGGCCGTGAACACGAACAGCGGCAGGCTCTCGTCGCTGAAGCCGAAGGTTTTGTGAAACAGCCGAATAAACAGCCCGGCGGTGATCAACCAGACGCAGCCTCCGATCGCGTACACCAGCCACACCGACACCTTGTCGGTGAACAGCGCGACGACGGCGCCGATCAGCGCGCGCTTGATGAAGCCGAAATGATAGTCGACCAGCAAATGGATGTAGGGGACGTAGGGCTGCAAATTGAGCTTGTAGAGAAAGACGCCGAGCATCACCGCGGCGTTGACGTAAAGCATCGCGCGCCAGTGGCGCTGCAGGGGAGCGGACCTCATTGGGTGGCCCGCACTGCGGCTTCATTTCGGATGTCGTCCCGGCCAAGCGAGCCTTTGCGAGCGCGAACCGGGATCATAACCACCGCCGCTGATGCTGGGGCAAGGCTGGAGCTACTATCTTGTTTGCAACGAGCGTTGGTGGCTATGGCTCCCGGCTTTCGCCGGGATGACAGCGGAATGGTATCGCGCTTTCAGCTGATTACAAAATAAACCGGCTGAGGTCGGTGTTCTTGGCCAAGTCGCCGATATGCTGCTGCACATAGCCGGCGTCGACCTGGATGGTTTCGCCGTTGCGGTCGGACGCGGTGAAGGAGATGTCGTCGAGCACGCGCTCCATCACGGTCTGCAACCGCCGCGCGCCGATGTTCTCGACTGTGGAATTGACTGCGACCGCGATGTCGGCGAGCGCATCGATCGCGCCGTCAGTGATGTCGAGCGTGACGCCTTCGGTCTGCATCAGCGCCACATATTGCTTGATCAGTGACGCCTCCGGCTCGGTCAGGATGCGGCGCATGTCGTCGCGGGTCAGAGCCTGCAGCTCGACCCGGATCGGCAGACGGCCCTGCAATTCGGGCAACAGGTCCGACGGCTTGGCGATATGGAACGCGCCTGAGGCTATGAAGAGGATGTGGTCGGTTTTCACCGCGCCGTGCTTGGTCGAGACCGTGGTGCCTTCGATCAGCGGCAGCAGGTCGCGCTGCACGCCCTCGCGAGAGACGTCGCCGCCGGCGCGGTTCTCGCGCACGCAGATCTTGTCGATCTCGTCGAGGAACACGATGCCGTTGTTCTCGACCACGTGGATCGCTTCCTGCACCAGCTGCTCGTCGTCCAGCAGTTTGTCGGATTCCTCGTTGA
>NZ_JBARGP010000064.1:0-18930 GCF_049798375.1 Bradyrhizobium sp.
CTGCAGCGCAGCCGTCGGGACCGGTCCGGATCGCCGAAGTGCGGCCGCTGAGCGCGCCGTTAGCCTCCGCGCCCACCGCGGCAACCGCAACGCCGCTGCCGCCCCGGCCGGTGACGTTGCAGATCCCGATCGTGCAGGAGGCGAAGCAGCGCGTCACGGCACTCGCCGCCGCTGCCACACCCTCGACCTTGGTGCTGCGTATCGACGGTGTCCAGCTGCGCGCCGATCGCGGTGCAGTGGTGCAGGTCTTCCTCAACCGTCCTGATGTCACGGGGCCGGCGCAGGGACCCGAGCCCGGATATCTCGGCAATATCGTCGTGGTCCCGTCCACCGGGGCCCGCACACTGGGGCCGCAGGCCGTCATCACGCGCAATTTCGGCTTCCCGCTGTCGCAGGAGCAGGCGGCCGCGGTGACTGACAAGGACAATCTCTTGGTCACCCTGGTGCCGGTCACAGGCGCGACCGCGCCGGGCGAGGTGTTGCGCTATCGGCAGGTCTATCTCGCCTCGCGCTGATGCCGCTGCATGGCATCTCCTGACTTCGGCTGCTCGAACATCGGGACCGTGTTCCGGCAACCGGGGCCCGCGCCTCGTGTGCCTTGCACCGACGGCCGGGGCGGCTATCTTGCGTCAAACGCCGCCCCGGGGCGGCCGGGGAACGCAGGACGGGAGGAATTCGGCGATGGGCAAGCTCGCTTTCGCGGCCAAGATCACCCATGTGCCCTCGATGTATCTCAGCGAGGTCGACGGGCCGGGCAAGGGCAAGCGGCAGTCGGCGATCGACGGTCACATCGAGATCGGCCGGCGCTGCCGCGAGGCCGGCGTCGACACCATCGTCGTGTTCGACACCCACTGGCTGGTGAACGCGGCCTATCACATCAACTGCGCGCCGCATTTCGAGGGGCTCTACACCTCGAACGAGCTGCCGCATTTCATCGCCAACATGCGCTACGAATATGACGGCAATCCGCAACTTGGCCGGATGCTGGCCGATAGCGCCAACAAGCATGGCGTCGTCACCATGGCGCACGATGCGACCTCGCTCGCGCTCGAATACGGCACCCTGGTTCCGATGCGCTACATGAATGCCGACCGGCACTTCAAGGTGATCTGTATCTCCGCGCTCTGCACCTCGCACTATCTGTGGGAGAGCGCCAAGTTCGGCTGGGCCATCCGCCGCGCCATCGAGGACGACTATGAAGGCACGGTTGCGATCCTGGCCTCCGGCTCGCTGAGCCATCGGTTTGCGCAGAACGGCACCGCCGACGACTACCGCGACAAGATGTTCAGCCCGTTCCTGGAGCGTCTCGATCACGAGGTGATCCAGATGTGGGAGCAGGGCGAGTGGCCTGATTTCTGCGACATGCTGCCGGAATATGCCTCCAAGGGCCACGGCGAGGGCTTCATGCACGACACCGCGATGCTGCTCGGAGCATTGGGGTGGAATCACTACGACCGTGGCGTCGAAGTGGTGACGCCGTTCTTCCCATCGTCGGGCACCGGCCAGATCAATGCGATCTTTCCGGTCTCGCCGATGCCGAAGGCGATCGACAACATCGGGCGGCCGCGTTCGCCGGCACTGGCCGGCGGAAGGCTGTGAGGCAGGCTTCGTCATTCCGGGGCGCACGTTAGCAACGAGGATAGATCGCCGTCCCGAGGCGCGCCGGCGATGGCCAGCGCGCCTTGATTGTTTGCGCCATCCAGTCGCCGCTTCGTGACGTGCTCTGACCCAATGTCGTGCGAGTCTGGAAGAGCGCGCGGTTGTTGCGGCTTTAAGGAGGGAGCGCCGCGCGTTAAGGGCGGTTGCCGTTGCCGTCGGGCTCATGTGCGGCTGACAACCAGATTCTGAGGAGAAGCGGATGATCCGTAAAGCGAAGGCGCTCTGGCAAGGAACCGGCAAGGAGGGAAACGGTCGTCTCTCCAGCGACTCCGGCGTGCTCGCCGAGACCCCATATTCGTTCAAGACCCGTTTCGAAAACGAGAAGGGCACCAATCCCGAGGAACTGATCGCCGCTGCGCATGCCGGCTGTTTCACGATGGCGTTGGCCTTTGGACTGCAGGGCGCCGGTCTGACGCCGACTGAACTGCAGACGGAAGCCGCGGTGACGCTGGAGCCGGACGGCAAGGGCTTCAAGATCAGCAAATCGGCGCTGACCCTGCGCGGCAAGGTGCCAAATTGCGATGAGGCGACGTTTGCCCGCCTCGCCGGCGAGGCCGAGAACAACTGTCCGGTGTCAAAAGTCCTCAACGCCACCATTACGCTGGATGCGAAGTTGATCCAGTGATCGCCGATCGGCGATCGTGAGGAAGTCCCACACATCGGTTGGTGCGGGGCTGAGCCGGCTGCACGGGCCGCGCCACGTCTTCTGGCGCGGCCGATTTGTCAGGGGGCCGGATCGGAACCCGATCGATCCCCCAGCGGATCCGACCAGCTGCGTCACATGGCAATGGAAGAGGGCTACGGAAGCGACGGGATCTCCCTATATCGATGGGTATGCGATGGCGGCAAATGCGCTGATATCGCATGGTAGCCAGTCGACACGTTCGCGGATGCACGGGAGGCGGCAGATGAATTGGGCTTCGTCCATGAATGCGGTCTGGCGCGATCTTCTCGTCAGCGCGCGTGCCCTGAGTTGGGGCGCCTATGTCCTGCTTGCGGTCTTGCTGGGCATGCTGGTGGCCGTGATCTGGCTTGCGGTCTCCGGCTGGTCGTCGGCGCCTGGTACGGACGTCCCGGCGGCAGGCTATCTCGCGCTTGCCTTCGGCGTCATCGCGTCAATGGTCGTAGGTGTCGGCCTGATGGCCCTGGTGTTCTACAGCAGCCGGGCCGGCTATGACGAACCGGCGAGGCTGCGCGATGAGGATCATGATCCGAACGGCGGATCCACCCCTTAGCCGCGGAGATTGCGCCGCTTGGTATTACGCCAGCAAAGCGCCGAGCCCGTGCGCGATAACAAGCAATCCGACCCGAAGACATGAGCGCCACAAGGCGAACACGCTTTGTTGTGATCGAACACCCCTGTTCGATAGCATCAGCGGGTTGTCCAGGGTTCGGAAGGACAGGCACAACCTCAAGGCGCGCGGCATGTCCCGGCCGTTCCAACGCTCCCTGCTTAGAACGCGGCCGTCTCTCTTGATGATGAGGAAACGAAAAAACCGAAGGTGGCTGGGGAACCTGGATTCGAACCAAGACAAACAGAGTCAGAGTCTGTTGTGCTACCGTTACACCATTCCCCAACGGATTTCCGAGCAGTTTCAAGCGTTTGGCTAGCTGCCCGGAGGTCGTACGCGAAACATGGCTTGAGGCCAAATCAGCGGGTCGCGCACGGCGATCTTCTACCTGCATGTGGCAGGGCTTGGCAAGCACGCAAGGGCCAAGAAACGCATGGAATTCACGGCCAAGCGGCGGATTATTCCGCCGCTTCCTTGACGGCGCTGTGCTCGTCGGTCTCGGGCTCGTGCGCGATATGGGCGTGGCCCCAGCGCGAGAAGGCATTGTTGAGCTTGTCGAGATAGAGATAGACCACAGGCGTCGTGAACAGGGTCAGCATCTGGCTCACGAGCAGGCCGCCGACCATGGCATAGCCGAGCGGCTGGCGGATCTCCGAGCCGGTGCCGGTGCCGAGCATCAACGGCACGCCGCCCAGCATCGCCGCCATCGTCGTCATCATGATGGGACGGAAGCGCAGCAGGGCAGCCTGCCGGATCGACTGCTCGGGCACGAGATGCTGGTCGCGTTCGGCCGCGATCGCAAAGTCGACCATCATGATGCCGTTCTTCTTCACGATGCCGATCAGGAGGATGACACCGATCAAGGCGATTAGGCTGAAATCGTAGCCGAACGCCATCAGGATCGCGAGCGCGCCGACACCGGCCGAGGGCAGGGTCGAGAGAATCGTGATCGGGTGGATGTAGCTCTCGTAGAGGATGCCGAGGATCAGATAGACCACGACCAGCGCCGCGAGGATCAGCAGCGGCACCGTGGACAGCGACTGCTGGAACGCCTGTGCGGTACCTTGGAAGCTGGAGTTCAGCGTTGCCGGCGTGCCGAGCTCGACCATCGCCTGCTGCACGGCCTGGGTGGCCTGACCGAGCGCAACGCCCTGGGCGAGGTTGAAGCTGATCGTGATCGCCGGGAACTGGCCCTGGTGGCTGATCGACAGCGGGCGCACCGGCACGGTGGTCCATTTCGCAAAGGTCGACAGCGGCACCTGGTCGCCTGTTGTCGGCGACTTCAGATAGATCTTGTTCAGCGTGTCGAGATTGCCCTGCAGCTCGGGCAGGATCTCCATGATCACATGATAGGAGTTGAGCTGGGTGAAGTATTGCGCGACCTGGCGCTGGCCGAACGCGTCATACAACGTGTCGTCGATCAGTTGCGGCGTGATGCCGTAGCGCGAGGCGGTGTCGCGGTTGATCGTGAGCTGCACGGTGGTGCCGTTGGTCTGCTGGTCGGTGGCGACGTCGCGCAGCTGCGGCAGCGTCTTCATCTTCTCGAGAATCTTCGGCGCCCATTCGTTGAGCTCGCCGAGATTGGCGTCCTGCAAGGTGAATTCGAACTGGGTGCGGGTCGGGCGACCGCCGAGGCGGATATCCTGCGCCGCCTGCATGTATAGGCGGGCGCCCTCGACCTTCTCGAGCTTCGGCCGCAGGCGGCCGATGATCTGCTGCGCCGAGGCGTCACGCTCGGAGCGCGGCTTCAAGGTGATATACATGCTGCCGTTGTTGCCCGCACGGCCGGAGCCACCGATCGCCATCGCGGTCGATGCTACGGCCGGATCTTCCATCACAATCTTGGCCAGCGCCTCCTGGCGCGCCTGCATCGCGCGGAACGAGATGTCCTGCGAAGCCTCCGAGGTCGAGGTGATCAGGCCGACGTCCTGCTGCGGGAAGAAGCCCTTCGGGATCAGGATGAAGAGGTAGACCGACAGGCCGAGGGTGGCGAAGAACACCATCAGGGTCGCGAACTTCCAGCGCAGCGCGAAGTCGAGGCTGCGCTCGTAGGTGCGAAGCATCGCCTCGAAGCCGCGTTCGCTCCATTGGTAGAACTTGCCGTGCTGGATCTCGTCGTGGCCGCGCAGGAAGCGCGAGGCCATCATCGGGGTCAGGGTCAGCGACACCACCATCGAGACGAAGATGGTCATGGTGAGCGTGACGGCGAATTCGCGGAACAGGCGCCCGATGATGCCGCCCATCAAGAGCAGCGGGATCAGCACCGCGACCAGCGAGATCGAGATCGAGACGATGGTGAAGCCGATTTCCTTGGCGCCGCGATAGGCCGCGACCATCGGCGCTTCGCCTTCCTCGACATAGCGCGAGATGTTCTCGAGCATGACGATGGCGTCGTCGACCACGAAACCCACCGCGATGGTCAGCGCCATCAGCGACAGATTGTCGAGCGTGTAGCCGAACACCCACATCAGCGCGCAGGCGCCGAGCAGCGCCAACGGCACGGTGATGGTCGGGATCACGGTCGCCCAGAACGAGCGCAGGAAGACGAAGATGACCATCACCACCAGGAAGATGGTCAGGAGCAGCGTGTACTGGACGTCCTCGACGGCGGCGCGGATGGTGGTGGTGCGGTCGGAGATGAGGTCGATCTTGATCGCCGGCGGGATCGCAGCGACCAGCCGCGGCAGCATTCCCTTGATCTTGTCGACCGTCTCGATGACGTTGGCGCCGGGCTGCTTGAAGACGACCAGGAACACGCCGCGTTTGCCGTTGGCCCAGGCCGCCTGCTTGGCGTCTTCAGGCCCGGTCACCGCCTGGCCGATGTCCTTGATCCGCAGTGGACCGCCGTTGCGGTAGGCGATGATGACGTCGTTCCAATCCTTGGAATCGGTGAGCTGGTCGTTGGCGTAGATCGTATAGGCACGCCGCTCGCCGTCGACATTGCCTTTCGGGCTGTCGACGGTGGTGATCGCGATCTGGCTGCGGACGTCCTCCAGCGACAGGCCCTTGGCGACGAGCTTGGCCGGATCGATCTGGACGCGGACCGACGGCTTCTGCTGGCCGCCGATGATGACCTGCGCGACGCCGGAGATCTGGCTGATCTGCTGAGCCAGCTGGGCGTCGACCGCATCCGACACCGACGTCAGCGGCAGCGTGTCTGAGGTGGCCGACAGCAGCAGGATCGGCGAGTCGGCCGGGTTCACCTTGCGATAGGTCGGCGGCGAAGGCAGCGTCTTCGGCAACTGACCGGAGGCAGCGTTGATGGCGCCCTGCACGTCGTTGGCGGCGCCGTCGATGCTGCGATTGAGGTCGAACTGGATGGTGACCGACGCCGTGCCGAGATAGCTCGTCGATGTCATCTGGGCGATGCCGGGAATCTGGGCGAATTGCCGCTCCAGCGGCTGCGCCACCGAGGTCGCCATCGTCTCCGGGCTGGCGCCCGGAAGGCTGGTCGTGATCTGGATGGTCGGGAAGTCGACCTGCGGTAAGGGCGCGACCGGCAGCAACGGATAGGCGACAAGACCAATGAACAGGATCCCCGCCATCAGCAGCGAGGTGCCGATCGGGTAGCGGATGAAAGGTGCGGAGATGCCGCCGCCGTTCGCGCTCATTCCTGCCGGACCTTAGCTTGCGCCGGCTCCTGGCTTGCCACCGCCGTGGTGACCAGTGTGCCTGGCTGGACCTTGAACTGACCGCCCGTGATCACTTGCTGCCCGGGGCTCAACCCGTCTTCGACGACAGACCTGCCGTCAATCGACGAACTGACCTTCACCTTGTGCAACTCGGCCTTGTTGTCCTGGTTCACCGTGTAGGCATAAAGGCCGTTGGTCGAGTGCTGGATGGCATCGTCCGGGGCCACCGTAGCATCCTTCAAGGTCTTCACCAAAAGCCGTGTCGACACCGATTGGCCCGGCCACAGCGCGTGGTCCTTGTTGTCGAACACCGCCTTCAGCCGAATAGTCCCGCTGGTCGTGTCGACCTGGTTGTTGACCACTGCGAGCTTGCCTTCGGCGAGCGGCTTCTTGCCGTCGGTGGTGATCGCGATCACCTTCAGCTGCCCCGCCTTCTGACCTTCGTTGATGTAGGGAAGCTGCTCTTCCGGCGCGGTGAAGATCACCGCGATGGGTTCAATCTGGGCGATTGATACAATGCCGGTCTGGGTCGAGGCATTGACGATGTTGCCGATATCGACCTGGCGCAGGCCCGCGAGGCCTGAGAATGGCGCTTTCACTTGGGTGTAGTCGAGCTGGGTCTGCGCGTTCGCGATCGCGGCATCGTCGGCGGCGATTTGCGCGGTGAGCTGCGCCACCGTGGAACGCTGGGTGTCGGTCTGCTGCTTGGTCGCGAATTCGCCGAGCTTGGTGTAGCGCTGCAAATCGAGGTTGGCGTTGGCGAGATTGGCTTCGTCCTGCGCCTTCTTGGCCTTGGCCTGATCGAGCGTCGCCTGGAACGGGCGCGGATCGATCTCGACCAGGAGGTCGCCCTGGTTGACGATCTGGCCCTCCTTGAACGCGATCTTGTCGATCTGGCCGTCGACCCGGGTCCGGACCTGTACGGTGTTGAAGCCCTGGACCGTGCCGAGCCCGGTCAGATAGACCGGAAAATCAGTCTTTTCGACGGGGGCGGTCGTGACACGCACGGCCGACGGCCGCGCCGCCTTCTGGGCCTCGGCGCGCGTTGCCTCTTCCGCGCCATGATAGCGTTGCCAGCCATAGTAGCCGGCCCCGCCGAGGGCCGCGAGCAGCAAGATCCAACTGATAGTCCGTGACGTCTTCATGTTGGCTCATATGCTGGAAGGAGAAGAATAACCGGCCTTCGATAGCGTTCCCAGCGTTCCAGATATAGTATGCGTGCACTTAATGTGTAAACATATTAGAGATCGTAGAAACCTAAACAATTGGCAAGCTTCCGGGATATCCCAGGGATGTCACTCAATCTTAAACGGCAATTGATCAGCCAGCTTGTCGAAAGCTCACGCATCCTGCGCAACTATATTGACCATCGTGCCAAGGAGCGCGGGACTACCCGTGCACAATGGGTGGTGCTGTTCCGGTTGCGCGCCTGTGAGGGTTTATCACAAGTCGACCTCGCCGACGTCCTGGAATTGCAGCCGATCTCGCTGGTCCGGCTACTTGACCGGCTGGTGGAGCAGGGGTTGCTGGAACGCCGCCACGATCCCAGGGATCGCCGCGCGAATCAGCTGTTCCTCACCGAGGCCGGCCGCAGCCTCGTCGACGAACTCGACAGCCTGCGCGACGACATCGCCAAAAATGTGCTCGATGGTATTCCCGACGAGGTCATCGCCAGCAGCCTCAAGACGCTGGTCGACATCAAGGAGCGCATCAAGGCGCAGTCCGATTCCACGGATCATGTCGCGGCGAAGTCGTGATCCCGTAAATCGACGGGCGTCATGCGCCGGTCGCCAAATTTGATATCCTCATGCTGCCCACCGCGTGACACCAAGCCCTCGCATCATGCTGACTAGAAGTCGGTTCGGTGCGCGCGCGGCCTATCCGCGAAGCGGCTCAATTGACATCTGAATCGTCGGTCGCGACAGGCAAGGCGGCCAGTCTGATCAGACATCCACCGCTGCTGTTCTATCTTCTCGCGCGAAGTTGTTCGGAATTCGCCTACCAGGTTGCAGCCGTGGCGATCGGTTGGCAAATCTATGCACGCGCTCCTGATGACGGCCTATCCGGCGCGGCATCATCTCGGCGGATCGGCCTGCGCATGTTCGAAGCGGTGATCGCCTTTGGCGTCGCGACCGCGGTGTTTGCGCTGTCACATCATCTCTGGTTGACGGTGCCGCGCTCGCCGCGATGGGCGCAGCCGACACGATCAGCGTCGTGATCCGCGTCTCACTGGTGCAGTTGATGACCCCGGATGACATGCGGGGCAAGGTCGGCGCGATCAACTATCTCTTCATCAACGCTTCGAGCCAGCTCGGCGGCCTCGGCACCGTCGCAGTCGCACTGCTCTGGATGATGCTGTTTCCGGCGCTTCGCAGCGTCGACCGTTTGGAATGATTCCAAAGCTCGTAGAGCGACTTTCAAGTCCGCACTGTTGCCTGGCCTCGGCATGCCCGGCCATATCGCGAAAACGACGATGGGGTTTGGAATGGACGAACTGAACGGAAAGATGCTCGCCTGCCAGATTCTGGTGACCGGCCTGATCGCACGCGTCGCCAACGAGCAGCGCGATCCCTTGCGCTTCCTCACCGATTTCCGCGACGAGATCAAAGCGGTGGTGAAGGGCATTGGAATTGGCGGCATCGACAATTCCGACCGCGTGCGGCAGATCGCGCAGCAGACCGTCGACGAATTGTTCTCGCTGATGAAGCCGCCGAGCAGCGATTAGCTGCGGTGACCGGCGGCAAGGCGAGTATTGCAGCAGGTGCATCGACGTTTTTGCATCCCAGACAGGCCGTTTTTGCCACACGGAGCTTTGGCGCAGGGCTGCAGTTTAGAATCGTTTTGATCTGGACCTATTCAAGCCTCGCCTTGAGCCGTTCAAATTGACCCTGTCAGACCCGCCCGATACGACCATTCACAGGCTGCATGTGGGGGAGTCCGCAGCAGCATGGGAATCGGAATCCAGGGGCGTGAACAGTCAAATGGGACAGGTCATTACACCGCGATCTCTGCGGACATTGGCAGCGGTCAAGCCGAGAGAGGGTAAGTTTGACGTCTCCGGCAAAGGCATGTCGGCGGTCGCCGGCCTGATCGCCGTGGCGTCGGTCTCGGGGGCCGCCGAGGCCGCGCCTGCATCCGACCTTCCGCCGGTCAATGTCGATGCGCCGGTGGCGCGCCACAAGCCAGTCGCAGCCAAGCCGACGGCTGACCAGATCCGTGCGCGCAATGCACTCCGTCGCGCGGCCCAGCGTCAGCAGGCGACGCAACAAGCCGCTGCGGTGCCGTTCCCGAATGCCGGCGGGCTGAGCGCCGACCGCAATCCGTACGCGGACGCGGCCGCGCCCTACAAGGTCGATCACCTGCAGGCGTCGGGCAAGTTCCCCGAGCCGCTGCTCAACACGCCGAAATCGGTCACCGTACTGAGCAAGGAGGTGCTGGAGGACAAGAACGCCACCAACCTGAAGCAGGCCGTGCTCTCGACCGCTGGCGTCACGCTCGGCACCGGCGAGGGCGGCAACGCCTTTGGCGACCGTTTCTTCATTCGCGGCTTCGATGCCCGCAACGACGTCTTCATCGACGGCGTGCGCGATGCCGGCGTCAGCGTGCGCGAGAACTTCTTCACCGAGCAGGTCGAGATCCTGCGCGGTCCGGCGTCGTCCTTTGCCGGCCGCGGCACCGCCGGCGGCGCGATCAACATCGTGACCAAGCAGGCCACGACCGAGAAGAGCTTCTACAATATGGACACCACGTTTGGCACCGATCAGACCAAGCGGGTGACGCTCGACGTCAACCAGGTGATCAGCCCGACCTTGGCGTTGCGCGCCGGTGGCCTGTTCCAGGACGCCAATGTCGCGGGCCGCGATTATGTCACCGACAACCGTGATGGCGCGTTCGTCGCCGGCACATGGACTCCGACGGACGCGGTCAAGGTCACCGGCAACTACATCCATACCGAGCTGACCGGAATTCCGGATTTCGGCGTGCCCTACTACCGGCCGAGCACCTCGAGCACGGCCGGCGGTCCGTTCCCGGATTTCGGCGTCAACCGCAGGAATTTCTACGGTTTCGTCAATCGCGACTTCTACCGGACAGGACAGGACATCGGCACCATCAACACCGAGGTCCAGATCACGCCGGACCTCACGATTTCGAACAAGACCCGGGAATCCCACTCGACCCAGAACTACATCGGGACGCTGCCGGAATCGCCGTCGCTCGCCACGGGCACGCTCACGGCGAATCCGCAGAGCCGCTACCAGGCCACGGATGTCTTCGCCAACCAGACCGAGGCGACCTACAAGTTCAACGACGGCGCGGGCTTCAAGCACACCGTGCTGGCCGGCATCGAATATGACAACGAACGGTCTTCGATCGACAGCTACAACGGTCTTGCTTCCGAGCTCACGACAGGGCCGACACCAACTCCTGGTGGATCGCAGCCCGGCGTCAGCATCTTCAATCCGCAATTCACCAATGCGCCATTCGGAATTCCGTCGCTCGTGGGGAAGCCGACCAAGATCGGCATCGATACCGTCAGCGGCTATGTGCTGGACACGGCGAATTACCGTGATCTCCTGATCCTCAACGGCGGCGTCCGCTATGACGATTACTCGATCAGGACCTCGGGCTACGGCACGGGCTCAACGGCGTCGATCGTGAGCACGCAGAAGGCCGAGTTCGGCATTCCCGATTTCAATCTTGGTTTGACCCTGAAGCCGCTGCCGAACGGCAGCGTCTACGCGGCCTATGCGACCTCGGCCAATCCGGTCGGAGCCGAGTTCGACGGCACCAGCACCGCCTATGGCGGCCTTAACCCGTCGCTTGCCGGCGGCAACACCCAGATCTTCGGGCCGGAAAAGAACAAGGCCATCGAGGTCGGCACCAAGTGGGAGCTGTTTGATCGTCATCTTCTCGTAACGGCGGCGTTGTTCCAGACCGATAAGGAAAACGCGCGAGAAGCGCGAAATATCAACAGCGCGAGCACCAGCATCCCGGCCGGCTGTTCGGTCCCGGCCGGAACAACCGGTAACGTCTCCTGTATCACCGCAGGCGCGGCTTATCGTGTCCGCGGCATCGATCTCGGCGTCGGCGGCAAGATCACCGACAAATGGAGCGTATTCGGCGGCCTGGTGCTGATGCAGTCGGAGGTGACGAAGTCGCTCGCGCCTTCGGCCAACACCGCGCTCTACAGCACCAATGTCGGCTTGCCGCTCGCCAACATCGCGCACCAATCGTTCAGCATGCTCACGAAGTATCAGCTCAACGATACCTGGGAGCTCGGCGGCCAGGCGGTGTACCGCTCGAAGATCTATGGCGGCACGCTGCTGGCGGCGAACCAGGGTACCTCGATCCCGAGCTACTGGCGCTTCGATGCCTTTGCCGAGGCCAAGATCGACAAGCATTGGACCGCGAAGCTGTTCGTCAACAACATCTTCGACAAGCGCTACTACGACGCCCTCTATCAGAGCGCGGCACCGTTCGTGCTGGAGGCACCGGGCAGGGCGGCTTACGTCGTGCTCTCGGCGCGCTACTAAAGGAAAACCATGCTGATCTGCATCCCCGAGGTTCTGAGCAAGGACGAGGTCGCCGAGTTTCGCCGCATCGTGGATGCGGCCGACTGGGAGGACGGCCGCTCGACCGCGGGGGCGCAGTCGGCCATGGTCAAGCGCAACGAGCAATTGCCGCCGGACAGCGAGGTGGCGCGCAAGCTCGGGCAGCGCATCATCTCGGCGCTGACCAAGCATCCGCGCTTCCTTGCGGCGGCGATCCCGCTGCAGATCTTTCCGCCGCTGTTCAACCGCTATGCGGCGTCCAGCGGCCATCACTTCGGCATTCACGTCGACAACGCAGTGCGCGGCGATCTCTTGACGGGCCTGCGCATCCGCACCGATCTGTCGATTACGTTGTTTCTCAGCGAGCCCGAGGATTACGACGGCGGCGAGCTCGTGGTCGAGGACACCTACGGTTCCCACGAGGTCAAGCTGCCGGCGGGCGACGCGGTGCTCTATCCCGCATCGAGCCTTCACATGGTGACGCCGGTGACGCGCGGCGCCCGCGTCGCCTCTTTTTTCTGGATGCAGAGCATGATACGGGATGGACATGCCCGTAGCATGATCTTCGATCTCGACACGGCGATTCAGGGCTTGACGGAACGGCTGGGACGCGACGATCCCGAGACCGTCAAATTGACCGGCATCTATCACAATCTGATCCGCTACTGGGCCGAAGTATGAAGACGACATTGATCCGTTCGAGGGCTGCCCTCGTAGTGCTATTCGCGTTGGCGTCGGCAATGCCGCCGTCGCACGCGCAGCAGGCGACGCAACCGCCCGCGCAAGCTGCTGCGCCGGCTGTCGTGCAAGGGACCGCCCCGGCGAGCAAGCCGCAGGAGCCGGCTGCTGCTCAGCAACTCGTGGCCACGCCGAATGCCGCCACGTCGGCGAATGTGGTCGGCGCGCCCGTTGCTGCTCCGTCGGCTCCGGAAGCGAGCGCCGACAGCAGCCGCTCCGCCCGGTCGTTGACCACGGGCCTGCATGAATTGTCGCCCTGGACCATGTTCATGAATGCCGACATCCTGGTCAAGGCGGTCATGATCGGCCTTGCGCTGGCGTCGCTGGCAACCTGGACCATCCTGATCGCCAAGAGCATCGAGTTCTCGGTGCTGCGCCGTCAGGTGCGCGGCGGTCTGCGCAAGGTGTCAGGTGCCAAATCGCTCGCGGAGGCGCAGCTTGCGCTGGGATCGTCGCGAAACCTGCTGGCATCGTTGCTGCAAGCCGCTATCGCGGAGCTGCGGCTGTCGCAGGGCATTCATAACGAGGCTGGCATCAAGGAACGTGCGGCCTCGGTGTTCACCGAGATCACGCGTGCCGAAGCACGCCGCGTCCGCATCGGCATGGGCCTGCTCGCGACCGTCGGCGCCATCTCGCCGTTCGTCGGCCTGTTCGGCACCGTCTGGGGCATCATGAACAGCTTCATCGGCATCTCGAAGTCGCAGACCACGAACCTCGCGGTGGTGGCGCCCGGTATCGCCGAGGCGCTGCTGGCCACCGCCGTCGGTCTCGCCGCCGCGATCCCGGCCGTCATCATCTACAATCATTTCTCGCGCGTCACCAAAGCCTATCTGGAGCTGGTCGGCCGTGCCTCGGGGGTGGCCGGGCGGCTGTTGTCGCGCGATCTCGATCGCAACCAGGTCGGCATCCATTCGCGCGCGGCGGAGTAGGAGGCGCAGTAGGCTATGGCGGTTTCGCTCTCCGAAGGCGATCTCGACGACGATTTCGACGAGACCCATGACATCAACGTGACGCCGTTCATCGACGTCATGCTGGTGCTGCTGATCATCTTCATGGTGGCGGCGCCGCTCTCGACCGTCGACCTGCCGATCGACCTGCCGACCTCGACGGCTGTGCCGCAGAAGAAGCCGGACAAGCCGACCTATGTCTCGATCAAGCCGGATCTGTCGCTGGCGATCGACGAGAACGCGGTCAAGCGAATCGATCTCATCCACGAACTCGACACGCGGATGACCGATCCTTCGCGAGAACGTACAGTGTTGCTCCGGATTGATCGCTCCGTGCCTTATGGTGAGGTTTTCTCGGTGTGGGAGATCCTGCGGCAAGGTCATTATAAGTTCAAGGTGACCGCGCTCGAAGGTGCATCCTCCGCGCCAGGGCTGCCGGCCGACGCTGCGAAGCCGTGACGAG
The DNA here is from genome assembly GCF_049798375.1 of Bradyrhizobium sp. Taxonomy (GTDB): domain Bacteria; phylum Pseudomonadota; class Alphaproteobacteria; order Rhizobiales; family Xanthobacteraceae; genus Bradyrhizobium. The sequence continues at coordinate 14,284 of NZ_JBARGP010000064.1, forward strand.
GCGGGCGATGAGCGATCTCGACACTGGAGAGAGAACGTCGCGGCGGCTGTGGATTTGTGCGGCCGTGATCGCGCTCGCGCTGCATCTCGGCGGAGCCGCGTTCGCGCTGGCAACGCTCAAGGGCGACGAGGATGACGGCGGCCTGGGCGCCAGCGGCGCCGAGGTGATCGATATCGAGATGGCCTCGCCCAAGATCGAGGAGGATGAACTGCCGGCCGGCGTCGACTCCACAGCGCAGGCACCTCAGAACGGGGCGCAGGAGCAGAAGGCCGAGGTCGAGCAGACCGATCTGCAAAAGGACGTGCCGACCGAGACCGAAGAGGCGGACCGCGTCGTCACCACCAGCGACGTGAAAAAGCCGACTGAGGAAGAAAAGGTCCAGACGGTGAAGACCAACGCGGCCGACCAGGTCGACGCGTCCGTGGATAGCTCACAAAAAGCGATCGAAGACGCGCCCGAGGCGGAAAAGGTCAAGGCGCCGAACAGTGGTATCGGCAAGGACAAGCAGCGCGAGACGGCCAGATGGGGCAAGAAGATCAGCGCCTATTTCGAGCTTCACAAGAAATTCCCGGAAGGCAGGAAGGCAAAGGCGCAGGTCAAGCTCGCATTGGTGCTGAACCGGCTTGGCCACGTCGTCTCGGTGGACGTGTCGCAGTCCTCGGGCGATCCGGCCTATGACGAAGCTGCGGTAGCGATGGTCCGCCGTTCCGATCCCGTGCCGAAGCCGCCGGCTGGCCTCACCGACGACGAATTCCCCTTCACTCTGCCGGTGAATTTCAGTCCACCTAAATAGGCAGGCTGGCCGCTCCGAGGCTGCACAACGGCTGATCAGCGCAGATAAAGCCTGATCCCGATATAGATCACGCAGAGGCAGGCAAAGATCAGCGCGACTGGAAGCCGGGGCTTGGCTGCTTGCCCGTTCGGCGCCGCCTTGGGCTTGGGCGGCAGCCGGCGGAACGCGGTGACGTTATCGGTCACGGGTTCAGTCGGGACTGATTTTACCTCCGGCGGTGCGCCATATCCGCCCATCTCGGCATAATAGGCCTTGTACATCTCGCCGATGGTGGCCTCGGTCGCCTCGTGCTCCGACGATGTCTGTTCGAGCCGGGTCTTGTAACTCGCGAGAAATTCCTGGGCCTGCGGCGTCAACCCCGATGCGCCATTGAGCTTGGCGATCATCTTCCAGGTCGCAAAATCGGCACGGGCCCGTGTATCGGCCCGGCGCGCAATCATCATATCAGCAGCTTTGACCAAAGGGGCCTCGGGTCTCGTTTCCTCATCCCGGCCCAACGGGCTGGGCCTAGGTATTGCCGGTTAATATCAGAAGGAGCCTGACGAGAGAATCGGTCGCAGCGCGCAGCAGCCTTGAAACCACATCAAGATTTAGACCGAACTGGGAGCCTGCCAAGGGCAGCAGGATCAAAAATCCAACCAGAATCAGCATGCCGAACGGTTCCAGCCGCGCCAGCGGCGATGCCAGAGGCCGCGGCAGGATGGCGACGGCGACGCGGCCGCCGTCGAGCGGCGGGATCGGCATCATGTTGAACACGGCGAGGATGATGTTGAGCAGAATGGCATTCTTGAGATTGTCGAACACCCATTGGGCGCTGGAGGCCGGAACCAGGGGCAGGGCGTGGAACGCGAGGGCTGCGGCAAACGCCAGCACGATGTTGGTGGCCGGCCCCGCCAGGGCCACCATCACCATGCCGAGCCGGAGCGGCTGCAAATTGCGGAAGTTGACCGGAACCGGCTTGGCATAGCCAAACAGGAAGGGCGATCCCGTGAACAGCAGCATGGCCGGCAGCAGCAGCGTGCCGAAGGGGTCGATGTGCCGGATCGGGTTGAAGCTGACGCGCCCGAGCTTCAGCGCGGTATCATCGCCGAAGCGCCAGGCCACGAAGCCATGTGCCGCCTCATGGAAGGTGATGGCGATGATGATCGGCAGCACCCAGACGGAGAAGGTATAGGGAGAGAAGGGCAAGGCAGGTTTCCGGAGCGATGAGCAGCACAGATATCAACTCCGGGTTCCCACCGCTACGGCCCTTCCGGATATTGCGGCAGGCCGTCGTCGAGGCAGACCCAGTTCATCTTCTCCGACACCCAGATATGATCTGACGGCGCAAAGGCATTGCGGTCGTCGAACGTCGCCAGGGCGACGCCGGCCGCGGTGCCGTTGCTACGCCAGGAAAACAGCCGTGTGCCGCAGCGCGGGCAGAACACGCGATCGAGGTGCTCCGAGGTCGAATAACGCGCGGTCTCGCCGGTGACTGTCAACGCATCCTGTGGAAACAAGGCGCGGGCCAAGAACGGCGATCCCATCGCCTTCTGGCAATTGCGGCAATGACAGACGCGCACATTGAGCGGCTCGCCCTCGGCCTTGTAGCGCACTGCGCCGCACAGACATCCGCCTTCATGGGTCATCGTGTGCTCCTCAATAGGATAGCAACTCGTTCGACGAATTCGGTTCACCTCTCCCCATCGGGGAGAGGTCGATGCGCAGCGTCGGGTGAGGGAGGGCCACACAAAGATAGACCGTAGCGCCTCACCCGGATCGCATCTGACGATGCGACCCGACCTCTCCCAGCGGGAAAGGTGGACTTCGGTCGCCGCCCAGCAAGCTTCACCTCGCGAACTAATACGTCGCGCGTCCGCCGGAAATGTCGAACACCGCGCCGGTGGAGAAGGCGCAATCCGCAGATGCCAGCCAGCTCACCATCGCCGCCAATTCCTCGACCAGCACGAAGCGGCCTTTCGGAATCTTCGACAGCATGAAGTCGATATGGGTCTGCGTCATCTGGTCGAAGATCGCGGTCTTAGCCGCGGCCGGCGTCACGGCATTGACCAGGATGTCGTGGCCGGCGAGCTCCTTGCCTAGTGATTTCGTCAAAGCAATAAGTCCGGCTTTCGACGCCGAGTAGTGCGCGGCGTTGGGGTTGCCTTCCTTGCCGGCGATGGATGCGATGTTGACGATGCGGCCATACTTCTGCGTCAGCATGGTCGGCACAACAGCCTTGCAGCAGATGAAGGGACCGTCGAGATTGATGCGCATCACCCGCTGCCAATCGGTCAGATCGGTCTCCCACACCGGCCCGTTCTTGCCGGTGATGCCGGCATTGTTGACCAGGATGTCGATCCTGCCGAACGCCTTCAAGGTCGCGTCGCGCGCCTGCTCGACGGCAGCGGCATCGGCGATGTCGACATTCACCGCGATCACGGCGTCGCCGATCTCCTTCGCGGTCTTCTCCGCAAGCCTTAGGTCGTGATCCCAGATCGCGACCCTGGCGCCTGAAGCGACGAAGCGCTCGGTGATGGCGCGGCCAAACCCCTGCGCGCCCCCGGTGACGACGGCGCAGCGGTTGTTGAGGTCGATCTGGTTCATGAACGTTTCTTTCTCAGGTAATGATTTGCCGTCATTCCGGGGCGATGCGAAGCATCGAACCCTCAGGTGCACAATTGCGCACCGAGAATCTCGAGATTGGCTTGCGTGCACTTCATGTCGAGATTCCGGCTCGCCCTGCGGGCGCCCCGGAATGACGGAGAGTGCTTACAGCGTCCAACCACCATCAATGGCGTGGGCGACGCCGGTGGTGAAGGAGCTTTCGTCGCTGGCGAGATAGACCGCGAGCGCGGCAATCTCCTCCGGCGTGCCGAGCCGGCCCATCGGCTGGCGCGACACGAACATCTCGAGCCCGTCAGGACCTGCGGCCGCGGCGCGGCCGAGCATCGAGGGCGTCTGCACCGTGCCGGGGCAGATGCAGTTGCAGCGGATGCCCTTGCCGACGAAATCCGCCGCCACCGCGCGCGTCAGCGCTGCGACAGCTGCCTTGGTGGCGCTGTAGACGTAGCGGTTGGGCGCGGCCTTGAACACGCCGGCGCCCGACGAGATGTTGACGATAGAGCCGCGGCGGGCCTCCAGCATCTTCGGCAGGAAGGCGCGGATGGTGCGGTGCATCGACTTGGCGTTGAGGTCGAAGGAGAAATCCCAGTCCTCGTCCGTGCAGTCGAGGATGGTGCCGTGGTGCACGAAGCCCGCGGCGTTGAGCAAGATGTCGACGCGGCCCACCTTGTCGGCGATCGCATTGACGGCGGCGGTATCGCGGGCATCGAGCCGCGCGGTGTCGGTGATGCCCTCGTTTTTCAGCGTGGCGAGGCCATTCTCGTCGATGTCGGTCGCGAACACGCTTGCGCCCTGGCGCGCAAACGCAATGGCGCAGGCGCGGCCGATGCCGGCGGAGGCTGCGGTGACAAAGGCGCGCTTACCCTTGAGGCGGTCGGACATGGCTGTCTCCTCGGAATGCGATTTTTGTATTCGTCATTGCGAGCGAAGCGAAGCAATCCGGAGTTGCGCGCGCAGTCCTGGATTGCTTCGTCGCTGTCGCTCCTCGCAATGACGCCGGTTGGATCAGTGATTATCCCTGGCCACGCCGACGGTGCCGGCGATGTTGTGATAGCGGGTGGCGAGCTCCATGCAGGCGCCGGTGGCATGCTGGCCGACGGTGTTGCGATAAAGCTCCTGCCAAGGCGTCTGGTTGGCGGGCTGCGGGAAGCCGCCCTTGGCCTTCAGATCGGCGTGGCGCTTCTTGACCTCGTCCTCGGAGATCAGGATGTTGGCCGTGCCCTTGTTGAGGTCGATGCGCACCTTGTCGC
>NZ_JBARGP010000065.1:0-22173 GCF_049798375.1 Bradyrhizobium sp.
GCTCCAAGGCGAGCGATGCCCGCCGAGCCCGTGCCCGCGATGATCAGGCCGCCATCGCCGAGGCCGTTGGCGCCGACGCAGGCGGCGACCGCATCATTGACCGCGACGACGCGCGCAAAGCCGGGCAGGGCGGCGGCGACGCGCTCTGCTTCCTTGTCGTCCGAAAGCCCGGCGAGGCTGAGGCCGACTGCGATGTCCCCTTTTGCCGTGCCGGGAGGGATCGTCGCCTCGATCGTATCGCGGACCACCTGCATGGCCTCCTCGAAATCGAGATAGATGTTCGAAGCCGGCCCGATGCCGCGCCCGATCTCGTGGCCCGACGAATCCCGCAGCCTCGCGCGGCAGCGTGTCCCGCCACCGTCCACCCCGAGGAAAAACTGCACCGTCGCCAAGGAGCCTCCTTAAAATATCCTTAACGCCGCTAGACAAATGGTATTTCACGCGCTTAAATTAAATACAAGAGGTATCTACCACTGGTATTCACGATGGCGGTACTGCCGAGCTTGGAGATGGGCGGGGAGAGGTGGCGCGACACCGGCGCGGCCGCGATCATTGACGAGGCGGCGTTCACCGAGACGATGCTGGCATCGTATCGCCGGGCGATCGCATCGGTGACGGCGGCCTCCGGCGACATTCGCGCAGCCGCCCTTCGCCTCGCGGCGATCTGGCGCGGAGGGGGGCGTGTCGTCTACGCGGGTGCAGGTTCCTCCGGCCTTGCGGCGGCCGAAGACGCCGCCGAGCTTCCTGGCACTTTCGGCCTTGATGAGGCGAGGATCGCGATCATCTTGCCGGGCGGGACCGCCGAGCCGTTCCGCATCGATGGGGCTGCGGAGGACAATGCTGCAGCTGGTGAGCAGGCTGTGGCGAAGTTTGGCGACCTCGCAGGCGACGCCGTGATTGCCGTATCGGCGAGCGGCTCGACGCCATTCACCGTTGCCGCTGCCGCAGAGGCGCGCCGTCGTGGCGCGTTTGTGATCGCCATCGCACACCGTCCGGGCTCGCCTTTGCTCGCCGGCGCCGACGCGCCGATCCTGCTCGAAAGCGGCGAGGAGGCACTGCGTGGTTCGACACGGCTCGCCGCCGGAGCTGCGCAGAAGGCCGCGCTTGGCATGCTCTCATCGTTGATGGGATTTGGGCTTGGCCATATTCATCAGGGCCTGATGGTCAATCTGAAGGCCGATAATACGAAATTGCGCGAACGTGCACGCGGAATCGTCGCCACGATCGCGGGCGTCAGCCACGCCGAAGCGGAGGGCGCGCTTCGCGAGGCGGGCGGCGAGGTCAAGCCGGCGGTCCTGATTGCCTGCGGCGTCAGCAGCGTGAGCGAAGCCGTCACGCGCCTCACCGCCGCGGAAGGCCGTATCGATGATGCCTTGCGCCGCGCGGCGGTCAGCGGGGTCAGCCACGGGCGAAGGCCCGAACCAGGGAGCGTAGCATGAGACGGACATTCAAGGCCGCACTGTTAGCCGAAGTCGCCGCGCTGGCGTTGTTCGCGGGGATCGCCGCGGCCCAGGCAGGCTCGCTGAAGATCGAGAGCTGGCGCAACGATGACGCCGATATCTGGAATTCGAAGATCATTCCGGCCTTCAACAAGCACTATCCCGACATCAAGATCGAATTCGCGCCCTCGGCGCCGAAGGAATACAACGCCGCTCTCAACGCCCGCCTCGATGGCGGGACTGCCGGCGACCTCATTACGTGTCGCCCATTTGACGCCTCGCTTGCGCTCTATCAGAAGCACCAGCTCGACGGCCTCAACGACGTCAAGGGCATGGATAATTTCTCCGATGTCGCAAAGGCGGCGTGGCAAACGGATGACGGCAAGACCACCTTCTGCGTCCCGATGGCATCCGTCATTGCCGGCTTCATCTACAACAAGGAAGCTTTTGCCAAGGTTGGCGTGTCCGAGCCGAAGACGCTCGACGAATTCCATGCGGTGCTCGAGAAGCTGAAAAAGGACGGAACCTACGTCCCGCTCGTCATGGGTACCGCGGACCAGTGGGAGGCGGCGACCATGGGATTCCAGAACGTCGGTCCCGACTATTGGAAGGGCGAGACCGGCCGCGCCAATCTGATCGCGGGGAAGGAGAAGTTCACCGACCCGCAATATGTCGCGGCATTCAAGGAGATCGCAAGCTGGGCGCCGTATCTTGGATCCGGTTTCCAGGCGCAGACCTACGCCGATAGTCAGAATCTGTTCTCGCTCGGCAAGGGCGCGATCTATGCGGCCGGCTCGTGGGACATCTCGACGTTCCGCGGTCAAGCGAAATTTGCGATGGGCGCGTTCCCGCCGCCGCAGCCGGCCGGCACGACGGATTGCTATATCTCTGATCACACCGACATCGCGATGGGCGTCAACGCGGCGTCGAAGAACAAGGAAGATGCCCGGAAATTTCTCGAATGGCTGACGACGCCGGAATTCGCCGCGATTTACGCCAACGCGCTGCCCGGCTTCTTCCCCCTCGCCAAGGCGCCGGTGAAGGTCGATGACGACGTCGCCGCGACGATGGTCGGATGGCGACAGACCTGCAAGTCGACGATCCGCAATTCGTATCAGATCCTGTCGCGCGGCACGCCGAATCTGGAAAACGAGCTCTGGAACGTCTCCGCGCAGGTCGTCAACGGCAAGCTGACGCCCGATGCGGCGGGCAAGCAACTGCAGGACGGCCTCGACAAGTGGTACAAGCCCGCAAAGTGATGCCAATCCCTCTCCCCGCGTTTGCGGCGAGAGGGACCCTTTCTTGTTCTGTTCGATCGTTGCTGCACACCGCCAATCCTTGCCACACTGCGCAACCGTGGAGAGGATGAGCACCCGCCGTAGGTTCGATCTTTTCCATCATGCGTGAACCGGTCTCCACCATCACCGCCCAGATGTCGCGCGTGAAACTCGCGGGCCTTTTGCTGTTCTTTCTCGGACCGGCGCTTGCGATCTATGGCCTGCTCTCGATCTACCCGCTCGTCGCAACGATGGCGCTATCCACATATACAAGCGAGCCGTCGGGGGCCCGGCATTTCGTCGGTCTCGCCAACTTCCAGGCACTGCTCGGCGCTGCGTTGTGGTCGAAGCCGTTCTGGAATGCCCTCGGCAACAATCTGACATTTTTCGCCGTGCACATGTGTGTGCAGAATCCGGTCGGCATCGCGCTCGCCGGATTTCTGAGCCTGCCGGGCCTGAGGTTGAAGGGCTTCTATCGCACCGTGATGTTTCTGCCGACGATGCTTTCCGTCGTCATCGTCGGCTTCTCCTGGAACCTGATCCTCTCCCCGCTTTGGGGCGTCGCCGACGGCGCCTTGAAGGCGGTGGGCCTGGGCTCGCTGTTCGCTCCCTGGCTGGGCCTCGAATCGAGCGCGCTCGTGACCCTGTCCCTGATCTCGGTCTGGCAATTCGTCGGCATCCCGATGATGCTGATCTATGCGGCGCTGCTCAACATCCCGGACGAGTTGATCGATGCGGCGCGCGTCGACGGGCTGGGAAATCTCCGCATCTTCTTTCACATCAAGCTCCCGCTGGTCTTGCCGACGATCAGCCTGGTCTCCATCCTGACCTTCGTTGCCAATTTCAACGCCTTCGATCTGATCTACTCGGTCAAGGGCGCACTCGCGGGACCAAATTTCGCGACCGACATTCTCGGCACGTTCTTCTACCGGACCTTCTTCGGCAACCAGCTCCAGCTCGGTGATCCGACGATGGGCGCGGCAGTCGCGACCGTCATTTTCTTCATCATCCTGATCGGCCTCTGTCTTTATCTCGTCCTCGTGCAGCGGCGCATCCGCCGTTACACATTCTGACGGGAGTTAAAGATGGAGCAGCGCGCCAGGAGCCTCAGCGTTCATCTCGTCCTGATCGCCTACAGCATGCTCGCGGTCGGCCCGATCCTGCTTGTCGTGATGAATTCGTTCAAGGTGCGCAGCGCCATCTTCGGTGCGCCGCTTGCTCCGCCTGATACCACCACCTTCAGCCTGATCGGCTACCAGAAGGTTTTTCGTACCGCCCACATCCTGACCTATTACTCCAATTCGCTGATCGTCACCCTGGTCAGCATGGCGCTCGTGCTGTTGTTCGGTGCGATGGCGGCCTGGGCGCTGACTGAATACCGATTTCGCGGTTCGACGGCGCTGGCACTGTTTCTCTCGATCGGAATCATGGTGCCAATCCGGCTCGGCTCCGTCGCAATCCTCAACATGATGCGGTCTGCCGGTCTGAACGACACCCTGACAGCCCTGATCCTGGTCTATGTCGCGCAGGGACTGCCGATGTCGATCTTCATCTTGAGCGAGTTCATCCAGCAAATCCCCAAGGATTTGCGTGACGCCGCGCGTTGCGACGGCGTGCCGGAGACCCGGATCTTCTTCGAGGTCGTTGCCCCTCTGCTGCGTCCCGCCATCGCGACGGTCGCTGTGTTCACCATCGTGCCGATCTGGAACGATCTCTGGTTTCCGCTGATCCTGACGTCGAGCGACTCGACGCATACCGTGACGCTCGGCGTGCAGCAGTTTCTCGGTCAATACATCACCGACTGGAATTCCGTGCTGGCCGCGCTGTCGATGGCGATCCTGCCCGTCGTCGTGATCTACGTGATCCTGTCGCGCCAGCTCATCGCGGGCCTCACCTCCGGCGCAGTCAAATAGGTTTCGGAATGGCCAATCTGCGCATCGAGCATCTCAACAAGCGCTACGGCGCGACGACGGTCCTGAGCGATATCAACCTGAATATCGAGGATGGCGAGTTCGTCGTTCTGGTTGGCCCTTCGGGATGCGGCAAGTCGACCCTGTTGCGCATGATTGCCGGGCTCGACGGCACGTCGGGCGGCGACATCCATATCGAGGGCAAGCTCGTCAACACGCTCGCTCCCGCCCAGCGCGGCATCGCGATGGTGTTCCAGTCCTACGCGCTTTACCCGCACATGAATGTGCGCAAGAACATGACGTTCGGATTGAAGTTCACCGGAGTGCCGCCGAAGGAGCGCGAACGGCGCGTCGCGGAGGCTGCTCGCATGCTGCAGCTCGAGGAGTTGCTGGAGCGCTATCCGCGCGATCTCTCCGGCGGCCAGCGTCAGCGCGTTGCGATCGGCCGCGCAATCGTGCGTGAGCCTGCCGTTTTCCTGTTCGACGAGCCGCTCTCCAACCTCGATGCGGCCCTGCGTGTCTCGACTCGCGTCGAGATCGCAAACTTGCACAGGATGCTGAAATCGACAATCGTCTACGTCACGCACGACCAAGTCGAGGCGATGACGCTCGCCGACCGCATCGTTGTAATGAACAGGGGCTGTATCGAGCAGGTCGGCAGGCCGCTCGATCTGTACTATGCGCCGGCCAATCTGTTCGTTGCCGGCTTCATCGGCTCGCCCGCGATGAATTTCTTCGACGCGAAGGTCGAGCGCATCGAGAGCGGATGCGCATGCGTTGCCGGACCCGGCTTTCGTCGTTTCAACCTGCCGGCGGCGTCACTCAAGGTCGGAGACACGCTGACGGTCGGGGTTCGTCCCGAGCATCTTGGCAGCCGAGCAGATGGTCCCTTCGCAGTGGAAGGCGTCGTCGAGCTGGTCGAGCGGCTCGGTGAGTCCTCTTTTGCCTATTTGCGCCGTGCCGACGACAGGCTGTTCGTGGCCGAAGTCCGCGGCAGGCAGACGCCGGCACCGGGCGAGCGAGCCACGCTTAGCGCTGCGGCCCGGGATGTGCACGTCTTCGATGCTGGGGGCCTTCGGATTTCGACGCAGTGCCATGCTTAGCAGTTCGGGACGCGTCGACTGGCTCCGGTGCCGACCAATCGCAAGTGGCACGGTCGTGTGAGTATTCGCTGATGAGCGTCGTACGCTACCTCACCCATCCTCAAGTGAATATTGATCCGGCCATCCCCGTCCCATCCTGGGGCTTGAGCGAGATCGGAAGAGCGCGCACGGAGGCGGTCGGGAGCGGGCGGCAGCTTGCTCGCACAACGCAGATTATTTCCAGCAGCGAGCGAAAGGCGATCGAAACAGCCGAAATCATTGCCGCCAGGCTGAACGTCGTCATCGAGGTTCGGGAAGCGATGCACGAGAATGATCGATCGGCAACCGGCTTCCTGATTCCGGACGAGTTTCAGGCGGTTGCCGACGAGTTCTTTGCCAAGCCCCAAATCAGCGTTCGGGGCTGGGAGCGGGCGATTGACGCCCAGTCGCGTATCGTCCGGGAGGTCGAGCACGTCCTGGCTCGAGATCGACCGGGCGACGTCCTCTTCGTCGGCCATGGTGGCGTCGGCACCCTGCTGTATTGCTACTATTCGGGTGTTGCGATCGACCGAGCTTATGATCAACCCGCCGGCGGTGGCTGCTTTTTCGCATTCACCAGGGAGCAACGCCGCGTACGGCATTCATGGTGTCCACTCGAAGACCTCTGATAGCGCCGACGGGATTTTCGCGGTCGGGTTCTCCGTGAGCGATCTGCAGTCTTCCCAATGTCACCAAGGCATCTGCGTTGACGTGAAGCAAGCGATCGACGAGCTTCTGTCGCCAGCCGTCATCCTAATGTTCGCATCATGCGGCGTGCAGCGTCCCGACACCTGCGTGCGCGGGAACGAACTCGGCGTCGGCGGGTTATCAACAATCGCCCCGGCCCGGATCGTCGGCCCGGTGACTGAGAGATGCCCGTGCTCCCGTCTGCCTCTGCAGCGAAACTTGGCACCTCGCTCTCCGGCTTCAGTAACCTTGCCTCAAGCCGATGGCCTTGGCCTCTGCCATTGTAGGCTTACCCAATGCATTACGCAGAAATGCTGATCCGCAGGCTGCGCAGCGATACGCACTTCAGCAATGACGATGCGACTGCGATCAAGGCACTTCCTCTTCATGTGAAAGAAGTCCCGGAGGAAACCCCAATCGCGCGCGAGGGCGATCATCCGAGTGCGTGCTGCATGATCGTGAAGGGCTTTGCTTGCCGATCCAAGGTCGCTGACACGGGGAAGCGTCAAATCTTGTCATTCCATATACCAGGGGACATTCCCGACCTGCAAAGTCTACTTCTTAAGACGATGGACCACGATCTCGTCACGATATCTGCGGCGACATTGGCGTTCATCGACCACTCGGACTTGTCCAGGCTTATTGACGCACGGCCAACCGTAGCTCGCGCCTTGTGGCGTGAGACCATGATCGATTCCGCCGTGTTCCGCGAATGGATCGTGAATCTCGGGGTTAGATCGGCGTCTGCGCGGATGGCTCACCTTCTCGCGGAGCTGCGGCAGCGCATGGCTGCGGTAGGGCTTGTCTCTGACGGCGAGTTTCAGTTTCCCGTTACTCAAGCCAAGCTCGCGGAGGCGCTCGGCCTGAGCACCGTGCACGTGAACAGGGTGCTGCAGGACTTTCGCGGCAAGCGCGTCTTAGACATCCGTAAGAATCTTGTCACCCTGACCGACGTTGTAAAGGTGTTCGCTGCCGGCGGGTTCGACCCAACATATCTGCATCAGGTCAACGGCGCCCACCCAGGGTGATCGCGAGAACGAGCGGCGGCCAGCGAAACACCCGAGCATAGGGATCGAACTGCCCGATGTCGAGACAGCCCTGCTGCAAACGGCAGATGCCGCCCTCGCGATCGCACGCGACCTGCTCGATTCGTCGTCGACAGATGTCAGCCTGGAAGTCAGTTCCGATCAGGGCAGGGTAGGTAGGCCAAGTCACCGTATCAGTGCTGATCAAACGCGTCTGACGCACGCGGTTTTCGAGAATTGCGCGCGCAGATCGCTTGCCTATTCCTCGATGACCTGGCGCGCTTCTTCCAACCCGCCGCCGATCGCGGTCCTCATTCTAAGCCGACACGCCAGACCGTATCATGCCTAAGGTGGGCGCAGCCGGCCGGCGCGGGTTAGCCTATCAGGAGGTTCGTTGCGAGTCGGCGAGTGTCAGCCGGGTTCGTCCGAGCCGCCGCGACGGGCTCGGCTGCTTCTTCGTTGCGGCAGGCCGATACTGACCGACCTCCAAAGCGAAGTAAGCCACCGTCGCCTCGAGCCCCTTACGCAGCGGGATCCGTGGGCGCCAGCCAAGCAGTTTCTCGGCGGTCGCGATCAACGGCTTGCGCCGCTTGGGATCGTCGACCGGCAGCGGCTTGAACTCGAGTGTCGAGGCGGAGTTCGTGCAGTTCAAGACCTCGCGGGCGATCGCCTCGATGCTCATTTCGTGCGGATTGCCGAGGTTGACCGGCCCGGTGACGGACGCGGGACTTTCCATGAGCATTTCGAGCCCGCGCACGAGATCGTCGACGAAACAGAAGCTACGCGTCTGGCTGCCCGAGCCGTAGACCGTGATCGGCGCACCGCGCAGGGCCTGGACGATGAAGTTCGACACCACGCGGCCGTCGTTCTCATGCATGCGCGGGCCGTAAGTGTTGAAAATGCGGGCAACCTTGATCTCCAGCTCGTACATGCGCCGGTAATCGAACATCAATGTCTCGGCGGCACGTTTGCCCTCATCGTAGCAGGCCCGCGGCCCGATCGTATTGACATGGCCCGTGTAGCTCTCCGGCTGCGGATGTACCTCCGGATCGCCATAGACCTCGCTGGTGGACGCTTGCAGAATCCGCGCGGACTTCTGCCGCGCCAGTTCCAAAAGGTTCAATGTGCCGAGCACGCAGGTCTTCATCGTGCCGACCGGATCCTGCTGATAATGCGGCGGCGACGCCGGGCAGGCGAAATTGTAGATGCGGTCGATCGACCCGTCGAGCTGCAGCGGCTCTCGCACATCGTGCTCGATGAAGCGGAAATGCGGATGATTGAGCAGCGGCCGGATGTTGCGTGTCGCGCCGGTATGCAGATTGTCCAGGCAGATGACGGTGTCGCCGCGCTGCAGTAGCGAGTCGCAGATGTGAGAGCCGATGAAGCCGGCGCCTCCGGCAATGAGTGTACGATGCGCGCGGCGGGTGTGAATGGGCATTTGAATGGTCATGACAATCCCAGCTTGAGTTCGACGGGGTCAGTTGGGGCTCGCGTGGCAGCCCATCGTGCCGGCCGGGACCGGCGTGCGAGCGCTTCGCGATAATAGTCCTCGAGCTGCAGAGCCCGATGGTCCGGCGTGTGATCGCGCAGCACCCGGCGACGGCCGCGTTCTGCGATCGAGCGCCGCGTTTCGTCCGGCATGTTCTCGAGGATTTCGGTCACGTCGCGGGGGGACGATACGACCAGAAGTTCGCTGTTCGGCGCGAAGATGGTCTCGAGCCCGGGCCAATGGTCGGATAGAATCGGTGTGCCGCAGGCGGCCGCCTCGAATAGTCGGACGCTGGGAGAAAATCCGAGGGCCCGCATGTCCGCGCGCGTGACGTTGAGGGTGAAGCGTTGCGCGGCGAAGAACGCAGCGTGTTGATGCTGGGCGACATGCTCGAGCCGCTCCACATTGTCGGGCCAGACGATGTCATCAGGATATTGTGCGCCTGCAACCACCATCCGTTCGCCGGGAAGCGCACGCGCCGGCTCGATCAGAAGGCTTTCGAGCTGCGGCTGCCGGTCCGCGCTGTAGGTCCCGAGATAGCCGAGCGACCAGCGCCCAGGCGCCTGCTGCGGTTGATAGAGCTCGACATCCGCGCTGCAGTAGAGCACCCGGGCCATCGGGCTGCCATAGATGTCTTCGATCATGGTGAGGGCCGGGCCGCCCGAGAACGACAGATAGATATCGAACCGCGGGATCATCGCCGGCGAAAGATAGTCGAGACCCTGTTCGAGACCGGCCAGCGTAACCGGTGTGTCGATGTCGTAGAACGCCGTAATCCCTCGCGCGTGGGAGGTGGCCCAGTTTGCGATCGCGATACCGTCGGGGACGTAGGAGCCAATGATGACGAGATCGGCGTCTTCGACAAGCTGTCCGTGACGATGCGGCAACTCTTGCAGAGACTGGTAGAGGTGCACGGTCCAGCCGTCGGGCTTGGTGAAATCGCGGTGATCGCGATACCAGGGAACATCGCGCTCCAGGAAACTCACGGTATGGCCACGCGCCGCCAATGCCGAGAGCAGGGCCCGGTAGGTGGTGGCATGGCCGTTGCCCCAGGAGGATGTGACGGATAACCCGATGACGACGATGTTCAGGTTCATTCTGCGGCCTCGATCCTGGTGTTCATGCCTTCGAGCAGAGCGTTGAATTGGCGGGCGCGGTGGCGATAGGTGTGGTGCGCGAGGATGCGCGCGCGGCCGCGTTCGCCGATCAGGCGCGCGCGTTCCGGCGACAACGCGTCGAGATGAGCAGCCACCGCTGATCCGTCCGCCGCGACCAGGACCTCGCGGTCCGGCTCGAGAAACAGCTCGATCCCGGTCCATTGATCGGTGATCAGGCAGGCACCGGCGCCCGCGGCCTCGAACACGCGCGTGGGCGGTGAGAAGCCGTAACGGGCCATGCTGTCACGGTTGACGTTCAAGGTCGCGCGCGCGGAGCAGAAGAACGCGTTGTGGTCGGCGGTGCCGACATGGCCGACGCACCGGATATTCTCGGGCATCGGCTTGTCGTGCCAGCCGGAGCCGCCGAGCACGAACTCTTGCTGCGGCATCTGCGCAGCCGCTTCGATAAAGAAGCGTTCGATCCGCGCCTCGCGATCGGGCAGCCGGTTGGCGAGCAGGTTGAGATCGGCGGCGAATGTCGGCCGCGGCGGCGCCGGATGATGAGTGGCCGGATCTAGCGCATTGTAGATCGGCACACAATCGCGGGCGCCTGCCGCCCGATAGGCGTTCACGACCGGGTCACCGCCGCCATAGGTCAGCACGGCATCGTAGCGCGGAATCGCGCTGCGAAGATGATGCGCAGGATCGGAAGCGATCGCGTCCAGGGTCGCGGGCGCGTCGACATCCCAATAGATCCGGATTGCTCTGGTCGACACGGTCGCAATCGCATCTTCCAGCTCCGCGTCGAACACCCCAACGCCGCTGGCCTTGATCAAGAGATCGGCGGAGTGCGCAGCCCGCGCGACCATCTTTTGCCAGCTCTCCGGCGTGGCGGGATAGACGACGACCTTTGCCCATGAAGGATCTTCGATGTCGCGATGAGATTGCCGCTCGAACGCGTCGGGCTCGTAGAAGGTGACGTCGTGGCCTAGCGCCGCAATCTCCTTCAGCATGCCGCGATAATAGGTCGCGGCGCCATTCCAGTAAGACGACACCAGGCTCGAACCGAAGAAGCAGATTTTCACGACGCAGCTCCCTCGAGTTCGACCGATGTTGCTTGTGGCGCACAGTTCAGGGCGTTCGCGATCTGCAGCAATTGCTCTGCACGGTGGCGGCAGGTGTGATGCGCAAGCACGCACGCGCGGGCCTTCGCCGCCATCGCGGCTGCCAATTCACGATCCGACAACAACAGCTGAAGCGCCTCTCGCATCTCCGTGCCGCTGCTGACACGCAAATAGGTGTTTTGAGGAAACAGCGCCTCGACATCGTCCCATGGCGCCGAGACGATCGGGGTGCCGCAGGCCATGGCCTCGAACATCCGGATGGTCGGAATGCCGGGCAGCGAATGGGCGTAGGGAGCGCGCGGCACGTGGATGGTGACACGCGCGTTGGCAAAGGCTTGGGGCGCACGATGCGCCGGCAGCCAGCCGCCATAGGCGATGCCGGCTGCATCGATCACCTTGAGCGCGTCCGACGGATAGCGCACGCCGAAGATGATCGCGTCCAGTCCGAGCGCGGCCACCGGCTCGATCAGATATTGCCGCAGCTCGGCACTGCGTTCATCGTCGCCCCAATTTCCGATCCAGACTAGATCGTGCTGTGGTGTGATCTGCGGAATAGGTCGATACAAAGCCGTGTCCGCGCCCTCGTGCCAAGTAAAGGCCCGGCTGGCCCAGCCGAGCGTGAGATAGATCTGCCGCAACACCTCGCCGAAAGCGAGCACGCCGTCGTAACCGTCGAGGTCGAAGCGCGCGAGTTCGTGCGGCGCCGTCACGGCGCGATGGTGGGTATCGTGGAACAGCAAGGTAAACCGGCCACCCGTTGCGCGGCGCCGCCCAATCTCGCGGACCAGGTCCGGCTCGTTCCATTCATGAACCAGCACGATGTCAGCGTTGTCGAGTGCAGCGTCGAGATCGGGCGCACGCTCGTAGGGACGGATGCTGACGCCCGGAAACAGCGCGGGAATCTCGCGCAAGCTCGCACCGCCGCCATCGCGGATCGCGTTGAGCTGGCTCCAGCCGTCGGACGGCTCATAGACGATGACCTCGTGCTCCAGTGCGGCCAGCTCGCGGCTCACGCCGCGCAGGAAATGGGCGTTGCCATTGTTCCAACAGGACGAGAATGCATGATAAAACAAGACAAACTTCATGCGCAGGCCTCGACGGGATGATGGGTTGAGCGTTGACTGAGCAGGTCGAGGTAGAGCTCGGCATATCCGGCCGCCATTCGGCCGCGCTGATAGCGGCGTGCGCGCCTCCGCGCTGCGCGCTGCAGGGCCATGCAGGCATTAGTGTCGGTGGCGAGCCATGACAATGCGCTGCATAGCGCCTGGTTGTCACCGACGGAAACGAAGATCGCCGCGTCCTGCCAGAGCTCGCGAAAGGTCGGGATGTCTGCCAGCACGAGCGCGCAGCCGGCCGCAGCGGCTTCGAGCACGGAGAGGCCGAACGGCTCATACAAAGCGGGACTTGCGAAGATCGCCGCGTGCAGCATTCTTTGCCAGAGCTCGACCTGCGGCAGCTCGCCTAGGAAGTTGATAGCGGAGTGCTGCTGGCCTGGCTCGGTGCCGGGGCCCGCCACGTGGATCGGACACGGTACGGCCCCGGCCACAGCCTCAAGCGCAGCGAGATTCTTGGCCTTGTCCCACATCCGCCCAGCGGCCAAGACGAGCGTCTGCTTCGGCAGAATGGTCGGAAATGCAGGCGTAACACCGTTCCAGATCAACACGCCCGGCCGCGGCGGCGTGTAGATCCGGGCGATCGTTTCCCCGAAGGCGCAGGTCGGTGCTACCCAGGTCGAGGCGCTGGCGAGCCCGGCCGCCGCGAGTTCGCCATAGCGTTGCCAGCGCGGTTCGGCCAGGAATGCCGTATCATTGCAGGCGTGGCCCCAGGAGTTGACGCAGGAATGTGCGACCACAACCACCGGCGCATGCCAGTCGAAGGTCGCCTCGCGACAGCTGTTGAGATGAATGACATCAGGTCGAATCTTGCGCTCGAGCCGAAGCAACATTTCGCGCGCGCGATCGAGGTCGGTCGCTTCTGGATCCCGCCATTCGAGCGCGAGATCCGTCTCGATCAGCTTGATGCTGGTTCCTTCGAGCGCTGCGCGCTGATCGGCTCGCGCCGCAGGCCCGAGCGTCACCAGATGAATTTCGGCCCCGAGTTCTGCCAGCGCATTGGAGAGGGTGATCGCATGGCTCCACACGCCGCCAACCGTGTCCGTCGTCATCAGGATCCGCACGGAGTCGAGCCTGCTCATGGCGCGACCTGCAATTCGAGTGCAGCCAACGGCACCGGACGTTCATTCTGGACGTCGCTGAACTGATTGAATTGCGCCAGATAATGGGCGTGCGCACGCTCCCAGGCGCGATCGTCGGGCTCGCCCCAGAGCTTCCGATAGTCCGGAGATCCTGGATAGGGATAGAGCGGCACCGGATCATTGGCCCAGACGCCGGCCTCCTGCATGCGCTGGCGCCAGCGCTGCACCACCGGATCATCATCCTGCGGCACCTCGATCAGATTGGCCTGCACGAACGGCACGTAACGTCTTGCCTCGACCAGCCGGTCGGCAAGCTCGTCGGTGGTCATCCGGCAATTCTTGGCAAGGGCGGCACGTCCCTCGGGCGTGAGGCTTTCGATGCCGGCTTCGATCGAGACGCAGCCGGCTCGGCCCAGCAGCTCGAGCATCGGCGGCTTCCACAGATCGATCCTGGTCTGAACGCCGAATTTCAGCCCGCGCGTGACCAGACCTTCCAACAACTCGGTGTTGGGCAGGAAGATCTCGTCGATGAAATAGATGTATTCGACGCCTTGCGCGCGCAGCCGGTCGACCTCGTCGAGGATCGTGGATGGCCGCCGCTTGCGGTAGGCATTGCGGAAATTGTCCTTGGCGCAGAACGTGCAGTGATAGGGACAGCCGCGCGAAGCCTCGACCTCCGCGCCGGGGCCGACCGGGGCGGCCTCGAAGCGATGATGATGGTGATGATGCCGCCGGATCATCTCGTCCGGCCATTGCAGCACCGGCTGATCGACGAAGGCCGCCGCCAATGGACCGCCATTGACACGGATCGTGCCGATCGGGTCTGCGAAACATAGGCCGGCGATATCCCGCTCGCCATTGGCGAGACGCAACAAGGTTTCCTCGCACTCGCCCATCACGACGAAATCAACGCCGAGCTTGCGAAACGTCATTCGTGGCGTGGTCGAGCCGTGCGGACCCACGGCGACCAGGGTGGCGGCCATGTCGCGCAGCGACAGCGCGAGTTCCTGCGGCACCCGCAGCTCGGGCGGTGCACAGCGCCAGAACAGATAGGTCGGCGCGGTGGTCATGACGACCATGTCGGGGCGGAACGCGGCGAGCTCGGCCTGAATATCCGTCAGCGACAGGTCGAACATGTGGGCATCGAGCAGCAGCGTGTCGTGTCCGGCTTCACGCAACAGATGCTGCGAAATGCCGAGCTCGAGCGGCAGATGCGGGCTGCGGCAGCCGAAATAGATGCTGCCGTCGAACGTCCAATTCGGATTGATCAGCGCAACTCGCGTCATGCCAGCACCTCGCGTCCGTGCTCCTGCATGAAGCGCGTCGTGAGCCAGCCCTGCAACGCCCGCAGGCCCTCCGCCAGCGGCGTCTTCGGCTGCCAGCCGGTCGCAGCCGACAGGGCACTGGTATCGGTCACGTACCAGGGCTGGTCACCAGGACGCCAGTCGGCGAAGCAAGGTTCAACCGGGTGGTTCGAGGTCTGCGAGATCAGGGCGATCAATTCCAGCAGGCTGATGGCGTTGGAGGGGCCGCCCCCAAGATTGAAGATTTGGCCCTGCGCGGTCGCAATCCGATCGAGCACCGCCAGCCACGCGTCGACGGCATCGCCGACGTAGAGCGCGTCGCGCACCTGACAACCATCGCCATATATCGTCAAAGGCGCGCCACGGAGCGCCGAGAGCATGAAATGCGCGATCCAGCCCTGGTCCTCATTGCCGAACTGCCGCGGGCCATAGATGCAGCTCATCCGCAGCACCGCAGTTCGCAGGCCATAGACGCGGGCATAGTCGTGCACATACTGGTCGGCGGCGCCCTTCGAGCATCCGTAGGGGCTGTAGAGATCGAGCGGCGTGGCCTCCGAGATGCCGGCGGCAAGTGCGGGATCGGCCGGCTGATAGCGTTGCTCGACCCGGACGATCTCGTCGTCGCCGATTAGCCGGCCGTAGACCTTGTTGGTGGAGGCGAACAGCACCGGCGCGGACGGATTATGTAGCCTGATTGCCTCCAGCACGTTCAGGGTGCCGCGCGCGTTGATCTCGAAATCATCGAGCGGACTGTCGAGGCTCGAGGTCACGGCCACCTGCGCGGCCAGATGCAGCACGGCCTTGGCTTCGCGCACGACCTCGATCACGGGAATCGGATCACGCACGTCGCCAGCCACGATCGCAACGCGATCTCCATGACGTGACTTGAGCCATTGCGCATTCTCGCGCGCGCCGGAGCGTGAGTGATTGTCGAGAACCGTCACCGCGCCGCCGCCGGCGGCGATCCGGTCCGCCAGATTGCAGCCGATGAAGCCGCAGCCGCCGGTGATGACGATGGAGCGATTATCGTGGGCCATGCTCGTCATGCGACCAGTCCCCGCCGCAGCAATTCTTCGGTCGCCTTCTCGGCCTGATCGTCGGCGATCTGGTCGGCCAGGTAAGTCGCGAGCTCGTCCAGCCCGTCCTCGAAGCGAACCTGCGGTGCAAAGCCCAGTACGCGACTGCTTTTGCCGAGGTCGGCGAAACAATGGCGGATATCGCCGGCACGGTATTTCGCGGTGATCTGCGGCGTCATCTGCGAGCGCCCCATCACGCGCGCGAGATCCTCGGCGACTGACAGGATGCTGCGGCTCTGTCCGGAGCCGATATTGAAGACGTCATCGGCGTGGTCGCCCTCGAGTGCCAGCAGGCAGGCGCGCGCAACGTCGTGAACGTGCACGAAGTCACGCCGCTGCAGGCCGTCCTCGAACACCAGAGGCGGCCGGTCGTTGAGCAGCCGCGCGGCAAAGATCGCCAGCACGCCGGTATAGGGATTGGAGAGCGCCTGGCGCGGGCCGAACACGTTGAAGAAGCGCAAGGCGAGCGTCGGAATGCCATAAGCCTTGCCGGTGATCAGGCACATGCGCTCCTGCGCGAACTTGTTCAGCGCGTAGATGGAGCTCAGCGCTGGCTGTTTGGTCTCGGGGGTCGGCACCGGCTCCAGGATCTGACCATCTGTATCGATGAGCTCCCAGGCGCCGCGCTTCAGCTGCGCGACCGCTCGCTCTTCCGGAGCGACGATGGAGCCATCGGCGGCGCGGCAGGCGCCTTCGCCATAGATGCTCATCGACGAGGCGACGACGAGGCGACCGACCGGCCGGTTCGCCAGTGCCTGCAATAGGACAGCGGTGCCGAGCTCATTGGTCCTCACATAGGACTCGATGTCGTACATGCTCTGGCCGACACCGACGCTCGATGCCAGATGCAGCACCTTGTCGACGCCGCGCAGCGCGCGGTCCACCGCGAGCGCGTCGGTGACATCGCCGACTATCAGCTCGGCGCCGGGATGGAGATAGTCGGGACGTTCGCGCTTGGGGCCGTGAACCTGGGGCGACAGCACGTCGAGCAGCCGGACATCATATCCGGCCTCGATCAGCGCATCGGCCGTATGTGAGCCGATAAATCCTGCGCCGCCGGTAATCAGAACACGCACCATGCGCAGCTACTCCTCTCGTGTGATGATCACTTGGCAACCGGAAGCCGCGCAGTTCCCGGGGGAGGCACACGTACTTTCCTTTTGTGAAAAGCAGCGCAAGGAATGTTGGTTCCTAAGTGACGTACAAACAAAAATTTCTCTAACCTAGATCAATAAATCCAGGCCGTTCCGTTGCTGAGCCGAGCTAGAAGGCGAGGCCGTGCTGGGTCGGCGGGAGGTCGAGATGACGGGCGACCGTCGCTCCGATGTCCGCAAAGCCGTCGCGCAGTCCGATCGGCCCCGTCGTGCGGCCGTTGACGGCCAGGATCGGAACGCACTCGCGGGTGTGATCCGTGCCGGGCCAGGTCGGATCACAGCCGTGGTCGGCCGTGATAATGAGCAGATCATCCTTCTCGATCATGTTTAGTAGTTCCGGCAGCCGCGCGTCGAAATCTTCCAGCGCGCGTGCGTAGCCCGGCACGTCGCGGCGATGCCCGTAAACGCTATCGAAGTCGATGAAGTTGGCGAACAGCAGCCCGCCATCCGCAAGCTCTTTCAAGCCTGTCAGCATGGCCGTGAACATCGCGTCGTTGCCATCGCCCTTGAAGTTGCGTCCGGTGCCCCGATGGGCAAAAATATCGTCGATCTTTCCGATCGAGATGATCGATCGTCGATCCGACTGCGCTGCATCAAAGATCGTGTCCTCGGGCGGCGGCACGGCAAAGTCACGGCGATGCGCGGTGCGCCTGAAGTTGCCCGGCGCATCGCCGATGAAGGGCCGCGCGATCACGCGACCGATGTTGAGCGGATCGAGCAGGCGCCGTGCGATGATGCAGATCTGGTAGAGCCGATCGAGGCCGAACGTCTCCTCATGCGCGGCGATCTGGAAGACGCTGTCAGCCGAGGTGTAGCAGATCGGCAAGCCGGTTCTGATATGCTCGTCGCCCAGGCGCGCGATGATCTCGGTGCCGGAGGCGTGGCAATTGCCGAGGATGCCGGGCAGTCCGGCCTCCTTGCAGAAGGCCGCGATCAGATCGGGCGGAAATGTCGGAACGGTATGGGGGAAGTAGCTCCATTCGAATGGCACGGGAACGCCGCCGATCTCCCAGTGGCCGGAGGGCGTGTCCTTGCCCGGCGAACGCTCGCTGGCGCAGCCGAATTGCGCATCGGCTCCGGCATTGCGCGTTAGTCCGGGCGGGCAGCGGCCGGCGGCCAGGCGGCAGGCGTCGCCGAGCCCGAGGGCAACGAGATGCGGCAGGTGTAACGGGCCTGCACGGCCTCGACCGTCAGCGAGGCCGGCAGCGCAGGCTTCCGCGATGTGTCCGATCGTATTGGCGCCTTCATCGCCATAGCGCGCCGCATCCGGCGCGCCGCCGATGCCGACGGAGTCCATCACCACGATCACGGCGCGCATAATGTCGCCTCCATCACAGCGGGCTCGGAAGGCGCAAGGCCGGTCCTTTCGCTATAGCGCGTGATCATGCCGGCGCAGAAATCGGCGAACTCGTTGACGTCGAACGGCGGACTGGTGTGATGAGGCGCGATGCCCCGATGCTCGGGCGTGAAGCAGAAGGTCACGGTGACGTCGAATTCGGCGAGCGCCTCCATCTGACGATCGAACCAGGCCAGCGCATTGGGGCGGAAGCTGTCGGCCCACGAGAGCCCGGTTCGAACATGGCGGACGCCCAGCCTGCGCAGCCAGGTCACGGCCTTGTCGAGCCGGTGGTCCTCGAAGTGGAACCACTGGCAGACGCCCATTGCAGGCGCGAATTGCGGAAACAGCTCGGCTGCAGCCTTCGGCGTACCGTCCTCGCGCAGCAGTCCCATATGGAAATGGCGGTAGTAGGAGGAGCCTTCGGCCTCCTTGTGCCGCGTGGTGGCTTCCCACGCCATCGGCAAATCATACAGGCTATACCAATGGATGCGCGGTGCGCGGCCGGTGAGCAATTCAGCCGTGCGCTTCAATCCCCAGGCCTGCACCTCGTCGGCTCCAAAGGAGGAGACGCCGACTTCGGTGACCCAGACCGGCACCGAGACCAGCGCCTGGATTTCCGCAAGCTTCGCGGGCCATTCATCGATCTTCCAAAGGTTCCAGTCGAGCGGGAAGCCGTGCACGGCGACGGCGTCGACGTGGTCGAGCACGCCCCGCGCCTTCATGTTGTTGATGAAGGCCGGATCGATCGGCGAGATACCGCCGAGCACGCGCGGCAAGGTTGGATGCGCCGAGCGGATGGCCTTGCCCGCCGCGATCG
Source organism: Bradyrhizobium sp. (assembly GCF_049798375.1). Taxonomy (GTDB): domain Bacteria; phylum Pseudomonadota; class Alphaproteobacteria; order Rhizobiales; family Xanthobacteraceae; genus Bradyrhizobium. The sequence continues at coordinate 19,054 of NZ_JBARGP010000065.1, forward strand.
CCGTCTCGGCGAAGCGCGCCCAATCCGGATCGAGCTGGAGGTCCCAGTGCGACTTGTTGTTGGGTTCGTTCCAGATCTTGGCAGCTTCGATCATTCGGCACCTCGCGCGGGGTAGACCGGCCCATCGTCCTGCGGCCGCGGTACCTTGCGGCAGAGATACACTTCGTCTTCAGGATGCGCGACGATGGCGAACCCGGCGCTGCGCAGCATGGCCTCGACACACGCGCGGTTCGGCGCCCACCAATTGGTGGGATCATCGGCATATTTATGCTCGATGAAATGCATCTTCGGATAGCCGGGACTGTCAAATTGTGAGGTGGTCCAGAAGTCGTAGTTGCGCGCGACGGTGTCGACCGCCGTGCTCCCCCGCAGCATCGATTGAAACAGCAACTGATCGCGCACGACGTGCTCACGGATCAGGTCGAGTGCGAGCAGCGGATGGCGAAGGTGGTAGAGTACGCCCATGAAGATCACGAGATCGAACTGCTCGCGCAGTTGGCCGACGTCATAGGTGGAGAGCTTGCGAAACTCGATTTTGAGACCGTTGATGTCGGCCGCGAACCGCGCCTGTTCGAGATAGTCGTCGTCGGTGTCGAGCCCGAGCACGCGCTCGGCGCCGCGCCGCTTCATCTCCATCGCGTAGAAGCCGGCGTTGCAGCCGATGTCAAGTACGGATTTGCCGCTCAAGTCGGCCGGGATGACTTCGGCGAAGCGGCGCCATTTCACGTTGGGATAGTCGCCGAGGAAGTGCGACGGCGCAGTCGGCACGCCCTGAAGATCGAGATTATGAAACCACGGGCCCAGCGCATCGACGCGGCGCTGGATCTCGTCGCGGGAGAGCACCGCCTGGTTCATGCAAGGCCTCCGCCGAATGCGCGTCGTGATGCGATCATGCCGTCGGCCGCTGCAGCCCGTAACGCAGGCCGCGGCTCGGCGCCGTCCTGGCTCGCCGCCAACAGGGCGATCGCCGTGCGGTAGCCATTGATGGTGCCGACGTCGACGTAGGATTCGCCGGCTTTGATGCCGAGCGCCGATCCACCGGCAGCAAGATAGCTGTTCACCAGCGTGCCGAAATATTCATCGCTCCGGTTTCGCTGCTCCCAGAGCGTCCTCAGGTCGCGGAAGCCGGATGCGGACATCCGGAACGCGCCCCAGATCCAGTTCGACCGCGCTTGCGGCGTCTTGACCTGGATCTCCTCGACCCGTTCACCGTCCAGCACGACGGCGTCGAAGAATTCGGGCCGGTCGACCGGGAACAACAAGAAGGACAGATCCGCATCCGGCAGCGCGCCGAGCGCTGCCTTCGGAAACCAGACCGTGTCGGGCAAGCCGACCAGCACATCCTCGCGGTCGCCCACGACAGTGGAGGCGCGAAATACGGCGTCGCAGAGCCCGGCGGCGTCCGGCTGCACCACGTAAGCGAGTTGCGCGCTGCCGTAGCGGTCACCGAAATATTCCAGAATGTCGGACTTGCCCGGCGAGATCACGAAGCAGATCTTGTCTGCGCCGCCCAGGATCAGCCGCTCGATCAGATATTCGGAAACCGCGCATGGCCGGTCGGTGCCGTGATCGCTGCGGCTGCCGACCGGCAGCAGCTCCTTGGAAAAGGCGAGAGGCTGGATTCGACTGCCACGTCCAGCCGCAGGCACGATGCCCCACATGTTCAGGCCTCCTCAGTGGCGAGATCGGCCGCATTGCGGCCATGCGTTTGTTCGAGCAGGGAGATCAATTCCTCTGCACGCTTTGCCGAGCTGTGCTCGTCGAGTGTGCGCTCGCGCGCACGCCGGGCGATCTGCTCGAGCACATCGTCATCGTGGGCGAGCGCGGCAAGCGCATCCGGCGTGCTGTCGGCGAGAAGGATCTCTTCGCCGGGCGAGAAGAAGTGCTCGATGCCATCCCAGGGATCACTGATAATGGGCGTGCCGCAGGCGGCGGCTTCGAACAGACGCCCCGACGGACACCATCCCATGTCGGCCATCGCCCGCCGCGTCACGTTCAGCGTGAGGCGCGAGGAGGCAAAGAACGCGGCGTGCTCGGCCGGCGGCAGATGGCGCACGAAATAGATGTTCGGCGACCACGGAAAATCCTGCGGATATTGCGCGCCGCCGATCAGAAAGCGAAGATCCTGCCGCGCGCGGGCCGGATGCACGAACAGCTGCTCCAGCGTGCGCTGGCGATCATCCGAGTAGGTGCCGAGATAGGACAGATCGGCGCGATAATGCGGCTGCGGCATGACCGGATGATGGACGTCGGGATCGACGTGGCCATAGAGCGGCATGATCTGTCGGGCGCCGAGCTTCTTCCGATATTCCTCGACCAAGCGTGGCCCGCCGGTGAAGCTCAGCACGAGGTCGAAGCCGGCCAGCCCGTCAGGTCCGATGTAGGAGAGCCGTTCGCCAGCGTGCAGCCGCGCCAGGGTAATGGGCGTATCGAGATCATAGAAGATCTTGAGCGGACGAGCCTGCTCGAGCATCAGCTCCGTCACTTCCAATCCGTCTGCACAATAGGACGTGAGGATGATGGCGTCGGCATCCACAATCGCACGACGCGCGGTCTGCTCGACTGTTGGCCAGGACGCATAGAGCAGCAGGCTGCCGCCCGGCAGCTGAGGAAAGTCACGGGCCCCGGCATAATAGGGAACGTCGCGCTCGAAGAAGGTGACGTCATGTCCTGCGCGGATCAGATACTTGCACAGGCCGCGCCAGAGGGTGGCATGGCCGTTCCCCCAGGACGAGGAGATGGTGAGGCCGAAAATAACGATCTTCACGCCGCTACCTTTTGATTGAGACAGGAAAGCTGCACGCCGCCGGGATCGTCGATCAGCGTGGTGACGCTGGCAGGATCGATCTCGATCGACAGGAAATCATCGAGCAGGATGCGCGCATAATGCAGTACGACCGCGCGGATCGGCTCGGCGTGGCTCAGAACGGCGATCGTCTCGCCGGGCCGCTCCAGGCAGAGCGCCTCGATATGACCGACCATGCGGGTCTGCAACGCCTGCATGCTTTCTCCACCCGGCGGAACGCCGGAGCCGCGATGCGCATTCCAATGCCGCCAAGCCGGGTCATGCTCCAGCTCGTCGAAGCGGCGCCCCGTCCAGTCACCGACATCTATTTCATC
>NZ_JBARGP010000066.1:0-22028 GCF_049798375.1 Bradyrhizobium sp.
CCTCATGCCGCGGGCGGTCGGGGCGTTCCGCAAAGCCGGCTTTGAGCTATTCCCCTTTCCTGTTCATCTCCGAAACCCGAGCGGCTGGGACGTGATGTGGAACAGTGATCGCAGCTTCGCGGAGAACTTGGGCAAGCTAGACATCTCTGCGCACGAATGGCTCGGCTTGGTCTACTACAAACTCAAGGGCTACTCGGCCGCATGGTTTCCGTCACCTCGCGAGACGGACGTTGAAGAACTACAACCGCCGCCCCGCGCGAGCGGAAAAGAAGCGTCGAACCAGCGGGCCAAATTCGACGTCACGTTGCTCTCGCGATCGCCGGGTGGCTCCGGTTCTTGACTTTGATCCAGGTCCTTTGAGCAGGCGGCGCGGTTAAGCCGGTGCGGCGCTTCGAGCGGCGGCGGGTGCCGGACTTTTGCCGAGGCCAGTGGCCTAGCTTGAATTAAAGCCGTTGCATAGTTTCACTTTTGTTCACTGTGCGCTCATGGCAAACGTATTCACCGGCCGGACCATTGTGGCAACACGTCGAAAGGAACTAAGCTCCTGGGGACCGAGTTGAAGGATGGCTTACCGTAACCTTGTCATGGCTCCCGATAAGTCGCCTCGCAAGCCCTCGTGCCTCCAATTCCGAATCGGCACGCTCATGGGCTGCGGTCTATCTTGGGGAACTCCGCAAGACATGAATTGAGGCCGCCTCACCCAGCGCTCTCTTTATCTCCGGACGGAGAACAACCCCCGGCCTGGCATTTCTCCGCCCCCGACAGGTTATGGGGGTGGTTAGGCCACCCCAGCACTGGCTCCCCCGCCGGACACCCCACAACGATGCGCGAATGCCCCACGCGCCATTATCCGTGCACTGGGGTACGCATTTTTTCTGGATTTCGAGATCGGATCGGTCAGAGTTCACTCATGATGCGCAATCTGTCCTTCAAGTGCCCGCGTTATGGCTTGAATGTGCAGTGTCGGCTAGACGCTGTGGACCAGATCGAGCGCGCTACCAATATCGGACAGTCGAATGCCCGGCGTGCGGATCATCGCACTTTTCCAAATAAAAGACTGGCAGGGTTGTGGGGCAAAAGATAGGACGGCCTCACTTGGCGGCCCCGTAGTTCTTCGTCCGGAGCACACAGGCCCGGCGATCGCCAAGAACATGGACCTATAATCCGCACAATCGGTGCCCCGCGGCTTTTGGAGAGGGATCGGCATTCACCCCGAAGTTAGTCGGCTGCGATAGGAAGCGGTCAACAGCATCTGAAAGATAGCGCGTGCAGCCGCATACCGGGCCGCAGCCAAGCTAGGCTCGCGCCCGGCCAAGACAAGGTTACCAAGGTGATCCGTAACTGACCACTGCCAGCTTCGGCGGCGGTGAGAAATCGAATGTTCAAAGACAGCAAAATCGCCGTCGGTCATGGTCCGAGCACCTTCGATCGCCTTGTTGAGAAAAAGGACAAGAACATACAGATTTTACACCATAACTTTGGGCTCATTTCAGAGTTCCAATCGGCCTGGCTGCACTCGAAGGCGTCGAGGTATAAAAGCGCTCCGCAGTACTCGACGATCTACGATCTTCATCTATATAGAATGCTACCGAAGATTTACTGAGCCGCGCATTGCCACAACAGGCTCTGCTGCAAGCCAACCGCGCTCTCACGAAAGCCCTTAATCGAATGTCACCCTCCTCAACCGACAGGATCGCGCTCTTCATCGATGGGGCCAACCTTTACGCTACTGCAAAAACGCTCGGGTTCGACATCGACTACAAGCGCCTGCTCAAGGAGTTTCAGAGCCGAGGCACCCTGCTTCGTGCGTTCTATTACACGGCGATCATCGAAGATCAGGAATACTCGTCGATACGTCCGCTGATCGATTGGCTCGATTATAACGGGTATTCCGTCGTCACAAAGGCGACCAAGGAATTCGTCGATGCCTCCGGCCGCCGCAAGGTGAAGGGCAACATGGACATCGAACTCGCGGTTGACGCCATGGAACTGGCCGAGAATATCGACCAGATGGTCCTGTTCTCAGGAGACGGCGATTTCCGCCCACTGGTCGAGGCGATGCAGCGCCGCGGCGTTCGCGTCACGGTGATCTCGACCATTTCGAGCCAGCCGCCGATGATCGCCGATGAGTTGCGTCGCCAAGCCGACATCTTCACCGATCTCAAAGAGTTACACTCTAGGGTTGGCCGCGACCCGTCAGAACGCCCGGCCCCACGTGAGCGCGGCGACCGGGAGGTGCGCGGCCATGTCCCGAAATTCTTGCAAGAAGTCAAAGGCAATGATCCTCAGCAGTAACACTCGTTGCGCTGCCTCTCTCGCGAAGCGGGTGCCCGTACCAGCCAGGCTGTAGCTGCTTGCGAGGCAGCACCCGACATTCCCACGGCACCATAACGCTATTGAGGACGATTGCGACGCGAGTTACCTGTTCACAGGCCGCGCTTTTTGCGGGCACCCTGCTTGGTCAGGCAAAGATGCCAAAGGTACGCCAGCGCAACCTCCCCGACCTTAGCCACGGCACAGGCGGCCTCGCTCTCCAAGTAACGCCGAACTTCTGGATCGTTTGTGACCTGCCACCGAAGTTTCATCCAGTAGCATTTAGAGTCCTGTTGGGTTTTACGCCGAGTGGCGCGGGTGGAGCAACGGGCGATTGGCGGAGCTGGTCGGGGTTGCGCGCTCGCCGTTGTAGTCAGCGACCCATGCAGCGAGCTTGCGCTTGGTGTCGTCGAGGTCGGAGAACAGCGTTTCATTCAAGAACCCGTCGCGCATCCGGCCGTTGAAGCTTTCGACAAAGGCGTTCTGGATTGGCTTGCCCGGCGCAATGAAGTGCCAGTGGATGGCGTTGTCCTTGCACCAGGCCAGCATCGCGTTGCAGGTGAACTCGGTGCCGTTGTCCGAGACGATCGATCCCGGCTTGCCGCGCCGGGTGACGATCGAGGTCAGCTCCCGTGCCACCCGCCGACCCGAGAGCGAGGTGTCCGCAATCGCACCCAGGCACTCCTTGGTGACGTCGTCGACAATGTTTAGGATGTCCGCCTTTTCACTAAGAACAGCCATGGCTGGACAAGCCGCTTCCCTGGATCGTCGAAGCCGCATTGAAGAACCGCGGCAAGCAGTTCGTGATCGACGGCGAGGCGGTGATCCTTGGCGTAGACGGCGCGCCAGATTTCAACGCGCTGCATTCGCGCCTGCACGACAGCAAGGTGCAACTCTATGCCTTCGATTGCGTAGGGCGACTAATGCGAGACCACCGCTGCCAATCCGAACGCTACTACGCAGGCGGCGGCTAAAGAGCATAGGGTAATCGTTATCTCTTTCGGCATGGCTTAATGACTCCGGTACTGGTCGGACGCACCGCACCCCCAGCATTATTGGAGGAGTACCAGAAACCGCGGCGGTCCAGAGCGCACGCCACGGGCTAGGGGCGTGCGAGCTTCTAACAACTTGCGCGCGCTGCGTGTTCCTCGCTCTTTGAGGCTGCCCGGCCGGCCTGTCGGCATATCTGCATGCCTCCACGCGAAGAGCAAGGCGGCCTTGGCCCAGAGCAGGTCACGTGCAGCGCCGTTGCCAATCCGTGCGCCGTCCAATCCAAAAGCGGCCGCCGAAGCCAAACTAAACCCGCCCTCGAAAATTCCCTTAGCCCGACCTTTTCGGCCAACCACGTGCAATGAGGTAATTTATCACCACCTGGGCCTCGGTTGAATGAACCTGGGCGTGTTGGCATAGACCCCGGAGAGAAGAAATCGGCCCCGGGTTGGGCCGGGGCCGAAGTTAAACGAGACGTGTGTTCCGCCCCGCGATCCAACTATCCTACGAGCACCTCGTTCCTCATGCGCGATCATTCCGGCGCTCCCCCTCGGCGACTTCGTTTTCAGCAATGAGGTGCGAGAGTGCTTCTGGCTGCATCAAACTCCGAGTGCGTTTGGCCGCTGGGCGATAGGTGAGTCCTCCAGGGGGCTGAATTAGCAGGACGACGGCGACCCGCGCTGTGCCGTGCGCGCCAGGACGCGCTGAACCGTACGGCCGTCCGCCGCCCGGTGCCGCGTGCGGTGGGATGCCCCAATTATTGAGGCTGGCGCGATGGCGCTCAGCGATGTTCCAAGGGCGCCGCTCACGTTTCCTGAGAGCTCCTGTAAACCGAAGCGTGGCCGATGCCGAGCGTTTTGGCGATTTCCGACGGACGGTGACCCTGCGCCCGCAGCTCGCAAACGTTGGCGGTGCCTATCGACGCTGGACGGCCCTTGTAGGCTTCAGCGGCCTTCGCTTCGCTATGCCTTCCAGAGGTTCACGGCCCATGCCGCGCGCGAGCCAGCCGAGCCCGGTGACCATCAGCATGTCGCCCGGGCGAAGAAGTCCAGAACCGTTTGAAGCTCCGTACGGCCTTCCCTGACGATACCAGCGCTTCTCCGACCGGATCACCTCGCATCCGGCCGCCTTCAACGCCGCGTGCTGAAACTCAGGGGCGGAGAAGATGACAGTGACCGCAATAACTTAGCGCCAAGGTGGAACTATATGGTGCTTTTTCATGCCTTAGAGGTTCTTTTGGGCAGGACAGCGCGGGCCGATCACTGCCGGCATCCTCAACGCTGCCGTCGGCCGGCGGAGAATTGCGGATAGCGCGCCCTGCTGCCTTTCGGCAATCCCACCAGCTCGAGCAATCGGCGACCGAGTCGTTGCGGTCTTCCGGCGAATAGGTACCGGCGATATCGAGCGGCTCAGCAATCCCAGCCGATCCACACACGTGGATTGAAGCGCGGCGTAAGGTCCTGAAACACAAATTGCAGCCGGGCGCGCAGGGCAGCCAGGCCGGCCTGGCCCGTAGTGCTGGGAATGTCGTGGTCGAACAGGGTCACGGTGCCGGTGGTTGACGGGATCAGTCCCACAAAGGATCCGTCCGATCGCGGTCTTGCCGGGTCGGGCCTCGCCGATCGGGCCAAGGGTCTTGCGGCGCCGGATTTCGAAATCGAGGCCGTTCAGCGCCTGCAAGATCGAGAGCCCCCCGGGCATGCTTGACCGGAAACGTCTTGCATAGATCGCGCATCCGGACGATCGTCTGCTCAGACATATTGTTCGCCAATGCGGCGACGCGCGGCGCGCAACGCGCCCGATTGCATGTCACTCACCGTCAGCATTAAGGCGGTCCCGTTCGACAGTAGGCCCGCGCAAAGGCGCAGCGCGGGCCGAAGCGGCAGCCGCGAATGGCCTCCTGGGGGTCCGGAATCCGCCCCGGGATCATGGTCAGCCACCTCGCCCCGCTGTCGAGTTTTGGCACCGCCTCGATCAGCCCGATCGTGTAGGGATGCACCGGTTGTCGGAACAATCGCGGACCGGTGCCTGCTCGGCGACGCGGCCGGCATACATCACAGCTACCGGCTGCACGAACTCCGCGATCACCCGAGATCATGCGTGATCAGGATCATCGACATGCCGCGCTGGTGGCGCAGCTCGCGCAACAACTCAAGCACCTGCGCCTGCACGGTCACGTCGAGCGCGGTGGTCGGTCGTCCGCGATCAGCAGCGCGACCCACAGGCGATCGCCATCGCAATCATCACCCGCTGCCGGATGCCGCCCGGACAGCCCGTGCCGAGGGTCGTCGGCGCGCCGCGCCACTTCGGGAATGCGCACCGGCGACAGCAGCTCGACCACGCTTTTGCGGGCGGTCGCGCCTGTGCATCGTTGGCCCGGAAGCGTGGCTTGACGCCGCGGCGGTAAAGTCGAAAGGACCGATAAGCGCCACCATCGCGCATGAGGGCGTTACATCGTATGGAGGCCGAGCGAGGTGAGCCACGGCGCGATTTCAGTGACCCAAACCACTCCGCCGCGGCCTGCCACATGCTACTTCTACGTGTGTTTTAAATGACATCCCTGCATTGTCCGCCCGAGCACCTGGCAAAGCGCTTCAGTTGCGCCTCTTAATGGCAAACCGAAGCAGCGCGGCGATCAGTTCGTTTTTGCCGCACGAGTCTATTTCCTGCGCACCAGCGGGCGTAATCCTGCTTTCGAGCTAATCAGCAAACAGCTCGGCGGGCTCCAATCGATGCCCCAATCAAACCTCCGCCGAACTCCACGGCATTCTGTACGCAACCTTAACGAGCTTTTCACTTGCCTGAACCATCAAACGGTAATATAATCAAATTCAGTTGAATTGCCCCTATCGCGATTCGTCTCGACACCTGCTACGGCGCAAAGTGAGATCTGACCGGTGTTGCATCGACGCAACCTTCTAGCTCTCCCGATCTCGTTGATATGCAGACCGGTCTGGGCACTCGGCTCCGGGCCGGAGATCTCGTCAGTCAAAGTCACCGTCGGTGGCCAGGCCTTCTTGCAATACGCTCCGCTGACTATTGCGGACAGGCTGGGCTATTTCAAAGATAGCGGCCTCAATGTTGAGATGGTCGACCTTCCCGGTGGATCCAAGGCCCTTGAGGCGCTTATCGCTGGTAGCGCTGATCTGACTGCCGGCGCCTTCGATCATACCATTCAGATGCAGGCGAGAGGCCAGCGCATCATCGGCATTGTCCTGTTCGGACGCCACCCCACCTTCGCTTTAGCGGTTCGCAATGACAAGGCCCTCGCATACCGCGGACCGAGCGATCTCAAAGGCATGAAGATCGGCGTGACAGCGCTCGGCTCCCAAACACAGTTCATGATCGAATATCTCGCTCGCGAAGCAGGCCTTGCGCCTTCGGAAATATCCTTTGTCAGTGTCGGCGGAGGATCTGGCGCCATTGCCGCGATCAGAAACGGCGCGGTCGATGGCGTGGTGACTGGCGAACCCGCCCTCACGGTGCTCACGTCGGCCGGCGACGCCAAGGTCGTGGCCGATACAAGGACGAATGAAGGCACGACCCGTATCTACGGAGGCCTCTATCCGTCCGGGACAATCTACGCCCGCTCAACCTTCATCGAACAAAATCCAAGAACGGTTCAAGCCTTCGCGCAGGCGATGGTGCGCGCCCTCTTCTGGATTAATCACGCGACCGCCGAGGACATTGCCGGAATCCTGCCTGTAGAATGGGTGAAGCCGGATCGCGACCTGTTTCTCGCATCGATCCGCGGAACGAGAGACATGTTCTCGCCAGACGGCCGGTTTAGTCTTGCGGAGGCAAATGTCGCACTTCATGTCCTCTCGATTGTCGACCCGCGCCTCCAGGGCGCGTCGATTGATCTTCCCGCCACGTTTACCAACACGTTTGTCGATGCGGCCAATGAGGCAATCCGAGTCAAATGAAGCGACCGATCGTGCGGCGAGCGTGGCAAATCTGATTTGAGAGTAGATTGTGGCACAACGCCCTCCTTCCACATCGGGCGCCCCGCGTTCGAGCGCCAATAAACGAGAGCGCAGAGCAGTTGCGAGCGACGAATCAGTGCGAATGGAGCCGCTTCACGCCACCCTTGCCAAGAAGCGCCGCAACATTCCGCTTCATCACCAGGTATTCCTGGTCTTGCAGGATGAGATTGCGGAACGCCGCTATGCACCCGGCGAGGCGCTCCCGGCCGAGGAGGATCTTGCGAAGCTGTTCGGTGTCTCGCGCGTGACGATCAGAGCCGCCATGGAGACGCTCGGGACACTCGGCCTCATCGAGCGGCGCCAGGGCGTCGGCACCTTTGTGCGTGAGCTCTCCAAACCTGAGCCTCTCACCGTGCCGATCATGGATCTGGCAGCGCGCAATAACGAGATCGTGCGCACGACCCGGGCCCGCGTTATCGCGTATGAGTTCACGCGGGCCCCCCGGCACGTCCGCAGCCATTTCGAGGCCGGTGCCGACGACATGTTCCAGCGAGCGGTCCGCATCCGATACATGCAGGATTCGCCCATCATGCAGGTCACGACCTACATTCCAGAAGCCATTGGCCGTCAGTTTGGACCAAGCGACATGGAAGGCGCATCCCTGTACGCCATCCTGCAACGTTTCGGCATCTCGTTCGCCTTCGGCGAGCAGGTGGTGTCCGCGGCGGCAGCCGATCCCATCGTCGCCGAGCGGCTCAACGTCGCCATCGGTGCACCGCTCCTGAAGGTGACACGTTTGCACTTTGATATGCAGCGACGTCCTATCCAGCATTTCGAACTTTTGGCGCCACCCGCCACTTATGAGTTACGGATGCCCCTTAAGGATTTCACGCGCTGAGCAATCATCGGGCGGAACTGCATCCTGCAAAGCAGATCCGGCCCGCTCATGAGGACTTTCCCGTTCGAAGCCAAACTTCCTTGTCACGTGGCGCGATCGGCCTCGGTCGTCATCACCAGGTTGCAGAAGAACACAGACGCTAGTGAGCAGATCGCGCATTGAATAGACATGACAGACAGACCGGCAAGCTCTCTTCCTCGGTTCAAATCGACCGTGCCCCATTATCTCGCCGGCCGGCCGAATTATGCCCCCGCGCTGCTTCGAATTGTCAGCGAGCAGCTGCAGCTTGTGGAAAGCGATCGGCTTCTCGATCTTGGCTGTGGGCCCGGCTGGCTGGCTGTCGCATTTGCTCCGCTGGTGGGAGCTGTCGTGGCGATCGATCCCGAACCGGCCATGCTGGAGGCCGCCCGCGCCGTTGCCGCCGCAGCCAATGCACGCATCGAGCTGGTTGAAGGAAGCTCATATGACCTTGGGCCGGATCTCGGCACATTCGACGTCGTCACCATAGGCCGCGCTTTTCACTGGATGGATCGAGCCGACACTCTGCGCAGGCTCGATACGTTGATCAATCCGGGCGGTGCCCTCGTGCTCTTCAACGACGTTCGCCCCGAAGTGCCGGAAAACAGCTGGTACAAGCTGTACAGCGAGTTGGTCGACAGCTACATGAACAGCGACAATTCCATTCCTTTGCAGCACCTGCGGCACGAGGCGGTCCTGCTCGAATCGCCGTTCGATCAGCTCATTCGGATTGGCGTGATCGAGCGACGCACCGTGCCGATCGCGCGCCTCGTCGATCGCGCGCTGTCGATGTCGACCTCGTCGCCCGAGCAGCTCGGCTCGCTGTCTGACCGGCTCGCGCAGGAAATGCTGACGCAAATGTCGCAATTCGCCATCAATGGCGATGTGGTGGAGGTTATCGAATCGCAAGCTTTGATCGCCCGGCGCAGCCCCGTACCCGCATGACGACACCAGTCAGCTTTGATGCGGGCGGTGCAGCGTGACGCTTCAATGTCGAAACGAAGCGAGGGCGGACGTTCGGGTCAGCCGGTTGCCGTCGCCGGCAGCAAGCGAACGCCAGCGACGCTGCAGGCCGCTTCGATCAGAAGGCGAACCGCGCGTGCGTCCCAATCGAGTTGCTCAGGCGTTTCTGTCCAATAATTCGAGAAGACATGCGCCGCATGCCGGGCCTTGACGCCGAGCCCCTCGATCGTTGTCGCCGGCATTGCCATGATGGCCCGTTCGATGGGATCAAGCGATGTCAAGATCGCCTCGATACGCTCCAGCGAGGCCCTCTCGACCTCCTCGCCATGGAAGCCATCAATGCGTATGGCAGCCGACGAAAGCGCTTCGTCTCGTTGCTGCAAAGTTGCGAGCTCTGCCGAAAGCGAATCGAACCTGCGGCCAAGCGCCAGCAGTACAGCATCGGGATCGCCCCCGGTGGTGCCTTGCGTGAGAATCGATTTGGAATGCTCGACTGCCACCTCCGGCCGAGGCGTATCATCGCGAGCCATTTTCGATCTCCGGTCAATCATCGGCGGCAACACCTGGAAGAGAGGCGTTCTGGCCGTACCACTATCAAAAGCCGCAGAGATCCTGTGGTCCGGCTCTGGTCTCGTATTCTGTTCGCTGGCACAAAAGATATAGCTCTGTCGTATCAACATCAATACAAGATGTGTTTCAGCCGCGTAATCAGGTCAGCGTGCAAATCGACGGCAGCCCGCTTCGGTTGCAATTTAAATTACTTTCGTGTGCGCTGGCATGGTCATCGATTGGACATCGGACGCCAAAGACCTTGTTGACAGCGCGGGCCTTCGAGCGGCCGGCCGATGGCAATCGCGGACGGTGAACCATGCGGCCCAATCGGGCCTGACGAACCGGCGCATGCGTTTCTTGCCCTCGACCACCGGAGCAACCTCCTTCGATCGTCGAGCGCCAATGTTCGGGAGCCCGTCGTACCAAGACACAAGCTCGGCGGACTGCCGCACCCGATGCCCCGGACTATTCCTTTTCGGGGGAAGCAGCTCGTCAGATCCTCCCCTGCGCCTCATTACACCACTGCGGTGGCCATCGACCAGCTACCGATTTTGGTAGTGCGCAAGCGCTGACCCTCCTCTGCCGGCCACGCCGAAGACGCGGTGGCAGCCCGTGTTCGGCTGAACGCGGGCTTGCGATGCCGATCCGAAGGATCGCCACGGGGTCCAGGCATCCACGCCCGTTGGCCCTCTCCTTGGACAGAAACCGAAAATGATGCAACGCGGGCTGCGGGACCGGCACGAGCCAGTGGTACCGGCCGGCAGCGTAGTGGTCATGCCAGGTCCGGTGGACCTGACTTGCATGCCGCGGAGGCGATCCCCGATTCAATGCAGGCGGCCCGTCGGCAGCTTTGGCATCATGTCCGCGTGGTTGAGTCGAGGCGTCCCGGAAGATCGATCAGATTGAAGCGGATCGCCTTGACGACCGCGACGGTCCGGCTGGTCGTGCCGAGTTTTCGCATCGCTTTCTTGACGTGAAAATTGACCGTATTTTCGCTGATGTTCAGGATCAGCCCGATATCCCACGCTGTTTTCCCTTCCGCGGTCCATCTCAGGCAATCACGCTCGCGGTCCGACAACCCGACGCTCTGTTTTACTGGTTGCGCCGGCTGAGCGATGGCCGCAAAGGCGATGTGGAATTGCCATGCAAGGACGTTGAGACGGTGCACGTTCTGGGCTGGCTCCGCGTCGTTAAACGTGGAGGCAAAGGACAGCACCGAGATCCGGCCCAATGGCCCGAATAACGGCACACTGACGCCGTGTTTCAGACCCGCCTCCCTGCTCTCCTCCATAACCAGTCGCTCATTGGGATTAAGCTGCTCGCGCTTGAGCAGATGATCCCACATGAACGGCTTCGAAAGCATCGGCGTCCGCCGAACCACGGGATCGCACTCGTGGTATTTCCGGTCGAAGTAGTGCTTGCGCCAATGCCACGGAAAGTTGATTGCGATCGCCGGCATCGGATGTCCTGGCAGACGGACCGGCTCGTTGTAGTTCAACGCTCCATAAGCAACCTGGCTGAAGCCTTGCTGACACGAACAATCGACGAGAAGCTCAAATAGCGCTGGAAGCGATTTCGAGCGGTTCGCACAGTCGATGAAGCTAAAGAGGTCCATTTCTACCTCGGTCGCAGATCGTTCTGCGCAATGCCAAGCCAGCGCGACTTTGAATTCCCGGATTCGGCTCAGCAGAACGGTCGACCGGTCACGTCCAACCTTAGGTAGAAGCTACCATCTCGCACATTTGCGTGCAATTGACGATCGCCGCGCTACAGCCCGCTGGCGTGGAAGCGCAGGTCCGATTGAACGCGGCACCCCGCAGTCCGCTTTTGGGACCGTTCAGCGGGAGGTCGACCCGCAAAGCCCTCCCATGTCAGTTCGTGCGGCCTTGAGGGCCGAGGCCGCTTTTGGAATCTTGTTCTCCGACCGATCCAACAGGCAAGGTCAAAGTTGCAAGCAATCCGGAAAACGAAGAAACAATGACCGACAATCAATGGTTGTTTATCTAGGTACGTTCCATCAAACGACAAAGCCGGAATTATGGCGCCTTCGCGAAATCGCCGGAAATCCTCGCCATGACCCAAATCCCTTCGCGCATCTCTCCCTCGCGGCCTTGCACAAGCGCCGGCGGTCCGGCGGTTCCATTAGCAAGCCGGTCCTACCTGATCCGGTAGCTCGCCATGCTGTCGATCGTCGAGCTAGTCTTCGAAGGATCAATGTCGCATCGCGATCGGACGAGCCTCATGCGCGCCATAGCTCTCACGTGGGAGACCGCTCATCAACATGGGGAGGCCTGGATCTCGCACCACCGACTTCGCTACCGAATGTTCGTCGAACGGCAGAAGTGGAATGTCCCGAGCTACCGACAGCTCGAATATGATCAGTTCGATACGCCGGCCGCGACCTACATCCTCGTCGTTGACGATCACAATCGAGCACTTGGAACCACACGACTGATACCGACGACGCGTCCCTACATGGTCGAGACGTTGTGGCCGGATCTCGTAGAAACCGCGCTGCCTCATCTGCCTTCGATCTGGGAGGCCTCGCGCTTTGGCTGCGATCGTGATCTCGGTCCTGACAACCGCCGGCAGGTCATCGCTCACCTGATCCAGAGCTGCGAAGAGTTCGGGCTCCTGAACGGCATCAAGCGCTATCTCGGCGTGATGCCAGCCTGGATCTTCACGCAAGTCATCGGTGCGCATGGCTGCCCTGTCACCTTTCTCCGACCGCGACCAGCGCTCAGCGGTCATAAAATCGAAGCTGCCTATATCGACGTATCGCTGTCGATCCTCGATAAAGTGCGCCGGCACACGGGCTTGAACGAAGCCTTGATTAAACTGAATTCGTCGCCGGATGCCGCCATCCCGCCTGTTCCAGACGAAGAGGACTGCCCGAGGAGGACGACGAACACATTCGGTCCAGCGGCGCAAACAAGCCATCCATAGCAAGCCGTGAGCGCTGGGAGGAGCAGGCAAGCTCCCACTGCCAGGTGCCGATGCACCTGGCAGTGCATGTCATTCCATTGCATTGCGGCTAACACGCATTCTGAACGATGCCACCACCTTTGGCCGCCACGAAGTTCAGGCGGCCGTCCGTCTTCCGTCGGTCCGATCAGCGTTCTTTCGCCAAAGAAATGAGCCGATCGCATGTCCGGTGCGGCGGCAACAACAGCGCCTGGTCCAATCTGCTTCAGACCGGCCTGTCACCTTTGTTTACTGTCAGGGTCCGGTTGTCGGCCGCCGGTAACATCCTGGCCGGATCACGGGTGACGATGATATCAAGCACCGTCGGCGAGCCGGTGTTGGCCAGCGCCTCTCGAAGAGCGGGTTGCAACTCGTCAGGGTCAGTGACCCGGCGCCCATGGCATCCCATCGCACGTGCAATGGCGGCGTAGTCGAACTCGACCAGGTCGGAGGATTGATAGTTTCCGGGGCCATACACGGCGTGCTGGAGGGCCTTCACATATCCGGATGCGGCATTGTTGAAGACACAGGTCACAAAGTTAGCGCCAAGGCGCCTTGCCGTCTCGAGCTCGCCCATCGACATGTTGAATCCCCCGTCACCGGTCAGGGCGACCACGCGACGGTTCGGGCCGGCGCCGAGTTGCGCGCCAAGGCCACCGGGAACGCCATATCCGATGGACGCGAAACCACGGTCTGCCACGAAGCCTCGGCCGGCTCGCTTGGTATCAAACAGCAGACCGCCCCAATGCGCCGCAAAGCCGCCGTCCGCGACGAGAACCGCATCCTCGGGCAAGACATCGTTCAGCTCCCCCATGACACGGCCGATATTGATCGGCACCTCGCGAGACTGGAGGCGGTCGGCCGCCGACTGCCGCCAGGAACTCATGCGCCGCGGAATTTCGGCAACATAGTCAGACCGATCGACAACGCAGTCCGTGTTTTCCTTCAGAGCCACTGTCAGATCCTGCAATGCAAGGCGTGCGTCCCCGACGAGCGCGATCGAGGTTCGGGTGGTACGCCCGATCTCCTCCGGCAAGATATCAATGTGGATCACGGTCTTTCCTGATCCGATCAGCTGAAACCGCCTGGTTGCCACCTCGCCCAGCTTGCACCCGACCACAATAAGACAATCCGATGCCTCGATGAGCTCGTTCGCGATACGCGAATAGCGTCCGAACAGACCTGCCGAAAGGGGATGTGTGCAGGCGATCGCCCCCTTCCCCGACATCGTGTGAGCCACCGGAATTCGGTGCCGCTCCGCAAGCGCGCGGAGAGCATCATAAGCACCGGAAAGATGAATGCCGCCGCCGACCAGGATCAGCGGGCGCGCGGCCGCGGCGATGTTGTCCGCAGCGCGAAGCACGTCATCGGCATCGGGCCGGGACCGGCGGGCCTGCGCTGTCATGGTTTGCCGGTCCGCCCAGAAATCGGCGGCATCAAACGCGATCTCGGCATGCGTGATGTCCTCCGGCAGGTCCAGCAGGACGGGGCCCGGCCGCCCCGAGGTTGCGACTGCAAAGGCGCGGCGCACGAGCTCCGGGATGCGCTTGGGAACCTCGACGCGAATGACCTCCTTCACGACAGGACGCAGGATTTCCAGCTGCCGGGCCTCCTGCGTCATGTTCTTCCAGGAGTGCTCCCGGTGCGTATTGCCCGTGATCGCGATTAGCGGAATGCCGGCATTGAAGGCTTCCGCCAATCCGGTCACGAGATTGGTGGCGCCTGGTCCGAGGGTCGCATCGACGACCGCAGGCCGGTTGGTGACCCGGGCATACGCATCCGCTGCAAAGGCGCCGCTGCGCTCGTCGTTGATCAATGCGTGCTTCAGTCCCAGAACACGGCACGCCTCATAAAATGGCAACAGCTGAAAGCCTCCCATTCCGAACAGCGCGTCCACTTCGTAGAGCTTAAGCATCTCACCCAGCGCGCGGCCGCCGGTCATTGTCCGTTGTGCATTGAGCCGTGTCGGATCGATCGTCTGGTTCACTGGTCACTCCTCTTCCCTTTACCCATGCCTCTGCCAAGCGTGCGACAAAGGCTCTGCTCGAGATGCCCCGCTCGCCGCCAAGCGCAATTGCGCTGCGATTGAGATGCGTGATGAATCCATCCAGATAGGTTGACCGCCCGTCGCCGATGCGGGCGCTCCAAGCGCTCACGGTTGCGGCCGGGATCTCCAGCTCATCGAGCGCGCCAAGTCGCGAAATGCCTGCTCCGTCCGCGCCCACGTCCGCGTCATTGTAGACGACTGCAAAGACCCGATTCTTGATGGCGCGATCGCTTCGGCCGCCCAGCAATCCTCCGTGGGAGCCCGTCAACACGATCGATCGCGAGTCCCGCTCACTGACCAGCGAATTGGAGTCGATCGCCACGACGGGCACAGGAAGAAAGTCTTCGATCTCGAACCGGACCTGGTCCGGTGCGAATTGTGCCTCTCGTCGCACGGAGGGATCGCGCGAATGCCGCGGAATCATCGTGCTCCGGGCCTCCATGACTTCGGATGCAAAAGCCAGCGTTCTCAGGTGCTGGCGGTCGAGAGCGGCCTGTAGCATCGCGGCGGCATCGGATGCCGGCATGCCGGCCCTGATCCCGATCCGCCGCGCAGCGTCATTCACGACAGTCAGAATGCCTCGTGACATGCAGTCGGCGCCGTCGCCGATGCGCGCCGAAGCGTGGCCTATGGCGGCGGCAGGGATCTGATGCTGGTCGAGAAACGAAAGCCCGGCGACGCCGGCACGTTCGCGCCCAATCCCGGCGTCGCAAAAGATCGCACCTTCCACTGCAGCTGCGAGGGCGCAGTGGGCTGAATAGAGCCCACCATGAGATGCCGCGATAACTGCCTTGCCGCTGCAGCCCGGTGGCAATTGGGTAATGCTGTCGGCCACGATACTCGGCATGGTCATACCGTCGCGACCGGCGTCACCGGCGAGCCGACTGCGCCGGGCAATCGAAGCGGCGGCGCGGTCAGCAAAAACCGCGTGCGGCGATGCTTCCTGAGCCACCGGTTGAGATCGCCGAGCAGCCAGAGTTCGCCGAGTGGAATACCAAGCTTGAAAAGGCAATGATGGTGGAGGGGAACGAAGGAACGTTCCCCTTCGGTTGTAGTCCTGGCAGGGATCTGCTCCACGGCATAATTGTCCGCAGCGATGGCTGCGATGCCGCTGTCCGTGATCCACTGCAGCAGCCGTTCATCCGCGCCATCGAGTACGGCACAAGAGGTGTGAATCCGCTCCGGATCGGGCCGGCGGTTCATCTCCAGCAGGATTTGCGCAAATCCGGTGTGCAGGCAGAGGATGTCTCCCTGCTCGATGGCGATGGCATTTGTTTCGAGCACCTGCATCAGCGCGTCGTAGCCGACCAGCGTTCGCTTCTGTCCGAACGCGCCTTCGAGGTCGATCATCACCGCGCGGCCCTGGATACAGGACTGCGCCATATGGGCGATGCCGAGAGCTGTTGTTGCCTGTTGCTCCCGCTGGGAAGCATCCTCGGCATCGACGGTGCCGCGAAAGCCGTTGTAGTAGACGGACTCCAGTATGCCGTCGCCGTCAGCATCGAAGAAGGCCCCGACATGGGCCAGGCTGTCCCACTGTGTCGAATATTGCGTGTAGAGAAGGACCGCATCGTCGCAGCCGCAATCGAAGAAGTGAGGCCCCTCTCTCCTGAAGCTGTAGTTGAAGAACTCCTGCCCGTGACGTCTCGTCGGCATCAGCTTCGGCGGAAGCCGATGAGGCGCAAGCACCTGGCCGCCGGGATAATCCAGGGGCAGACTGAGACAGAAGGTCAAACCTTCTCTCGCTTCAGCGAGACCTTCGCGAACTTTCTGCGGAGTGAGGAGATTGAGGCGGCCCAGACGGTCGTCATCTCCAAACTCTCCCCAGTTGGAACCTTCGGGTCGATTGATCCAACGCCGCATGAAGTCTCCAGATGTTCGCCAACTGTCAATTAATCGCGATCAAATGAATCCGATTGATAGCCACGGCACCGACGCGACCAGCACGATGCCAGCCAGGAGCGCGAGCAGATAACCCCAGATCGGACGCATGCCTTCGTCAGGTCTTACACGCCCGATGGCGCAGGCAGCGTAGTAGCCGACGCCAAACGGCGGCGCGAACAGGCCAAGCCCCATCGAGAGGATTGCAACCATCGCGTATTGGACCTCATGAATTCCAAGCTCACGCGCGATCGGAAACAGCAAGGGGCCGAACAGAACGATGGCGGGGATGCCCTCGAGCACGGTGCCCAGCGCGATGAACACCAGGATGGAGACGGCCATGAAGGTGCCGGCGCCGCCCGGCAGGTTTGCCATGGACCTTGCCAACATCTGCGAGAAGCCGGATTGGGTCAGCGCCCAACCCATCGCGGTTGCCGTACCGATAATGAACAGGATGGCGCCCGAAAGGACTGCGGTGTCGACCAATTTCGGCAGCAGCAATCGCCACGGAAACTTCCGATAGACCAGGAGCCCGATCAGCATCGCGTAGACCACACCGATGGTCGACACCTCGGTTGCCGTTGCGATGCCTTCCATGACCGCGGCACGAATGACGAATGGAAGCGCCAGCGCCGGCAGACCAGCGACAAGGGCCCGTCCGATCTCACCTCGGCTGGCACGCCGCACACCGGAGAGGTCTTCATTCCGGTAGCGGTACATCACCATTCCGCACAGGATGATCGCCAGCACCAGCGCCGGCAGCAAGCCGCCCGTAAACAAGGCGGCAATGGAGACACCCGTGACCGAGCCGAGCGTGATGAGCACGAGGCTCGGCGGCACGGTTTCGGTCTGGGCCCCGGTGGCAGCCAGCAGCGCCACGAGGTCGCCTGCTCTTGCTCCGCGCGCGCGCATCTCGGGGAACAGGACCGGGGCGACCGCGGCCATGTCGGCGGCTTTTGCGCCCGAGATTCCGGACACCAGGTACATTGCTCCGATCAGGACATAGGAGAGCCCTCCCCTGACATGTCCGAGCAGACTAGCCAGGAATTGCACCATGGCCCGCGCCATCCCGGTCATCTCGATCAGCATGCCAAGAAAGATGAACAACGGCACCGAGAGCAGAATGAGATGTCCCATTCCTTCATTGATGCGGCCGACAACGACCAGCATCGGGGCGTGAGTTGCAACGGAGACATAGGCGAAGGTCGCCAGGCCGAAGGCGAACGCAATCGGAACGCCCGCAAGCACCATCGCGAAGACAAATCCGACAAAGAAAATGAGAAGATTGAGGTAGCCAAGACCGGTAAAGAGAGGTGCAAGCCAGCCAATCACCGCGACCGCCAGCACCACGATCGAAACCGCCATGGCAGAACGTCGCAGATCTGTCGCTTGCAAAAGCCGCATCAGGCCGAACAGAGCCATCAGTCCAACTCCGGTCGGCAGCGCCGCGGCTCGCCAGGAGCTCGGAATCTCGAGCGCCGGGGTCAACATCAGATGCTGTTCATAGACCAGATCGACGGACGCCGGCAGAATCAGCACGAGAAACGCAACGGAAAGCGAGGTGCATATCGCCTCCAGATGGCCCTTTGCGGCGGGCGCGAGCCTGTCCATGAGCGCTGTCATGCTCATATGCTCGCCCCGTCGGAAGGCCAGCGCCGAACCAAGCAGTGCGAGCCAGGCGAACAGGATTGAGGCGACCTCGTCGGACCACAGAAGCGGGGTACGAAGAGCGTAGCGCGCAACAATGCCCGCGAACAGGATCACGATCTCGATGGCGACCAAAGCTGCAGTGGTCAATTCGACAATGCGAGCTAGCGCCTGTTCGATATCTCGGGCCCACGCCGCTATTCCACTGTCGCTTGTTTTGCGCGACCCGGCATTGATGACATGGTCCATGTGGATCATGAGAGCTTCCTTCCGGTGCTCGTCTCAAGCAACGTCCAGGCTTGCTCACCAAAGCGGTGTTTCCATTCGTCGTAGAACCCCTTCGAACGCAGGGTTTCCTGGAATGGCTCGGGCTGTGTCTCGTTGAAGATGAGGCCGCGGCCCGCGAGCGTATCCTGTAGCTTCAGGTTGAGGCGCTCCACCTCGGCGCGCTGCTCGACGGCTTGTTCGTTCAGGGTCTGAACCAGGATGTTGCGGACATCTTCGGGCAGACCGGTCAATGTGCGCTTATTGGCAAGAAGCCAGAAACCGTCCCACATATGGTTGGAGAGCGAGCAATATTTTTGCACTTCATAGAGCTTGGCGCTCTCGATGCTGACCAGCGGCGTCTCCTGACCATCCACCACCCTGGTCTGCAGGGACGTGTAGACTTCTCCCCAATTGATGCTGGTCGGTGCGGCTCCAAGGGCCTTGAACATCGACGTCCAGAGCGGGCTGACCGGAACGCGAATCTTGAAGCCTTGAAGGTCGGCAGGAGTCCGGATTGGCTTGGCGCTCGAGGTGATCTGCCGGTAACCGCCGTTCCATATGCGATCGAGCGTAACAACGTCAAACTTGTCGATCGCCGCGCGGACGTACCCGCCGAGCGATCCGTCCATCGCTTTCCAGACATCAGCGTAGTCGGGAAACGCAAAGCCGATACCGTTGATGGCTGCGACGGGAACGACCGACGCTAGCACCAGCCCCGAGATCGTATAGAGGTCGATGGCGCCGGCTCTTAGCTGCGTAAGCATGTCCATCTCGGAACCGAGCTGGCTGTTCGGGAAGATCATGATCTCGACGCGACCATTGGTCCGCGTGCGTATCTTCTCGGCGGCGGCGGCAATGTTGCGCGTAAGCGGATGATCGGCGCTGACATCGCCGGCGTATTTGAGCGAGTACTCGGCCGCGCTGGCCTGGCGCATTCCAATGAAGGGGCAGGCAATTGTCCCGAGCCCTGCGGCTGCGAGAAAACCTCGACGGTTCAGCTTGTACATGGCGTCCTCTCCCGATCCGAAGGCGTAAAGCCGACTGTGTTGAAATCTGAAGCTTCAGGACTTGAGGCTGGTCTGCCGGCAGCGCGGGCAAACCCGCGCTGACCGATGAGGACACGCGGCGTGGGCACCGCATCGGCGCGCACGCCCACCGCGCAATTCGGCTGCATAGCTCAAGACGAGGGCTGGCATCGCCACTCAACCTCCGTTTGGTTTCCTCAAGTTCGTTCCATCTGGCGGAACGATTGTTTCTGTTATATGAAACAACTATAGAGGCGCGGCGAAGTTGTCAAACAGGACTTCAGCGTGACCGCTCCGAGTGCTATCGGAGCAAAAAGGTGCCAAACGAAATGGGAAAGATGGAACAGGTCGACGTAGCGGAGGACGCTGAAAAGTCCGGCGAGGTCGCCGCGGTCAAAACCATCGATCGAGCGGCCCGGCTGCTTTCGGCGCTAGCGCGCGACGGCACTCAGGGCACGATGCTGAGCGAACTCGCGCGTCGAACGGGATTGGGCAAAGGAACGGTTCATCGCCTGCTTGGGGCATTGAGTGACGTCGGCTACGTAAGTCAGGATGCCGCATCACGCCGTTATCGTCTCGGCGTCGGACTCGAGTTGTTGTCGGGAACGGCCCGCCATGGGCGCGTGGCGGCGCTCGCGAGCCCGCTTCTGGAACGCATCGCTGGCGTGACAGCCGATACCGCCTTTGCCTCCGTCCGGGATGGACTTGCTGCCGTTTGCGTCGGTCGGGAGGTGGGATCCTTTCCCATTCGCACGCTCTCGCTGGACGTCGGAAACCGACGGCCGCTCGGGGTTGGCTCAGGCAGCCTCGCCTTGCTCGCTTTTCTCCCCAATGCCGAGATCGACAAGGTAATCAGCGGCAATCAGCGATGGCTCGCCGAGTATCCGAAGTTCACGGCTGGCGACTTGTGGACGGCAATCGCGGAGACCCGCCGCTACGGATTTTCGTTCAATGATGGGCGGGTGGTTCAGGGCATGAACGCCGTTGGCGTTCCCGTGCTTGATACGAATGGCCGGCCTATTGCAGCGCTCAGCGTCGCCGCTATCGCAGAGCGTCTGCGTGGAGACCGCATTATCGAGGTTGCGAGCCTTCTCCAGCGGGAGGCCGCCGAACTGGCGGCAGTGCTTCATGCCGGCTCGAGGGAGGCCGAGCAACGCCGGGGAGCGCTCGCAGCGACAGCGGAGCCGGACGGCGCGCCGGCACGCCGGGGAAGTCGCAAGGCTTGATGATGGCGTCCAATCGCTCCCGGAAGAGCATGACATTGAGGCGCGGCACGGGCTCGCCACGTCCATGAGTCCTGTGGGGATGAGACGACGCTGCGATCCCGGCGGGATCCGCTCCCATGAGCGGAAGATCCGGGTCAAATGATGCTGGCGCGGCGTTTCGCGCCGCGTCGATGGAAAATCCGGCCTGTTTTCGTCGGGCACGGCCGAATGGAAAGGTTCGCTGGCTGCGACGATCCTGGAATCAGCGGCCAACGCAGCTTTTGCCGCCATCAACCGGCAGGCAGACGCCGGTGATGTAGGCCGCATCATCGGACGCGAGAAACAGCGCAGCGCGGGCGACATCCCACGCGTCCCCCATACGTCCCATCGGACTTGCCGCATGACGCGCCTTCATCATGGCGTCGGTGTCCTCGTAACGGCCTGCGATCTGCGTCCGGATCAGCGGCGTATCGATGACGCCGGGCAAAACCGCATTGGCGCGCACGCCACTGGCTGCATACTGTACCGCCATGGCGCGGGTGAAATGATTCAATCCCGCCTTGGCCGCGTAGTAGGAAATGTACGGATAGCTATTGATCTGAATGGAGGCGAGGGAGGACACATTGACGATCGCGCCGCTCCCCTGTGCGAGCATGGTCGGCAGCACGTGCTTGCACGTGAGAAACGCGCCGGTCAGGTTGGTGTCGATGACCTGACGCCAACTCTCCTCGCTGGCTTCAATCACGTCGCCCATCGACGTGATGCCGACATTGTTATGCAGGATGTCAATCGTGCCGAAGGCGTCAACCACCTGCCGGACAACATTGGCCACCGCTTCGGCTGATGTCACGTCTGCCGCCAGAGCAAGGCTTCGTCCGCCCTCCCCGCCAATGAGGTCGTGAGTCTCTTTCGCCGCGGCGAGGTGAAGATCGACCGCTGCAACAGCCGCCCCCTCGCGGGCATAAAGTACGGCCGCCGCTTTGCCATTTCCCCAGCCAGGACCCGACGACCCGGCACCGAAGACAAGCGCGACCTTGCCCTGCACCCGTCCTTGAGCACGAGCTGCACCGCGCGCCAGTGAAACGGTCGCATCGGACCGAGGCTGGGAAGTCATGAGCTCCTCCAAATTTTCAACCGTACCACATGGCGGAACACTTGTTTCCGTTATGCGAAAGGATTGCAAAACGGAGAGGAGCCTGTCAAGCGCACCGCATACAACTACAGGTGTTACAACTCCAAGGTCGGTCCGGACGGAGCAGCACGTCAGACAGTGGCGACCGGCGTTACCGGCGAGCCAACAGCGCCAGGCAAGCGCAGCGGCGGCGCCGTGAG
>NZ_JBARGP010000067.1:0-7493 GCF_049798375.1 Bradyrhizobium sp.
GTCATCACGTCGGGGCTGGCGCCGGGATAGAAGGTCTGCACCTGGATGGTCGGGTAATCGACCTCCGGCAGCGCGGCCACGGGCAGGAAGCGGAACGCGAGCATGCCGGACAGCATGATTGCGACCATGAACAGCGTCGTCGCGACCGGCCTCAGGATAAAGGGGCGCGACGGGTTCATTGCTTCGGCCCGCCCTCCGAGCGGCGCTTCTTGGCGCCACCGGGAGCACCCGGGCCGTTCGGTCCGGAGGCCGGCGCCGCGGACGCCGGAGCCGCGGCATCATTGGTCCCACGCACGACCACCTTGGCGCCCTCGCGCAGCTTGTCGGCGCCGTCGATCACGACGCGATCGCCCGGGTTAAGCCCTGACAACACCTCGACACGGTCGCCATCGGTGACACCGAGCTTGATCGGCTTCACCGTGACTGTGCTGTCATCCTTGATCAGGTAGGCGAAGGTGCCGGGCACGCCGCGCTGAACGCCAGACGTCGATATGGTCGTGACGTCCTTGTGGGTGTCGAGCAGCAGGCGGATGTTGACGAACTGGTTCGGATAGAGCGTGCGCTGCTCGTTCGGGAATTTCGCCCGCAGCTTGATGGTGCCGGTGGTGGCATCGATCTGGCTGTCGAAGGTCTGCAGGGTGCCGTCCGCGAGCTTGTTGGCGCCGCCGCGGTCGAGCGCCGTCACGGGCAGGACCGCACCGCTCGCCAGCCGCTTGGAGATCGCCTGCAGATTGTCCTCCGGCACCGTGAACAGCACGCTGATCGGCGCCAGCTGCGTAATCACGACCAGTCCGGTGGTATCACCGGGGGTGACGTAATTGCCCTGATCGACCTGGCGCAAGCCGACACGGCCGTCGATCGGCGCCAGGATCCTGGTATAGTTCAAATTGACCTCGGCCGACTTGACCGACGCGCGGTCGGCCTCGACGGTGCCCTGATCCTGGGCGACCAGCGCCACCTGCGTATCCAGCGTCTGGCGGGGCACCGCATTCTGGGCGGCAAGGCCCTGATAGCGCTGCAGGTCGACCTGTGCGCCCTTCAACAGCGCCTCGTCGCGCGTGAGCTGGCCCTTGGCCTGGGCGAGCGCGGCCTCATAGGGGCGGGAATCGATTTCCGCGATGAGGTCGCCTTTCTTGACCTCCTCGCCTTCCTTGAAATCGATCTTCATCAGATAGCCCGAGATCTGGCTTCGGATGGTGACGGTCGCAAGCGAGGCGACGGTGCCGAGCGCGTTCAGGCTGATGCCGATATCGCCCTTGCCGATGGTCTCGTCGACGATGGACATCGGCGCAGCGTTGCGGCCGGCCCGCGCAGTGTCCTGCTGGGGCGCCTTTTCGTGACGTAGCCACCAGACGGCGCCGGCTGCCAGCAGCACCAGGATGAAGATGGTCAAGAGCGGCCGGCCGCGTCGGCGCTTGGCTGGCGTCTTGGTCTCCGGCGCGCGGCCGGGGGTCGATGGCTTCAGCGGTTGGTCCATTGCTCTACACTGGTTCGGCTCGGATCGATTTGTCCGGTGATAGCCTAGCCGAGCTGGAGCTTCCCGTACTTTTTCTGCCGGCATCCTGCCGGCATTCCCCGCGACTTGTCGTGTTAACTTTTGGAAAGGGCTCAGCTTTTCCAAATGTTGCTGGTTCGGCGAGGTCCCTGGGAACAGACCTTTTTCTGCCGCACAAGCGGAGGGTGGCAAGCACGGCATCTCGCAACCGTGATTGCGACCGCAAAAAGCGTGATCGCCCGCCACCGGCGGACATTTCGATCACCAGGACGACATCGAAGGCTGACGCGAGATCGTGCTCAGCTGACGCTGTCGTCCCGGGTAGGCGAATCGCGGCCTGGGATCCACAACGACCGGTCTCGATGCTGAAGCGCGATGGAGCGAATACGCGCAAATACTCATTTCGCGAATGCATTCAAAAGCGAAGCGGTCGAGTGGTCCCTCGCAGCAACCAGATCATGTCGCGAGAATGCGGCTGCTTGCCTTACAGCATGAGGCAACGGCGGCGCACCACATTCAGCCGTCATTGTCCGCGCAGGCGGACGATCCAGTACGCCGCGGCGTTTGTGAGAGGCAAGGGCGATGCCATACACTCGACTCGTCATTCCGGAGTGCGGAGCGCGAGCCCGGAATGACAACGCGCGGGATGGGTGCGCATCACCCGCCAGCCTGCAGATACAGCTCTTCCGTTCCGCCGCCGATCCCGATAAGACGCGCCATCGTTTCGTGACTGGAAAAGCGCCATGACCAGGATTGATGCAATCGCCCGTGCCCGGTCGTATCTCCAATCAGGCGAGTTTCTCAGCGAGCTCGACCGCAGGGTGGCGTATCGGACCGAAAGCCTCAATGCCGAGCGCAAAAGCGAGCTTTACGCCTATCTCAGGGATGAGCTGACGCCGTCCTTGGGCGCGCTCGGGTTCGAAAGCCGCATCATCGATTCCCCCAGCGGACGGTCGCCGTTCCTGATCGCGGGCTACCATGAAAGCGACAGCGCGCCGACGGTGTTGAGCTACGGCCACGGTGATACCGTCGACGGCATGACCGGTGAGTGGCGCGACGGACTCGATCCCTGGACCATCACCACGATCGGCGATCGTGCCTACGGCCGCGGCACCGCCGACAACAAGGGCCAGCACAGCATCAACATGGCGGCCCTTCGCGCCGTCAAGGAAACGCGCGGTGGTAAGCTCGGCTTCAACGCCAAGTTCATCATCGAGATGGGCGAGGAGACCGGCTCGCCGGACCTCGCCAAAGTCGCCGACGTCCAGCGCGACGCGTTGAAGGCCGATCTGTTCATCGGCTCCGACGGGCCGCGGCTGTCGGCGCAGCGGCCGACCATCTTCCTCGGCTGCCGTGGTGGCGTCCGCATCCATCTCGACGTCAATTTGCGCGAGGGTGCGCATCACTCCGGCAATTGGGGCGGCGTGCTGGCCAATCCCGCGACCATCCTGGCCAATGCGATCGCGACCCTGATCGACGGCCATGGCCGCATCAAGCTCGACGCCCTGAAGCCGCCGCGGCTCACGAACGCGATCCGCGATGCGCTCGCCGACGTCAAGGTCGAGCCGACCGAGGACGAGCCGGCGCTGTCGGACAATTGGGGCGACGACGGATTGTCGCCGGCCGAGCGGCTCTATGCCTGGAACACGCTCGAAGTGCTGGCGCTCTCGGCCGGCAATATCGACAAGCCGGCGAACGCGATTCCCGGCCGCGCCCGCGCCGTGCTGCAGCTTCGCTTCGTGGTCGGCACCAAGGTCGACGGCATCGCCGAGGTGATCGGCGCGCATCTCGCAGCACACGGCTTTCCGATGATCGAGGTCACGACTGCGCAGAGCTTCATCGCCTCGCGTGCCGATCTCGACAGCCCCTGGATCAAATGGGCGGCCGCATCGGTCGAAAAGAGCAGCGGCAAGCGGCCCGCGGTGCTGCCGAATTTCGGCGGCTCGCTACCGAACGACGTGTTCGCCGATGTGCTGAAAATGCCGACGCTCTGGCTGCCGCATTCCTATCCCGGCTGTTCGCAGCATGCGCCGGACGAGCACATCCTGCTCAGCGTCACCGACGAAGCGCTTGGCATCATGGCCGGCCTGTTCTGGGACATCGGCGAGCTTGGAAAGCCGCTGTGATGGTGTTTGTAGCAGGTAGCCGCATAAGCGCAGCGACATGCGGGGACGCAATTCCCGGATATCGCTGCGCTTATCCGGGCTACGCCTCTTACGGTGCGCTCCCTCTCCCCGTTCTTCACGGGGAGAGGGCAGGGGGTGAGGGGCAGACGCACGAGAGGTGTGAGTTGTTAGACCTGTACCTCCTCACCCGATCGCTACGCGATCGACATCTCCCCGCATCCGCCGGCGCTCTTCGAGCTATGGCGGACAAGAGCGGGGCGAGGTTGCCGCAGCGCATGCGCACTTCAAGGGACATCAGACGATGGTTTCGACCGCGACCGCTCACGCCTCGGTCGGCAAGTCGCGCGCCACCGGCTTGGACTCGGCTATAATATCGGCGTCATGGTCTTCGGCGGCATCGGGCCGGCGATCATGACGGCGCTCGGCACCATCGCCTTCTTCGGCGACATGGCGCCGGGCTACTACCTTAGTCTGGTGGCGCTGCTCAGCCTCGCGTCGCTGTTTACCATCCGCAAGCTTGGCGTTACTGCCTAGCATGGTGCACCTTGCCGAATGGCGCGGAGGGCAGGCAATTTGTCGCAATCGTCCGGGCGGCAGCCGCTGGCAGGCGGTTTATGGTCCCCGGCCGGCCGCGGCACCATGCGGGACCGGCCGGCCGTAGGAATTCGACCCGGTTTATGCAAGCATCCGGCTGAAATGCCGGACTGAGGAGATAACGAATGAAGCAATTTCGAATTTTGGGTCTTGCGTTCGCCGCCGTGCTCGGCGCGAGCCAGATGTCGGGGCCGGCACAGGCTGAGGACCTGACGGGGACCTTGAAGAACATCAAGGATACCGGCGCGATCACGCTCGGCTTCCGCGATTCCTCGATTCCGTTCTCCTATCTCGACGACAACCAGAAGCCGGTCGGCTTCGCGATGGACATCTGCTACGGCATCGTCGATGCCATCAAGAAGGACCTCAAGCTCGACAAGCTCGATGTCAAGCTGACGCCGGTGACGTCCTCGACCCGTATCCCGCTGCTCGCCAACGGCACTATCGATCTCGAATGCGGCTCGACCACCAATAATGCCGAGCGGGAGAAGCAGGTCGCTTTCACCAACACCCACTTCCTGACCGCCAGCCGCTACGTGTTCAAGAAGACCAGCGGCATCAAGTCGATCGCCGACCTCAAGGGCAAGACCGTGGTCTCGACCGCCGGCACCACCAACATCAAGCAACTCACCGAGGCCAATGCCGCCAAGGGCCTCGGCGCCACCATCATCCCGGCCAAGGATCACGCCGAAGCCTTCCTGATGGTCGAAACCGATCGTGCAGCCGCCTTCGTGATGGATGACATCCTGCTGGCGAGCCTTGTGGCCGGCTCGAAGGATCCGAGCCTGTACGCGATCTCGACCGACGAGTTCTCGACGCCGGAGCCTTACGGCATCATGCTGCGCAAGGACGATCCCGCGTTCAAGAAGGTCGTCGATGCTGCCACCGCCCATATCTACACCTCGGGCGAGGGCCAGAAGATGTATGACAAGTGGTTCACCCAGAAGATTCCGCCGAAGGGCCTCAACCTCAACACGCCGATCTCGCCGGCGCTGAAGGCGGAATTCGCCAAGCCGTCGGATTCGCCGGATCCGGCGTCGTATGTGGTAAAGTAATGTGAGGCTCACCGCGCCCATGCGATGGCCCGTCCATTGCATGGGCGCGATCCACATCTAAATCGATTTGGACCGCGCGCGTGAACTACCACTGGAACTGGCACATCTTCTTCGAGCCGAACCCGACCGGGGCCGGCAACTATCTCGACATGCTGTTGTCAGGCCTGTGGGTGACGATCAAGATCTCGCTGTTCGCTTGGATCATTGCGCTCGTGACCGGCTCGATCGTCGGCGTGCTCAGGACCTTGCCGTCGAAAGCCGCGCAGTGGTTCGGCTTTCTCTATGTCGAATTCTTCCGCAACATGCCGCTGCTGGTGCAGCTGTTCCTCTGGTTCTTCGTGCTGCCCGAGCTGTTGCCGCCAGCCGCGGGGTTATGGCTGAAGCAGATGCCGAATGCGCCGTTCTATACGGCGGCCGTCGGCGTCGGCCTGTTCATGTCCGCGCGCGTCGCGGTGCAGTTGGCTGCCGGCATCGGTTCGCTGCCGCGCGGTCAGAAAATGGCGGGGACCGCGCTCGGCCTCACCACGACGCAGGTCTACCGCTATGTGCTGCTGCCGATGGCCTTCCGCATCATCCTGCCGCCGCTGACGTCCGAGTTCCTCAATACAATCAAGAACAGCGCGGTCGCGATCACCATCGGACTGATCGAACTGACGGGCGCAGCGCGCTCGATGCAGGAGTTTTCCTTCCAGGTGTTCGAGGCCTTCAGCGGCGCGACCGTCATGTATCTGGCCATCAACGTCGTCGTCGTGATCGGCATGCGCCTGCTCGAGCGCAGCGTCGCGATCCCCGGCTACATCACGGGCAAATAGGCGATGCTGGCCAACTTCGATTTCGACGTCATCCGCCGCTCGCTGGCCTATCTGTTCATCGACGGCATGACCTTCACGCTGACGCTCACAGCACTGTCGTCGCTCGGCGGGCTGGTGTTCGGTACGCTGATCGCGTTGATGCGGCTGTCCGGCAATCGCGTCCTGGCCTGGATTGCCGCGATCTATGTCGATTTCCTGCGCTCGCTGCCGCTGGTACTCGTCATCTTCTGGTTCTACTTCCTGGTGCCCTATATCGGGCAGTGGATCACCGGCGCGTCGCGGCCGATCAGCGTCGGCGCCTTCGCCTCCTCGTTGATCACCTTCGTCATGTTCGAGGCGACCTATTTCTCCGAGATCATGCGCGCCGGCATCCAGTCGATCTCGCGCGGCCAGCCGGCGGCGGCGTCCGCGCTCGGCCTCACATACAGCCAGACCATGCGTTATGTCGTGCTGCCGCAGGCGTTCCGCAACATGCTGCCGGTGCTGCTGACCCAGACCATCGTGCTGTTCCAGGACACCTCGCTGGTCTATGTGCTCTCGATCACGGACTTCCTGGGCGCGGCCTCCAAGGTTGCCCAGCGCGATGGCCGCCTGGTCGAGATGTACCTGTTCGCGGCTCTGGTTTACTTCATCATTTCCTGCGTTGCGTCGTTCAGCGTCCGCCAGCTGCAGTCGCGCATCGCCATCGTCAGATAGTGTTTGTATGAACATGCTGTCGCTACACATGCGGTCGATCACCTCTCCCATGGGGAGAGGTCGGATTGCGCCTCACGATGCAAAGCATCGTAGAGGAGCAATCCGGGTGAGGGGATGTGATCTCCCGATAGACCGAACCCCTCACCCCAACCCTCTCCCAAAGGGAGAGGGAGCGCACCGTTCCCGTTGAAGCAGGCTATGTTCTTCTCATGATCGAAATCAGCCACGTCAACAAATGGTACACACCGGCCTTCCAGGTGCTGAAGGACTGCACGACCTCGGTCGCCAAGGGCGAGGTCGTGGTGGTCTGCGGGCCCTCGGGTTCCGGCAAGTCGACGCTGATCAAATGCGTCAATGCGCTGGAGCCGTTTCAGGACGGCGAGATCACGATCGACGGCATCAAGGTCAAGGATCGCAAGACCAATCTGCCGAAGCTGCGCGCGCGGGTCGGCATGGTATTCCAGCATTTCGAGCTGTTCCCGCATTTGAAGATCATCGACAATCTTCGCTTGGCGCAGGAAAAGGTGCTCGGGCGCAAGCATGATGCGGCGACCGCCAAGGGCATGAAGCTGCTGGAGCGGGTCGGGTTGACGGAGCATGCGCAGAAATTCCCGGCGCAGCTGTCCGGCGGCCAGCAGCAGCGCGTCGCGATCGCCCGGGCGCTTGCGATGGATCCGATCGCGATGCTGTTCGACGAGCCGACCTCGGCGCTCGA
>NZ_JBARGP010000068.1:0-6298 GCF_049798375.1 Bradyrhizobium sp.
ACGACAAGGAGCCATTGTTGGCTGCGCTCCTGATCTTTCGCATCCTCTATCATCTGTTGCCGTTCGTGCTTGCACTGGCATTGTTTGCTGGCATCGAGCTCCGGCGCAACATGACACGCGTTCGGGCGCCGCGTAGCCTGTCGTAAAACTGCAGCGCGCATTCGATAGTCTGATCGAATCGTTGAGGCGAGGCTTCGATGGCGATTCGATTGATGGCCGGCGCGTTGCGCAGTGACGCGCCGCGCAGCGAAGAAGCGATCTAGGACAGGATCGTCGCGTTCTGCCTGCGACAAGTGGTCCATACGCAAAGCTGGGAAGATCCAGAGGCCGATCTGGCGGCGATGCGATTGCCGCTGGGATCGACGATCGTCGCCGCGTCGTCGACCGGGTGTAATGCGCTGTCCTACCTCACTGCACAACCGGCGCAGGTCTACGCGGTCGATTGCGACAATGCGCGTCTCGCATTGCTCAAGCTGAAGCTGGCCGGTGCGCGGAGTCTCTCAACTTATGAGCAATTCTGGCAGTTCTTCGGCGAAGGATCGTCGGCCGCGAATGAGCAGCTTTATGTCGAGCGGCTGCGTCCGCTGCTCGACCCCCAGGCACGATGCTATTGGGACCGCATGACCATGTTCGAACGTCCGAGATATGCCTATTTCGCTGACGGGCTCTATCGGCACGGTCTGCTTGGCCGCGCGATCGGTTTCGCCTTGTTGGTCGCAAGGCTGGCTCGGATCGATGCAAAGGTGCTGCTGAGCGGGACAACCGGCTCTCCTGAATGGACGGAGGCCTTGGCCTGCTAGACCGGCTGTTTCACGCGGGTTCGTTGCGATTCTTGATGCGGGTGCCGGCCGTGCTGTCGGGGTTCGGCATTGCACCATCGCAGCGTGCGCGGCTTGGCGCAGGACGGCCGCTCCAGGAAGTGCTTCACGAGCGGCTGCTGAGGTTGATCGAACGGCACCCTGAGGAGGTCAACTACTTTGCTTGGCAGGCGCTGGCACGTCGTTATCCCGGGCCTGGCGATCGGGGCTTGCCGCTTGATCTCCAGCGTCGCCAGTTCGCCAGGATGCGCAACGGTGCCGGCGTCATCATTCCGGTCCATGCCGGACTCTTGGAATTTCTTCGAGGTCTGCCTGCCCGTGAGGTCGATGCCGTGGCGCTGTCGCATTCGCACGATTGGCTGAATCTGGAAGCCATTCGGACACTGTGGGATGCCATCGACCGCGTCGGCAGCGAACGAGTGTGCGTGGTCTTCCGCACCGCAGGAGCCGAGTCGCCGCTCGAAAGGGCAGAGCTTGCAACCCTGCGCGAGAGCTGGCGTCGCGACGACGAACGCAGTGCGGTCGGCTTTGAACTCGATCGCGGGGCTATTCATGGCGGCTTCCATTGCTATTTGCGCAGATAGCCGGGCCAGCCAGCCGATGTTGCGTCGCGGGATGACGCGATATTGTGAATTGTTCAAGTTCCGGCAAAGATAAAGTCATCGTTGCGCACGGTAGAGTGAGATCAATCGAACGCCGATCTGTTAGATAATGCCAGCGATCCAGGCTTCGTATCCCCGGAGTGAGGGCATGAACAAACTCGTCGATATCCGCAGTCAGGAGTATCTGTGTCGCGAGCGTGCCGCCCTGGATACGCAGCGCAAGGGGTTTTGGCTTTCGCAGGCGGAAGAATGGGAAAAGCGCGCCCTCGAAGAAATCGCGCTGCATTTCCGGGAATGCAATCTCAGTTGGTCCGATTTGCCATCGGCCACGCACTGAGCGCCCAAGGGGCATCCAGCCGGCGATGAGTCAGGTGGTCCGATCACCACCTGTTCTTGACATGCATAATCGTCAAAGCGCCTCTCACGAGAGCGCCGATTACGCCTGATCAGACGCGAAACATCGTCGCATCTCGCGAAGTCGATCAGTGCGCGAGCGGCTTCTTCACGGTGTGGCGAACCTCGGCGCCGCAGTCCGCGCACTCGTAGATGAAGTCGATCTTCGCCATGCTCCAATGCGGCTCGACGTCGCGCACGAACATAGGCAGCAGGCCGATGCAGCCGGGGCACATGACCGGTGCGAGCTCGGTATCTTCGCAATGTCTGATGTACGCAGGCATTTTTGGCTCTCCTTGCACTTGACCAAGCGAACCTCAACCACGCGCGCGAACCTACCGCTCGCGCACGTGGGTCCGTCATCAACTGTTTCGAACGGACGGAGAACAGCCGCACAATGTGCGTGGCTGTGACATTCGTGTAACATCCAAGAAGCGAACCAGTTCCGGCCGTGCCCCGCGTCCGATAGTCGTTCGGGACACACGTAGTCGGGCCGGGGCGCAATTCTCATTTGGGGCGGGGCACCGCAACTATCAGCCGAGATGCTGAGAAGATCGAGGGCTGCTGGACAAGAAGCTTCAGCGCTCTTCCATGATCGTGAAGACCAGACCGGTGAGTGTCGCGCCGACCGCAAAGGCCAGGGTGAATGTGCCGACAAAGAGCGCAAGCGTCACCTTGGGCTGATAGCTGTGGGCAATCAAGGTCGCGATGCCGAAGGCGTCAATGAACGTCAATGCGAATGCGAAGCCGAGCCCCAGTGCGACACCCATGGCCGTGTGGCAGGCCATCTCGAGCATGATGGTCGGATTGAGCCGTACTGAGCGCTTCCGTGGCCGCATGGGACGAACTCCTATCTCTGCAATGTGAGGATCAACACCGGGAGAACGGCGCCTGCCAGAGCTCCGAACAACGCCCAAGGTCGAGCGGATGTCCTCAGGGTGATCTCACCGCCGCGGGCTTTTCAGCAGGGTAGAGATCGGTTTGGTCTGGCGAAGATGGCGCGTCTGCTCTCACCGTGCTTGCCTCGATCTGGGTATCGTCGGGAGCGGATCAGGAACGTTCAAGGCGCGGACCGGTTCCCCAACCTGAGCGGACGAGCCGCAAATTCAACTGGTGGTGATGTTGCCTGTCGCACCGGCCGGACGAACAATGATCGTGCTACCAATGGCCGGGAGGACCGCTGACCGGATGGCTCGCTCGAAGATCATTGCAGGTGTTGCGGCCGTGTTGCTCGTCGCAGGCTGTGGCGCGTTTGTACTGGTATGGCGGCCGGCGATAGCCGCGGTCGCGCCGGCATCGTCAACGTCGTTTCGGCCCGACCTGATCAGGCGCGGACGCGATCTGGCTGCCATCGGCAACTGCAACACCTGCCATACGGTGCGCGGCGGCCGCGACTTTGCCGGTGGACTGCCGGTGCCGACGCCATTCGGCACGATCTTTTCGACCAACATCACGCCCGATCCCGAGAGCGGCATCGGCGGCTGGTCCGAAGCCGCGTTTCGCCGCGCCATGCGGGCGGGCGTGGATCGCGACGGGCATCATCTCTACCCGACGTTTCCGTACGACCATTTCACCAACATCTCCGATGCCGACGACCGCGCGCTCTATGCCTTCCTGATGACCCGCGAGCCGGTGCACGCACCGACGCGGACAAACGAGGTCTCGTTTCCATACAACCAGCGCTGGCTGCTTGCAGGCTGGAAGCTGCTGTTCCTGCATCACGGGACGTATCGGCCTGCGCCTGACAAGAGCGCGGAATGGAATCGCGGCGCCTACCTGGTCGAGGGGCTGGCGCATTGCGGCGCCTGCCATACCCCGCGCAATGCGCTCGGGGCAGAGCGGACCAATGCCTCCTTCTCTGGCGGCGATGTCGACAACTGGCAGGCCTATGCGATCAACACACATTCGCCGGCGCCGGTGCATTGGGATCGTGAAGCGCTCATCGCCTATTTGCGGCAGGGCTGGCATGCCGATCATGGCACCGCGCGCGGCCCTATGGCGGAGGTGGTGAGCAATCTGTCCTCGGTGCCTGCGAGCGATGTGACTGATATTGCGACCTACATGGCCGATGTCTTTGGCAAAGCTCCCACCGATCGTAAGGCGGCGTCGCCGAGCGTCGCTAGCTTATCCGGCGATCCCGGGGCGGCGATCTATGCGGCTGCGTGCGTGAGCTGTCACGAAAGCGCGAGGCCATTGCCCTATGGCGGCGTCGACCTTGCGCGCTCCACTGCCGTCAGCGTCTCAGATCCGCGCAATCTCGCCAATATCGTGATCGCCGGTGTGCAGCCGGTCGCAGGTGAGAGAAGCCCGATCATGCCTGGCTTCGGCAACAGCATGGACGACAATCAGATCGCTGCGCTGTTAACCTATCTGCGAGCACGCTTCGGCGAAGGACCGGCGTGGATGAACGTTGAAGAGATCGTGAAACAGGCGCGGCAGACGCAGACCGCTTATGTCAGGACAGCGGCCGGACCGCAGAATGCGCCGGCCGACGCGGCACAGCGAGACAAGCCATGATGACATTGCACGTCAACGGATGGGATCACCAGGTCGATGCCGAGCCCGACACGCCGCTGCTCTATGTGCTGCGCGACGATCTGAAGCTCAATGCCGCCAAGTTCGGCTGCGGCCTTGGGCAGTGCGGCTCGTGCACGGTCATCGTCGATGGCAAGGCGGTGCTGTCCTGCGTGACGCCGATCCTGCTGCTACGCGGCAAGCAGGTCACCACGCTCGAGGGGCTGGGCGATGTCGCAAACCCGGCGCCGATCCAGCGCGCCTTCATGGAGGAACAGGCCGCGCAATGCGGCTATTGCATCGCCGGCATGATGATGCGGGGACAGGCGCTGCTGATGCGCAATCCAAAGCCTGACGATGCCGAGATCCGAGCCGAGCTCGCGCTGCATCTGTGCCGTTGCGGCACCCACATGCGCATCCTGCGTGCGATTCACCGCGCCTCGCGCCTGATGGATTCAGCCGAATTGTCGACAACGACGGGGGGCGCGCGATGAGCGGTCCGTTCACTCTCGATCGACGGCAGGTGCTCGCCGGTGGCGTCGCGCTGGTCGTGAGTTTTTCGTTACATGGCGCGCGAGGGCAGGAGCAGAGTGGGGCGGCCGCGAGTGCATCGCCCAAGCCACTGGGTAGCCTGAAGACCGCGCCCTATCTCGATTCCTGGCTTCGCATCGAAGCCGACGGCACAATCACGATCTTCACCGGCAAGGCGGAACTGGGTCAGGGATTCAAGACCGCCTTCCAACAGATCGCGGCCGAGCAGCTCGACGTGCCGTTTGCATCCCTGAAGGTGGTCACTGCCGACACCGGTCTGACCGCGAATGAGGGCTACACCGCAGGCAGTCACTCGATGCAGGACAGCGGCACCGCTATCCTGAACGCGGCCGCGCAAGCGCGCGCGCTCCTGGTCGCGGAGGCTGCCAAGCGGCTTGAACTCCCGGCGGAAGCGCTGCGCACCGAGCAAGGCGCCGTGATCGCCTCCGATGGCCGCAGGCTTACTTATGGCGAGCTGATTGCCGATGGTATGCTGCATGTCCAGGCGCAGCCGACTTCGCCGTTGAAGGATCCGGCGAGCTTTACCGTGATGGGCCAGCCGATCCAGCGGGTCGATATTCCGGCCAAGGTTACGGGCGGTCAGGCCTATGTCCAGGATATGCGGCTTCCCGGCATGGTGCACGCGCGCGTGGTGCGGCCGCCGAGCTATGGCGCGCAATTGACCGAATGCGAGACCGCCTCGGTCGAGAAGATGCCGGGCGTGGTGAAGGTGGTCCGTGACGGCAATTTCCTTGCGGTGGTTGCGGACAAGGAGTTTCGTGCGGTAAAAGCGATGAACGCGTTGGCGGCCGCCGCGATGTGGCAGGAGACGGCACATTTGCCGAGCCGGGACGACATCACCGACGTCCTGCTTGGACTGCAATCACAGGACAGCGTGATCCTTGAACGAGGCGATGCGTCCGCAGCCGGGCAGACCACGCTGGCAGCGACTTACACGCGGCCCTATCAGTCGCACGGCTCGATCGGACCGTCCTGCGCGGTGGCGCAGCTCACCGGCGATCTGACGACGGTGTGGACGCATACGCAGGGTGTCTATCCCGACCGGCAGGCGATTGCCGAGATGCTGCGGGTGCAGCCGGCCAAGGTCCGCTGCATTCACGTCGAAGGCTCCGGCTGCTACGGCCACAATGGTGCCGACGATGTCGCGGCGGATGCTGCGTTGATCGCGCGCGCGATGCCGGGAACGCCGGTGCGCGTGCAATGGATGCGCGAGCAGGAGCACGCCTGGGAGCCGTTTGGTCCGGCGATGGTGACCAAGCTCAGGGCTTCGCTCGGCACCGATGGGAAAATCGCCGCCTGGAATTTCGAGGTCTGGAGCAATACACATTCGATGCGGCCCGGTAGCGCCGGCTCGTTGCTGGCGGCCCAGCACATGGCGCAACCATTCGAGGTGCCGGCGCCAAAACCTCTGCCGCTGCC
>NZ_JBARGP010000069.1:0-3444 GCF_049798375.1 Bradyrhizobium sp.
GATGCTGCTTCTGGTCCTCGCCCACCGGCACATGGGTGGCGCGGTAGAGCAGGATGTCGGCAGCCATCAGCGAGGGATAGGCAAGCAGGCCCAGCGAGGCATTTTCGCGGTCCTTGCCAGCCTTGTCCTTGAATTGCGTCATCTTGTTCATCCAGCCGATGCGCGCGACGCAGTTGAATATCCAGGCGAGCTCGGCGTGCTGCATCACCCGCGACTGGTTGAAGACGATGTGCTTCTTCGGGTCGATGCCGGAGGCGAGGAACGCGGCGGTGATCGAACGTGTCTGGTCGGCAAGGTCGTCATGGACCAGCTGCGCGGTCAGCGAATGCAGATCGACGACGCAGTAGATGCAATCGGACGTGTCCTGCAGGGCGACGAATTTCTTGATGGCGCCGAGATAGTTGCCGAGATGCAGATTGCCGGTCGGCTGGACGCCTGAAAAAACCCGTTCCACGAAGGCCATGGTCGCTGTTCCAAATTTATCGATTGGTGCGTCGTTTGGCATGGAGTGCCTTACTCGCGCAAGTCGTGCGATGGCGGCCTGCGAACCGCTCGGACGCTGGCGCGCCAGCCGGTGACGCCGAGCGCGGACAGCAGCCCGCCATAGAGCGCGATCCCGCCCGCAATCAGGCAGAACAGCACGGCAGCCCGGCCTAGCCCGGCGTGGGATCCGGCAAAGCTCGCCGTTCCGGTTGCTGCAGCCCACAACGCGCCACCCATCGCGATCGCCGCCAGCACGATGCGCGGCAGGCGGCGGCGGGTCGCCGGCTCGACCGCAAAGCCGAAGCTTAACGCGCCGCGTCGGAACAATGCGAGTGCCTGGGCCCAGGCGCCGAGCGCCAGGCCGATGGCGATCCCGCTGCTGCCGATGACATGGCCGAGCGCCAGCGCTGACACGATGGCGACCGCGAAGCCAATCAGGGTCGCATTCATTGGCGTGCGGGTATCTTCACGGGCAAAGAAGGCGGGCGACAGCGCCTTCACCAGCACTTGCGCCGGCAGCGCCGTCGCCAGCCATGCCAGGATGCGCGCGGTCGCCGCGGTGTCGGTCGCGCTGAATGCGCCGTGCTCGAACAGCAGCCGCACGATCGGCTCGCTCAGCGCGATCAGGCCGAGCATCGCCGGCAGCGCGAGAGCGGCAGCAAGCTCGAGCCCGCGCGACTGCGCATGCGCCAGCATCGCCTTGTCGCCGGCCTGCAGCGCGCGTGTCAGTTCGGGGACCAGCACCGTGCCCATCGCCATGCCGACGATGCCGAGCGGCAGCTCGATCAGGCGGTTGGCGAAATAGAGCCACGACACCGCTGAAGGCTCGCGTGACGCGATGATGGCGCCGCCCACGGCAAGCAGTTGCGGCGCGGCGCTCGCCACCATGCCGGGGAATGCCTTGCCGAGGAAGCCGCGCATGTCAGGCGCGATGGAGATGCGCAGCGGCGCGGCGACGGCACTTTGCCGCCCGCGCGCGATCAGGATCGACAATTGCAGCAGGC
This sequence comes from Bradyrhizobium sp., assembly GCF_049798375.1. Taxonomy (GTDB): domain Bacteria; phylum Pseudomonadota; class Alphaproteobacteria; order Rhizobiales; family Xanthobacteraceae; genus Bradyrhizobium. Next base: position 1,488 of record NZ_JBARGP010000069.1, read on the forward strand.
CGGCGATGCCGATGGTGGCCGCCAGTGCCGTCGCTGCCTGTGCGGCCTCGCCGTGGCTCGCGAGCAGCACGATGGTCACAGTGATCAGCGCGCCGTTGAACAACAGCGGCGAGAAGGCTGTCAGCGCGAAGCGGCCTTGCGCGCTGGCGAGCGCAAGCAGCACCGTCGAGGGGCCGGCGAAGGCGAGATAGGGCAGCATCAGCCGCGCATCGTCGGCCGCGAGCTGCAACGTTTCGCTGAAAGCAAAGCCCGGAGCCAGCACGGTCATGACCAGCGGCATCGCGAAAGCGAGCAGGATTGTGGCGACGATGAGGCCGGCGCTCACCGTACCCAACACGCGCCCGGCAAACGCGGCTGCGGCAGCCGCGCCGTCGTGTCGCTGCAATCGCAGCCATGCCGGCACCAGCGAGGCGTTCAGCGCGCCCTCCGTCAGCAGGCGGCGGATCACGTTGACGAGCTGGAATGCGGCCAGAAATGCGTCGGCAATGGGGCCTGTACCGAGCAGCGCTGCGATCAGGGAATCGCGAACGAAGCCCAGCAGCCGCGAGGCCAGTGTCCCTGAAAGCACTGTCATAAAAGACCGGATCATCGCCCCCTTCTATAGCAGCGCCGCCTGTGATAGGCCGCAGCCTTTCGCAATCGCCGTAAACGAGGCCGGTGGATGACTGACGCTAAATTCGACGTGCTCGCGATCGGCAATGCCATTTTCGACGTGCTGGTGCAGACCGACGACGGTTTCCTGGCGCGGCACGAGATGCCCAAGGGCAGCATGTCGCTGATCGACGAGGCGCGGGCCACGGCGATCTACCGCGACATGGGACCGGCCACCGAGATGTCGGGCGGGTCGGCGGCCAACACCATTGTCGGCCTCGCCAGTTTTGGCGCGCGCACCGCCTATGTCGGCAAGATCAAGGACGACCAGATCGGCAAGATGTATGCCCACGACATCCGCGCCGCCGGGGTTGCCTTCGACACCGTGCCTGCGACCGCCGGTCCGGCGACCGGCTGCTGCTATGTGCTGGTGACGCCGGACGGCGAGCGCACCATGAACACCTATCTCGGCGCGGCGCAGAATTTGTCGCCCGCCGATATCGATCCCGCAGCGATCGCGGCCAGCCGGTTCGTCTATCTCGAAGGCTATCTCTGGGATCCGAAGGACGCCAAGGATGCCTTCGTCAAGGCGGCGGCGATCGCCCATGAGGCGGAGCGCGAGGTGGCGCTGACCTTGTCGGATGCGTTCTGCGTTGGCCGCTATCGCGACGAGTTTCTCGAGCTGATGCGCGGCGGCACCGTCGACGTCGTGTTCGCCAACGAGGCCGAGCTCAGTTCGCTCTATCAGACCTCCGACTTCGACGGCGCCTTGAAGCAGCTGCGCGAGGATGCCACGCTCGGCATCGTCACCCGCAGCGAAAAGGGCTGCGTCGTCGTGTCGAACGACGGCGTCGTCTCGGTGCCGGCGTTCCCGATTTCGAAGCTGGTCGACACCACGGGCGCTGGCGACCTGTTCGCCGCCGGCTTCCTGTTCGGTCTGGTGCGCCAAGCCGGCTATGAGGCGGCTGGCAAGCTCGGTGCCCTCGCCGCCGCCGAAGTGATCCAGCACATCGGCGCCAGGCCGCAGGTGTCGCTGAAGCAGCTCGCCGAAAAGAACGGCTTGCCGGTGTAGTTGGCCTACGAAGCGTGATTGCGAACCGGATTTTCTGATCGATCCCGCTGCTATTTTGATCCAACCGCAGCGGCGGTGCACCCTCTCCCCCTGCGGGAGAGGGTGGCGAAATCGATCAAAGTGAGATTGAGCCGGGTGAGGGGTCTCTCTCCGCATAGACAGACCTTCAGTCGACCTGAGATATCGCCGCACCGATGCTTCACCATCTTCCCTTGCGGAGTAGGGTCTGCATCCGCGGAGACAGACCCCTCACCCGTCTCGCCGCCGCATCCGCGCCGGCGATCCACCCTCTCC
>NZ_JBARGP010000070.1:0-2924 GCF_049798375.1 Bradyrhizobium sp.
TTGAACCAGGTCTCGTTGAGACGGCCGGGGACGGCGTCCATCTTGACACCAAATGCGGGCACCGCCCAGGAGTGGATGACATCGGCGCCGGTGGTCTGCACCCGGATCACCTTGTTGACCGGCACGACCATCTCGTTGTCGACGCCGAGCAAGCGCGGCTGCTTGTCCTGCGCAAGCAGCGAATCGAACTCGAACTTGCCGTTATCGGGATAGGCGTAGCTCCAGTACCACTGCTTGCCGGTGGCCTTGATCGTCAGATCGGCCTTCGGCACGTCGAGCTCGAGGAACAGCAGGCGGAACGACGGCACCGCGATGCCGACCAGAACCAGGACCGGGATCAAGGTCCAGGCCACTTCGATCAGGGTATTGTGGGTGGTGCGCGACGGCACCGGATTGGCGCGGGCGTTGAACTTGACCACCACGATGATCAGCAGCGCCAGCACGAACAGCGTGATGATGGTGATGATCGTCAGCAGCCAGCTGTGAAACCAGATGATGTTCTCCATCACCGGCGTGGCCGCTTGCTGCAGCCTATATTCCCAGGGCGCGGGCTGCCCCATTTCGGCAAATGCCGCCCCGCTCGTCAGCAGCGAGAGGCCCGCCACCGTCAATCCCACTAAGCGGGCGCCCAATCGGCCCATCGACACCTTCATGTCGCTCGCGCTCCCTTCAGAACTTCCCCCACAGCGCGTGCCCCAAGGCGGCGCGCTGCTTGATCCGCGCTCCGCGCAATGGCCTTGAGCCGGACCTAAAGGAAGGCACCGGGCCAGTTCACTGGAATGACGAAATCTTGCTCCTCAAACCATAATTCGCGATCCATCGCAATGCAGTCTTATGCAGGGTGTTGCGCGTGGCGACGAGATTGGCCGTACTGCGATTTTTCCGGTAAATTGCCGGACGAACGCGGCTTCGCGGCGGCCGTGCCGCTTGACAGGCGTCCTGCCCGTTGTAGGCAGCGGAGCGACGCCGCCCGGAACTTTGATTCGGCTCGTGGATGTTATTCAGGCCTGACGACGCCAACCCTGTCCTCAAGGCGCCATCATTGCCGTATCATGCCGTCGCGGCGGCAGACCGCCCGCAGACCACCCACAGGAAAGTGTCATGGGATCGACCCGGATGGGGCCTTCAACGGACAGGACGACGGACCTCGCAGGGACGGACGCGGCAGGGACAGATGCGAATTGTTCGCGACGCCGGCGCCTCGCGCGGCGCGGTCTCGCGGCGCTCTCCATCTTGTTGGGCCTCGTGGCCGCGATTGCCGCACCCGGCCTCGCCAACGCGCAGGGCGCGGTGCGCTCGGTGCATGGCGACTGGCAGATCCGCTGCGACACCCCCCCGGGGGCGCAGAACGAGCAATGCGCGCTGATCCAGAGCGTGGTGGCCGAGGACCGCTCCAACGCCGGCCTGACCGTCATCGTGCTCAAGACCGCCGACCAGAAGAGCCGGCTGATGCGGGTGGTCGCCCCGCTTGGCGTGCTGCTGCCCTCCGGCCTCGGCCTCAAGCTCGACAACCAGGACGTCGGCCGCGCCGGCTTCGTGCGCTGCCTGCCCAATGGCTGCGTCGCCGAGGTGGTGATGGACGACAAGCTGTTGAACCAGCTCAAGACCGCCAAGACCGCGACCTTCATCATCTTCGAGACGCCGGAGGAAGGCATCGGCTTTCCGCTCAGCCTCAACGGCCTAGCCGAAGGCTTCGACAAATTGCCGTGATCGGCGCCGACCGCGGTCAGCGCCGATGCTGGAATGCGTCCGGAAGCTCCAGCGACAGCGCCATGATCAGCACCGTCCTGTCGACGGCGTCGCCCGGCGCTTCCGCGGGCTGCACCGCCTTGATGACGAAGCCTGCCTTCTCGTAAAGCCGGATGGCGTTCTCGTTGCTGCGATAGACGGTCAGTTCGACCCGGGAGAAACCGAAGGCGCGGGCATCGGCAAGCGCACGGGCCATCAGCCGGGAACCAATGCCCTGGTGCCGGAACTGCGGCAAAAGGCCCATGCCGAGCACGCCGATCCGAGCATCGATCGGCCCTGATTTGGGCGTGACATCGCACCATCCGACGACCTCGCCGGCCGACCGCGCGACCAGCTGCGGATAGTGGCGGGCAATCATATCCAGGACAAAAGCGCGTGTGGAATCAAGTGGTGGCGCCACAGTGAAGGACAGATAGCGTCGCTCGCGCGCGACGAGATCGAGCGTGCGATGGAAGCTTTCGATGTCTGCAGGGGTAATTGGAGCGATTTCGACCATGTCCGTTCGGTAATCATCCGGCCCCTCGCGCGCCGCCCCCGAAACAACTATCTTGGATCGTACCTTCCGACAACGGATCTGCCGACAACGGATCTGCCCAGTGGACCTGCCCAGTGGACCTGCCGATGACAAATCCCGCCACCACCTCCCTGCTCGACCGAGCCAATCTCGACCGCGACGCCGTCCGCAACGAGGTCGGGCGCGGGCTTGCCGGCGCCGACGACGGCGAATTGTTCCTGGAATACAGCCAGACCGAAGCGCTGATGTTCGATAACGGCCGGCTCAAGCAGGCGACCTATGACACCAGCCAGGGTTTTGGCTTGCGCGCGGTCAAAGACGACGCGGTCGGCTATGCACACTCCTCCGACGTGTCGCTTCCGGCGCTGGTCCGCGCTGCCGACGCTGTCAGCGCCGTGCGCGGTGGCTACACAGGCAATTTCGCGAGCCCGCCGCCGCACAGCAATGTGAAGCTCTATGGCGACGATAACCCGCTCGACGCGCCGGGCTTCGAGAGCAAAGTCAAGCTGCTCGGCGAGATCGACGCCTATCTGCGCGACAAGGATCCGCGGATACGGCAGGTGACGGTGAGCCTCGGTGCGACCTGGCAGGTGGTCGAGATCTTGCGGCCCGACGGCGAGAGCTATCGCGACATCCGCCCGCTGGTGCGCGTCAATATCTC
>NZ_JBARGP010000071.1:0-1880 GCF_049798375.1 Bradyrhizobium sp.
CGGGCATGGTCGGCGTCAACACCGGCCTCATCACCACCGAGGTCGCGCCGTTCGGCGGCGTCAAGGAAAGCGGCCTCGGCCGCGAAGGCTCGCATCACGGCATGGAAGAATATGTCGAGATCAAATACGTGATGATGGCGGGCATGTGATCGCGCGTCCCTATCCTCGTTCGGGCCGACGCTGCAGCTCCTATCGGCCAGCTCCGTCATTCCGGGGCAGTCCCGCAGGGACTGAACCCGGAATCCCGAAGTGATAAGCCATGTCGAGATTCCGGGTTCAAGGCCTGCGGCCTCGCCCCGGAATGACGAAGCAAGACGATAGGAGCTACGCGTCTGCAAAGACGTTAGATCGCGAGTTCTTTCCCCGTCACCCGCTTATACGCTTCCAGATAGCGCTTGCTGGTGGCGTCGATCACGCTTTGCGGCAAAGGGGGCGGCGGCGCATCGCCGTTCCAGCGGCCGCCGTGGCGTTCGACATCGAGGTAGTCGCGCAATGGCTGCTTGTCGAAGCTCGGCTGCGGCCTGCCCGGTTGATAGGCATCGACCGCCCAGAAGCGCGAGGAGTCCGGCGTCATAACCTCGTCGATCAGGATGATGCGTCCATCCCGGTCGCGGCCGAACTCGAACTTGGTGTCGGCGATGATGATGCCCTGGTCGCGGGCGAGCTTTTCGCCGAGCGTATAGATGGCGCGCGTCATGCTCTCGAGCTGGTGGGCGACCTCGTCGCCGACCGCGTCGCGCATCCGCGCGATGGTGATGTTCTCGTCATGGCCGCTCTCGGCCTTGGTCGCCGGGCTGAAGATCGCGGGCTCGAGCTTTTCGCTTTCGACCAGGCCCGACGGCAGCGTCTCGCCAGCGAGTGTGCCTTGGGCCGCATATTCCTTCCAGGCCGAGCCGGAGAGATAGCCACGGATCACGCATTCGATCGGGAACACATTGGTGCGCTTGCACAGCATCGCGCGCCCCAGGATCTCGGGGCGATAATCCTTCAGCGTCGGTACCTCCGCGATGATCTTGTCTGTGTCTGCCGTGATCATGTGATGCGGCACCACGCCTTCCAGCTGGTTGAACCAGTAGGCCGAGATCTGCGTCAGCACCGCGCCCTTGCTCGGAATGGTCTCGCCCATCACCACGTCGAACGCCGAGATGCGGTCGGTGGTGAGCAGCAGCACGCGGTCTTCGCCGACAGCATAGATGTCGCGGACCTTGCCCGTTCCGATGCGAGGGAGCGGCAGATTGCTGGCGAGGAGCGTGGTCATGGCGGTGACTTTCGAAGAGAGCGTGAGGCGGCGTTGAAGCGACGACCAGGTGTCGCTTCACCTCTCCCCATCGGGGAGAGGTCGATCGCGAAGCGATCGGGTGAGGGGGCTCTGCTCAGTCGATAGACCGTAACCTCTCACCCGGATTGCATCTGGCGATGCAATCCGACCTCTCCCAAAGCGAGAGGTGGAGCATCCGGGCCGCACCGGAGTAATCTCGTCTTGGTCTAGCCTATTCCGGCAGCGGAATGAACTCATGCTCGCTGGGAACAGCGGCAAAGCGGCCGGTTTTCCAGTCCTGCTTGGCCTGTTCGATCCGCTCCTTGCTGGAGGAAACGAAATTCCACCAGATGTGACGCGGCCCCTCAAGCGCGTCGCCGCCGAGGAACATCATCCTGGTCGGCTTGACGACGCGCACGGTGATGGCGTCACCGGGGCGGAAGATCAGCAGCCGCGGCCCCTCATAGCGCTCGCGCGCGATCTCGATCTCGCCGTCGACCAGATAGATCGCCCGCTCCTCATGGTCGGGGTCGAGCGGCACCGTGGTGCCGGCCTGCGCGGTCACCTCGGCATAGAACCAGGGCGAGACCATCGTGACAGGCGAGTTGGCGCCGAATGCCTT
>NZ_JBARGP010000072.1:0-2260 GCF_049798375.1 Bradyrhizobium sp.
GCGACAAGATCTGGGGTGGCCCTCCGGGCTCGCCGGAGCAGGATGGCGACCGCTTCATCGAGATCTGGAATCTCGTGTTCATGCAGTATGAGCAGCATGAGGGAGGCGAGCGCGTCAGCCTGCCGAAACCGTCGATCGACACCGGCGCGGGCCTGGAGCGCGTCGCCGCCGTGCTGCAGGGCAAGCACGACAATTACGACATCGACCTGTTCGTCGCACTGATCCGCACCATCGCCGACCTCACCAATGCCGACCCGCAGGGACCGATGAAGGCGTCTCTGCGCGTCATCGCCGACCATCTGCGCGCCTCGTCGTTCCTGATCTCGGACGGCGTGCTGCCGTCGAACGAAGGCCGCGGCTATGTGCTGCGCCGGATCATGCGCCGCGCCATGCGCCATGCGCAGTTGCTCGGCGCCGGCGAGCCGCTGATGCATCGGCTGGTCGGCACGCTCACGCGCGAGATGGGCGCGGCCTATCCGGAGCTGGTTCGCGCTGAGAGCCTGATCAAGGAAACCTTGCGGCTGGAGGAGACCCGGTTCCGCAAGACGCTGGAGCGCGGCCTGTCCATCCTCGACGAGAAGGCGGCTGGCCTGAAGCAGGGCGACATGTTCGATGGCGACACCGCCTTTACGCTCTACGACACCTATGGCTTCCCACTGGACCTGACGCAGGACGCGCTGAAGTCGCGCGGCATCAGCGTCGACCAGGCCTCGTTCACCGACGCGATGGAGCGCCAGCGTGCCAAGGCGCGCGCCGCCTGGGCCGGCTCGGGCGAGGCCGCGACCGAGAATGTCTGGTTTCCGTTGCGCGAGAAGCTCGGCGCCACCGAATTCCTTGGCTACGACACCGAGATCGCCGAGGGCGCGGTCACCGCGCTGATCAAGGATGGCGCCGAAGTCGAGAGTCTCAAGGCTGGCGACACTGGAGCCATCGTGCTGAACCAGACGCCGTTCTATGGCGAGTCCGGCGGCCAGGTCGGCGACACCGGTATGCTCACCGCCGACGGCATTCGCTTCAAGGTCACCGACACCCAGAAGAAGGCGGGCGATCTCTTTGTTCATCTCGGCACCGTCGAGCAGGGCACGCTCAAGCTCGGCACCGCGCTGCAGCTCGAGGTCGATCACGGCAGGCGCGGCGCAATCCGCAGCAATCACTCGGCCACGCATCTGCTGCACGAGGCGTTGCGCCAGGTGCTCGGCGACCACATCGCCCAGCGCGGCTCGATGGTGTCGCCCGATCGTCTCCGCTTCGACTTCGCGCATCCGAAGCCGATCACATCGGAAGAGCTCGCCCGCGTCGAGGACATCGCCAACGATGTCGTGCTGGAGAATGCCGAGGTCACGACCCGGCTGATGGCGCTCGACGATGCCCGCGAGGCCGGCGCCCGTGCGCTGTTCGGCGAGAAATATGGCGACGAGGTCCGCGTGGTCTCGATGGGCGACGCCGCGCGCGAGCACGGTAGTAACGCGATGGGTTGGTCGGTCGAGCTCTGCGGCGGCACGCATGTGAAGCGCACCGGCGACATCGGCCTGATCTCGGTCACGTCGGAGAGCGCGGTGGCTTCGGGCGTGCGCCGCATCGAGGCGCTGACCGGGCGCGGGGCGCGCAAGCATGTCAACGACACCATGGCGCTGGCCAAGTCGGCTGCCGCCGAGCTGCGCACCACCGTCGATGACGTGCCGGCCCGCATCACCGCGCTGCTGGACGAGCGCAAGAAGCTCGAGCGCGAGCTGTCGGACGCGCGCAAGAAGCTGGCGATGGGCGGCAGCGGCCAGGAGGTCGGCAATGGCATGCGCGAGGTGGCCGGCGTCAAGCTGATGGCCCGCGCGGTCCAAGGCATCGAGATGAAGGATCTCAAGAGCCTTGCCGACGAAGCCAAGAAGCAGGTCGGCTCCGGTGTCGTCGCCATCGTCGGCGTCACCGCCGACGGTAAGGCCGGCGCCGTGGTCGGCGTCACCGCCGATCTCACCGCGCGCTTCAATGCGGTCGATCTCGTGCGCGCGGCCTCCGAGGCGCTCGGCGGCAAGGGCGGCGGCGGCCGTCCCGACATGGCCCAGGCCGGCGGCCCCGATGGCTCGAAGGCCGATGCAGCGTTGGCCGCGATCGAGAAGGCGATGGCGGGGTAGGCCGTCACGCAAGCCATAGGCGGCCGAGCGTTTCTTCGTGCTCGGCGCATGGACGACGGCAGAGCATCCGCGCACTCGGTGCACCCTCTCCCCTTGTGGGAGAGGGTGGCGCGAATGAGCGAAGCGAAATTCGC